>NZ_CP040915.1:3108656-3462984 GCF_006352065.1 Georgenia yuyongxinii | reverse complement strand
CCCATGCAGCACGAGACCCACGGCGTGCAGATCGAGGGCCACCCGCCACGGGACGAGACCCTGCAGGACCCGCGCTGCGTCTTCCAGGTGCTCAAGCGGCACTTCGCCCGGTACACCCCCGAGCTCGTCGAGACTACGTGCGGGGTCCCGCGAAAGCAGTTCCTCGAGGTCGCCCGGGCCTGGGCGGAGAACTCCGGACGGGAGCGGACGACGGCGCTGGTCTACAGCGTGGGGTGGACCCAGCACAGCGTGGGCGCGCAGTACATCCGCACCGGCGCCATCCTCCAGCTGCTGCTGGGCAACATGGGCCGCCCCGGGGGCGGGATCATGGCCCTGCGCGGCCACGCCAGCATCCAGGGCTCCACCGACATCCCCACCCTGTACAACCTCCTGCCCGGGTACCTGCCCATGCCGCACGCCACGGACCACCCGGACCTCCAGGCGTGGGTGGACAGCGTGCGCCACCCAGGCGCCAAGGGGTACTGGGCCCAGGCCGACGCCTACGCCGTCAGCCTGCTCAAGGCCTACTGGGGCGAGGCCGCGACCGCGGAGAACGACTTCTGCTACGACTACCTGCCCCGCCTGACTGGCGACCACGGCACCTACCGCACGGTGCTGGACATGATCGACGGGAAGGTCAAGGGCTACTTCCTGCTCGGGCAGAACCCCGCCGTCGGCTCCGCGCACGGCCGCGCCCAGCGCCTGGGCATGGCCCAGCTGGACTGGCTCGTGGTCCGGGACCTGTACGAGATCGAGAGCGCGACGTTCTGGAGGGACTCCCCGGAGGTCGCCACCGGTGAGATCGTGACCGAGGAGTGCCCCACCGAGGTCTTCCTCCTGCCGGCCGCCTCGCACGTGGAGAAGGAGGGCACCTTCACCCAGACCCAGCGGATGCTGCAGTGGCGGGAGAAGGCGGTCGAGCCGACCGGGGACCGGCGCTCGGAGCTGTGGTTCTTCTTCCACCTCGGCCGGATGGTCCGCGAGAAGCTGGCCGCTTCCACCGACCCCAAGGACCGTCCGGTCCTCGACCTGGCCTGGGACTACCCCACCCACGGCCCGACGGCGGAGCCCAGTGCGGAGGCCGTGCTGCGGGAGATCAACGGTTACGAGGTCGCCACGGGACGTGAGCTGTCGTCGTTCACGCAGCTGCGGTCCGACGGCTCCACGGTGGGCGGCTGCTGGATCTACACCGGCGTCTTCGCCGACGGCGTGAACCAGGCGGCCCGCCGCAAGCCCGGCTCGGAGCAGAGCTGGGTGGCACCGGAGTGGGGGTGGGTGTGGCCGGCAAACCGGCGGATCCTGTACAACCGTGCCTCCGCCGACCCGCAGGGACGCCCGTGGAGCGAGCGCAAGGCCTACGTGTGGTGGGACGCCGACGCCGGGCGGTGGACTGGCCACGACGTGCCCGACTTCGAACCGGACAAGCCGCCGTCCTACCGCCCGCCGGAGGGGGCGGCCGGGGTGGCGGGCATCGCCGGGGACGACGCATTCATCATGCAGGGGGACGGCAAGGGCAGCCTGTTCGTGCCGCAGGGCCTGCTGGACGGGCCGCTGCCCACCCACTACGAGCCGGTGGAGTCCCCGTTCGCCAACCCGCTGTACGGGCAGCAGGCCAACCCCACCCGCATCGAGTACCGGCGCGATGACAACCCGCTGAACCCGAGCCCGCCGCTCGCCCACGGTGAGGTCTTCCCGTACGTGTTCACCACCAGCCGCCTGACCGAGCACCACACGGCCGGCGGCATGAGCCGGTTCGTGCCGTACCTGTCCGAGCTGCAGCCGGAGATGTTCGTCGAGGTCTCCCCGGAGCTGGCGGCGGAGCGGGGGTTGGAGCACCTGGGCTGGTGCCACGTCGTGACCGCGCGCGCCGCCGTGGAGGGCCGGGTGCTCGTCACCGACCGGCTGGTGCCGCTGCGGGTGGAGGGACGCACGGTGCACCAGGTGTGGTTGCCCTACCACTGGGGCACCAGCGGCCTGGTGCAGGGCGACTCCGCCAACGACCTGTTCGGCATCACGCTGGACCCCAACGTCCTCATCCAGGAGACGAAGGCGGGCACGTGCGACGTGCGGGCCGGGCGTCGGCCGACCGGGCCGGCACTGTTGGCGTACGTGGCTGGCTACCGTGGTCGTGCGGGGGTGGCGGGGGAGCGGTATGCCCCGTTCGTCACGGCGCGCGGTGGTGGTGGTGGCGACAGTGCTGGTGGCGACGGCGGTGGCGGGGCGGGCGGTAGCGGCGACGACGGCGGTGGCGGGGCTGGGGCAGCCGGGAACGGCGGCGAGGAGCAGGAGGGCGCTCATGGCTAGGAACAGCCTGTTCGGTCCGATCGACCCGGCGCGCGAGGCGGGTTACTCGGACCCGCCGTCGCGCATGGGCTTCTTCACCGACACCAGCGTGTGCATCGGGTGCAAGGCCTGCGAGGTGGCCTGCAAGGAGTGGAATCTCGTCCCCGACGAGGGCTACGACCTGCTTGGCATGTCCTTCGACAACACCGGCGCGCTCGGCGCGAACACCTGGCGGCACGTGGCGTTCGTCGAGCAGCCCGCCGGGGCCCGGTCCGGCGGGAACCGGGCGACGGTGGACCTCGGCATGCCGTCAGTGAGGCCGCCCGGCGGGCCAGGCTCCGACGTCGGCGCGCCCGACGGCGGGAGGGCTGAGGTCGGCTCGTCCGACGGCGAGCGGCCCGACTTCCGGTGGCTGATGTCCTCGGACGTGTGCAAGCACTGCACGCACGCCGCCTGCCTGGACGTGTGCCCCACCGGGTCGCTCTTCCGCACCGAGTTCGGCACCGTCGTCGTCCAGCCCGACATCTGTAACGGGTGTGGCTACTGCGTGCCCGCCTGCCCGTACGGCGTGATCGAGCGGCGCAAGGGCCCGGAGGGGGCACGCAACGTCGGGGTCGCCCAGAAGTGCACCCTCTGCTACGACCGGCTCGGTGCCGGGATGGAGCCGGCCTGCGCCAAGGCGTGCCCCACCGACTCCATCCAGTTCGGTGACGTCGACGAGCTGCGTGAGCGGGCCCGCGCGCGCGCGGAGACGCTGCGCGGTGCCGGGGTGAGCGAGGCCCGCCTCTACGGCGACGACCCGAACGACGGCGTGGGCGGCGCCGGCGCGTTCTTCCTGCTCCTCGATGAGCCCGAGGTCTACGGCCTGCCGCCGGATCCGGTCGTCACCACCCGCGATCTGCCACACATGTTCAACCGCGCCACCACGGCGGCTGTCGCGCTCTTCCTCGGTGCGGCCGCGGTGTTCCTGGGGAAGCGTTGAGCGGCGCGGAGGTGCCCCAGGACGCATCACGGGGGCCGGTGGGGGCAGGGGAGACAGGACCGGACGGCATCCGGCAGGGCCGGTGGGCGGGCGCGGGGGAGCGGCGCGGCGGTCCGGACCGGGGTGAGCGGAGCGGCCGCGACGCGGGGCGAGACGGTGGCCGCGGTGGTCGAGACCGGGGCCGTCGCCGGGGCCGTAGTGGCGGTGGCCCTGGCGACCGTGGCGGCGAGCGCCCCATGGTGCCGCCCGCCGAGTTCACGTCCTACTACGGGCGGCCGATCGTCAAGCCCTCCCCGTGGGAGATCGACATCCCCGCCTACATGTTCGCCGGCGGGCTGGCGGCAGGCTCCTCGCTCCTCGCCGCCGGCGCCGACCTCACCGGCAGAGACGCGCTGCGCCGGTCGGGCCGGCTCGCGGCGCTCGCGGGCCTGAGCTTCAGCGTCGTGGCCCTCGTCCACGACCTCGGACGGCCCGCCCGCTTCCTCAACATGCTGCGCGTCGCGAAGCTGACCTCACCGATGTCGGTGGGCACGTGGATCCTCTCCGCCTATGGGCCGTTCGCCGGGGTCGCCGCCGCGGCGGAGGTCGCCGCCGTGCTCCCGGCCCGCTGGCGTCGTGGGCCGGTGCGGCTGCTGATGGCCCTGGGTCGCCCGGCCGGCCTGGTCGCGGCGGTGACGGCGCCGCCTGTCGCCGCGTACACGGCCGTCCTGCTGGCGGACACGGCGACGCCGTCCTGGCACGAGGCCTACCGGGAGCTGCCGTTCGTCTTCACCGCCTCCGCGGCCGCGGCGGCCGGTGGGCTGGGCATGGTGACCGCCCCCGCGGCCCAGGCGGGACCCGCGCGTCGCCTGGCGCTCGGCGGCGCGATCGTCGAGCAGCTGGCCGAGGCCCGCATGGAACGGTCGATGGGCATCACGGCCGAGCCGTTGC
Source organism: Georgenia yuyongxinii (assembly GCF_006352065.1). Taxonomy (NCBI): domain Bacteria; kingdom Bacillati; phylum Actinomycetota; class Actinomycetes; order Allobogoriellales; family Allobogoriellaceae; genus Georgenia; species Georgenia yuyongxinii. The sequence continues at coordinate 3,458,789 of NZ_CP040915.1, read as the reverse complement.
ACCAGGGCCTCGCGGGCCGGCTGATGCGCGCCGCCCGGGTGCTCACCGTGGGCGGGGCGCTCGGTTCGCTGGTGGCGGGTCGCAGCCGCGTGGCGGCGGTCATCTCCGGGGCCGCGCTGGTCGCGGGCTCCGCGTGCACGCGCGTGGGCGTGTTCGAGGCCGGGCAGCAGTCGGCGAAGGACCCCCGTTACACCGTGGTGCCGCAGCGAGAGCGCCTGGAGCGCGGTGAGCGCGTGCGGTACGAAGGACCAAACTGACATCTCGCGGAGAAGATGACATCTCGCGGGGCACGTAGGGGGTGACGGCGGGGCCCGGCGCGGTGCACGCACGCCGGGCCCCGCCGTCGGGCATGAGGCGGTCAGGCCACCTTGATCATGTCGTTCGGGTTGAGCACGTACTTCTTCGCGGCGCCCTTGTCGAAGTCGGCGTAGCCCTGCGGGGCCTCCTCCAGCGGGATCGCCGTGGCGTTGACGTTCTTAGCGATCTGGACCTTGTCGTGCAGGATCGCCATCATCAGGCCGCGGTGGTACTTCATCACCGGGCACTGGCCGGTGGTGAAGCCGAGGGACTTCGACCAACCGAGGCCGAGCCGGATGGAGAGGTCGCCGTGCTGCGCGGCCTCGTCCACGCCGCCCGGGTCACCGGTGACGTACAGGCCTGGGATGCCCATCGCGCCGCCGGCTGCGGTGAGGTCCATGAGCGAGTTGAGCACCGTCGCCGGCTGCTCGGTCGCCGCATCCTTGCCGTGGCCGCGTGCCTCGAAGCCGACCGCGTCGACGGCGCAGTCCACCTCCGGGACGCGGAGGATCTGCTCGAGCTGTTCCTTCGGGTCGCCCTTGGACACGTCGACCGTCTCGCAGCCGAAGCTGCGGGCCTGCGCCAGACGCTCCTCATTGAGGTCGCCCACGATCACCACGGCCGCGCCGAGCAGCTGCGCAGCGGTGGCGGCAGCGAGCCCCACCGGGCCGGCACCGGCGATGTAGACCGTCGACCCCGTGGTCACCCCGGCGGTGTAGGCGCCGTGGTACCCGGTCGGGAAGATGTCGGAGAGCATGGTCAGGTCCAGGATCTTCTCCATGGCCTGGTCCTTGTCGGGGAACTTCAGCAGGTTCCAGTCGGCGTAGGGCACCAGCACGTACTGTGCCTGCCCCCCGACCCAGCCGCCCATGTCCACATACCCGTAGGCCGAGCCGGGCCGGTCGGGGTTGACGTTCAGGCAGATGCCGGTCTTGCGCTCCTTACAGTTGCGGCAGCGGCCGCAGGAGATGTTGAAGGGCACCGAGACGATGTCCCCCTCCTTGATGAACTCGACGCCGGGGCCGCACTCGACCACCTCGCCGGTGATCTCGTGCCCCAGGACGAGCCCCGTGGGCGCCGTCGTGCGGCCGCGGACCATGTGCTGGTCCGAGCCGCAGATGTTCGTGGCGACCGTCTTGAGGATCACCCCGTGGTCGACCTTGCGGCCGATGTTGGCCGGGTTGACCCCCGGCCCGTCCTTGAGCTCGAACGTGGGGTAATCGGTGTCGATCACCTCGACCTTGCCGGTCCCTGCGTAGCTGATTGCCTTGTTTCCACCCACAGCTGGGTCTCCTTCGTGTCTGACGTCGTCGTGCGGACTCGAAAGTGCGGCCGTGTCCTGCATCCGGCCGAGACGCGGCCGTGCCTCAGAAGCATCCGGCCGAACCCCCACCATGCCATGCGCCCTCGGGGGCCGGAAGGGGTGGTGCTCCGGACGGTTACCGTCGGCTCTGTGCCCCCGGAGGTTCCGATGGCGACCTCGGACGGCGTGGTGTCTCGCGTTAGCCTGCGTGCGTGAGCACCCCCGACACGGCCGATCTGCGGGTTCGCCTCGACCTGTCCTACGACGGCGCGGCGTTCGCCGGGTGGGCGGCGCAGCCTGGTTTGCGCACCGTGCAGGGGACGCTGGAGGAGGCGCTCGCCACGGTGCTGCGGCTGCCGTCGGTGCGGCTCACCGTGGCGGGCCGCACCGACGCGGGCGTCCACGCCCGGGGCCAGGTCGCGCACGTCGACGTCCCCGCGCGGGCGTGGGTAGCGGTCCCTGGTCGCAGCGACCGCACGCCTGGGGAGGCCCTCGTGGTCCGGCTCGCTGGTGTGCTGGGCCGCGGGGGGTCCCCGCGTGGGGCGAGCGACATCGTCGTGCACCGGGCGGTGGCGGCGCCGACGGGTTTCGACGCCCGGTTCGCCGCCGTCTGGCGGCGCTACGCCTACCGCATCGCCGACGACGTCGCGTGCCGGGATCCGTTGCGTCGCCATGATGTGGTGTGGCACGGCCGGGCGCTCGACGTCGCCGGCATGGACGCGGCGGCCCAGCACCTGCTCGGCGAGCACGACTTCGCCGCCTACTGCAAGCCTCGTGAGGGCGCGACGACGATTCGGACCCTGCTCGACCTGCGGTGGCGGAGGGGGCCCGCCGGCGAGCCGGACGCCGGTCTGGTCGTCGCCTCCGTGCGCGCCGACGCGTTCTGCCACTCCATGGTCCGTGCGCTCGTCGGGGCGTGCCTGGCGGTAGGCGAGGGACGCCGCCCGGTGGGGTGGCCCGCACAGGTGCTCGCCACCGGCCTGCGCGACGCCGCCGTGACGGTGGCGCCGGCGCACGGACTCACGCTCGAGGAGGTCGCATACCCGGCCGATCACGAGCTCACGGCCCGGGCGGTTCAGGCCCGCGCCCGGCGCGTGCTGCCTGCGCCCTGAAGCCGGGTCGCGAGCATTCCCGACCAGCGGCTGCGGCGACACGGAGGGTCCGCGCCCGCCTCCGCCGAGACCCGGGGTCTCAGGCTGCCCAGTATAGGTCGAGCAGGAGGCGTTCGATGGGGCTGTGGTTGGCGGCCGGGTTCGGTGCCTGGGGTGTGGGCGCGTGGTGGCCGGGTAGGGCGGGCGCGGCCGAGGTGTAGCGGTGGCCCGTCGGGGTGGTGGTCTGCACGAGGTGCCCGGGGTCGGGTCCGGCGCGTTGCTGTTCTGCCGGTCCGGCGCGTTGCTCGCCGGTGGTCAGGGGGTGGTCGCGCCAGCCGGGTGCTTGTTTGGCGTAGTTGCAGGCCTCGCAGGTGCCCTTGAGGTTCGCCGCGGTGGTGGGTCCGCCGTCGGCGTGGGCCACGACGTGGTCGTGGTGGCGGACCGGGGCGTCGCAGCACGGGGTGCGACAGCCCTGGTCGCGCAGGTCGATGAACCGCGCCAGCCCGGCCGGGACGCTGCGGCGCCGGGAGTCCAGCGCGACCAGCTGCCCGGTGCTCGGGGCGGTGAACAACCGCCGCAACCACACCAGGACCGGCTCATCCGCGGTGCCGGCGGCGCAGCCGGCGCCGTTGGTGCGCTCGTGGACCAGCAGGCGGGCCCACGCGGCGGGCACGGTGCCGTACCCGGGGATCGTGGCGGGTTCGTCGTCCCCGGCGAGCAGGGCCCGGTCGGTCATGACGACCTGGACCTCGACCGGCACGGCGGCGGCCACCGCCTGGCCGGTGACCCGCTCGACGAGGGTGTCGGCCATGATCTGCCCGCGGCTACGCGGGTCGCCCTGGGCGCGCAGGCTCTGCGCGACGCGGCTCTGCGCCGCGTAGACGCCCACGCCCTGGACCACCGGCAAGTCAGGTAGGTCATGGTGTCCGGCGCCGGGCGCAGGCTCACGTAGCGGTCGGCCTCGACCTGGCGCAGCCGTCCCACGGCCGCGGCCGCGTCGAGCCGGTAGGCCACCGCCTTGGCGCGGGCCACCAGCCGCCGGTCGCCCACCCCGTCCAGGGCGGCGGGGTCGGCGGCGACCTCGGCGTCGAACACGGCCCGGTCCGTCACGGACAGGCACGCGGACTCGCGCACCAGCAACGTCGCACGCCCCTCGCTCAGGACCCCGGCCGCCAGCGCGGCGAAGGTGTGCGGCATCTCCTCCACCAGCGCCTTGGCCAGACCCAGCAGCCGCCCCGCCCGGGCCGGGGACTCCCGCCTCGCCAACGCGATCTGGGCGCCGATGCCCCGGCCCCGGCGGGCGGCCGGCACACCGGCCGAGGCCTGGGCCTTGCGCTGAGAGGCCTCGAAGTCGACCGCGATCCGCGCCTGCGCCGCCGCCGCGGCGGCCTTGAGGTCCTCCAAGGCACGCAGCTGGTCCACCCGCTCGGCATCCGAGACATCCCGGTCCAGCCCCACCACCGCCGCCCGCCACCGGTCCACGTCCACCGCGGACACAGGCCGGCCCGGCACCCCAGCGCCGCCCGGCACCCCAGCGCCGCCCGGCGTGCCAGCGCCGCCCGGCACCACCACCACCGATCCCGCACCACCGCCCGTATCGAACATGTGTACGACACTAGCGACGACCACCGACATCCCACCTCACGCCTGTGCACACACCGCCGACCAGCGTCGACACCCCCGAACCCTGGTGCAAAACCGCACCGCCGCGGTGATGCGGCACCGCCAAGCCCGGCAACGCCGTCGGGAAGAGCAAGGCGCCGGCCAAGAAGAACTGACAGGTCAGGTCAGGATCCGGTGCTCGCCCGCGTAGACGTTGACGCTCGCGCCGCGGCTGAACCCGACCAGCGTGATGCCGCACTCCGCGGCGAGCTCGACGGCGAGCGCGGATGGTGCGCTCACCGCAGCCAGTGCGGGGATCCCGGCCATGTACGCCTTCTGCACGAGCTCGAAGGACGCCCGGCCGGACACCTGCAGGACGGTCCCGCTCAGCGGCAGGCTGCCCTCCCGCAGTGCCCAGCCGACCGTCTTGTCGACGGCGTTGTGGCGACCCACGTCCTCGCGCAGGCACGCGAGGTCCGCGCGCCCGTCCGCGGTGACCGCGAACAAGCCGGCCGCGTGCACGCCGCCCGTGCTGTCGAAGACCTGCTGGCCCTGGCGCAGCCGCTCGGTCAGCGCGAGGAGCTCCGGAAGCCTGATGCGCAGGCCGTCCCCGTCGGGCGGGAAGCGGGAGGCGCGCGTCACCGCCTCGATGGAGGCGGTCCCGCAGATGCCGCACGAGCTGGAGGTGTAGACGTGTCGGCTCAACGAGGGGTCGGGCGGCGCGACTCCGGCTGCCAGCCGCACCTCGACCAAGTTGTAGCTGCGGGAGCCGTCGGGCTCCACGCCGGCGCCGTACGCGATGGACACGATCTGCCCGGCGTGCCACACCAGACCCTCGGAGACCAGGAAACCGGCCACCAGGTCGAAGTCTGCGCCGGGCGTGCGCATGGTGATGCTGTACGGCACGCCGGCCACGCGGATCTCGAGCGGCTCCTCGCCCGCGAGGGTGTCCGCGCGGGCGCGGCGACCGCCGTCGGCGTCGAGCCGCACCACCGGGCGTCGCTTGGTTGCTCGCACGGCCGCACCTCCTCGTGGTGCGGTGCAGTCTACGGGCGCCTCGGGTGCGGCGACCCCGGTCTAGAGGCGGTCCTCACCGGCGATGACGTCCTCGCCGTCGGGCTCGATCGTGCCGCCCTCGTCGACGGCGATGCCCTGGTCCTCAAGGTGCATGGCCTGTTCCTCGGGTGCGAGGTTGCCGGTTCGCGCGGCGGTCGCGGCGAACACGTCCTGCTCCTCACCTGGACGGTCGGAGGGGTCGTCGTCGTCCGGCGCGGCCACGAGGGTCCCGACGGCGGACTCCTCACCGGTCGGCTCCTCACCGTTGATCCCCGTGCCCGCCTGGTCGCTCGCGTCGGCGGGCGGCTGTTCCTCCCACACCTCCGGCTCCTCGCGGGCGAGCCGGTCGTCCCATGTCTCGCCCTCGCGCTGTCCCGACTCGGTCAGGTCGAGTGACGCCAAAGGGTCGGTGTCCGGGGCGGTCAGGCCGTCGTCGAGGACGTCCTCGCTGTCCGTCGTCAGCAGCGCGTCCTCCTTGTTGGGCTGCCACGACTCGTCGCTGAGGAACTGGTCGTCGCCGGGAGAGTCCTGGGGCAGGTTGGGAACATCGGTACTCATACGGCCAGCCTGCCACCGGTCTGCCGGCCTCGCACCGGCGGACGGCGGGCTCGCACGGACGGACAGCCGGCCCCAATCCGTTGGACCACCGCGCACCCCGTGCGCGATCCTGACGCGGTGGCACACCTGGACCTGGCCGGCATCGGCTACGACCTGCCGGACGGTCGCGGACTCCTCGCCGACGTCTCGCTCCGCGCGGGTGAGGGCGACCGGGTGGCGCTGATCGGCCCGAACGGCGCCGGCAAGACCACCCTCGTGCGCATCGCCACCGGTCAGCTGGAGCCCCACCGCGGCACCGTCAGCCGCAGCGGCACGCTCGCCGTCATGGACCAGCTCGTCGGTCGCACGGCCGACGACCGCACCGTGCGTGACCTCCTCGTCGCCCACGCGCCCGACCGGCTGCGTGAGGTGGCCCACCGGCTCGAGGCCGCGGAGCTGGCGATGATGACCGACGACGACGAGCCCGCCCAGCTCGCGTACGCCCAGGCGCTGGCCGACTGGGCCGAGGTGGACGGCTACGCCGCCGAGGCCGAGTGGGACGAGATCACCATGGAGGTGCTCGCCCAGCCGTTCGACCGCGCTCAATGGCGCGCGGTGCGCACCCTCTCCGGCGGCGAGGCCAAGCGGCTGGCGCTCACGGCCCTGCTGCGCGGCCCCGCCGGGCTGCTTGTCCTGGACGAACCGGACAACTCCCTCGACGTGCCCACCAAGCGCTGGCTCGAGGACCAGCTGCGCGCCACCACCAAGGGCGTCCTCTTCGTCAGCCACGACCGCGAGCTCCTCGCCCGCACGGCCACGCACGTCGCCGCCCTCGAGCCCGGCCCCGCCGGCGCCACGTCCTGGGTGCACGGCGGCTCCTTCGCCACGTTCCCCGCCGCGCGGGCCGAGCGGATGAGCCGGCTGGAGGAGCTGCGGCGCCGCTGGGACGAGGAGCACGCCAAGCTGCGCCAGCTGGTGGTCATGTACCGGCAGAAGGCGGCCTACAACTCCGACATGGCCGCCCGGCTGCAGGCGGCCCGCACCCGCCTCGCCCGCTTCGAGGCGGCGGGCCCACCGGAGGTGGTCGTCGCCGCCCAGCACGTCACCATGCGCCTGCGCGGCGGACGCACCGGCAAACGGGCGATCGTCTGCACCGCTCTCGAGCTGCCCGGGCTGACCACGCCGTTCGACCTGGAGGTGTGGTTCGGCGAGCGCGTGGCCGTGCTCGGTGCGAACGGCACGGGCAAGTCGCACCTGCTCAGGCTGCTCGCGCGGGGCGGCTCGGACCCCGGGCCGGAACACCTTCCCGCCGACGGTCAGCCCGTCGCGGACGTCCCGCACACCGGCGAGGCCCGGCTCGGGGCGCGTGTGCGGCCCGGGTGGTTCGCTCAGGGGCAGCTGCGCGCGGACCTCACCGGCCGGACCCTGCTCGAGGTGCTCCACCGCGGTGCGGGGACGCGGGCCGGCATGGGGCGCGAGCAGGCCGGCCGCGCGCTGGACCGCTACGAGCTCGCCCACGCCGCCGAACAGCGGGTGGAGACTCTCTCCGGCGGGCAGCAGGCGAGGTTCCAGATCCTTTTGCTCGAGCTCTCCGGGGCGACGCTCCTCCTGCTCGACGAGCCCACCGACAACCTCGACCTGCACTCAGCCGAGGCCCTCGAGGCGGGCCTGGACGCGTTCGAGGGCACCGTGGTGGCGGTCACCCACGACCGGTGGTTCACCCGTGGCTTCGATCGCTTCCTCCAGGTCCGCGCGGACGGCACGGTCGTGGAGACCTCGGAGCCGGTGTGGGAGGACGACGGCGTCCGCCGTCGTTGAGCGGTCCGCCTGCGTTGGTCTGGGGTGCTTGATGTCCGGCGCCGCGGGGCCTCATGACGCACATTCCACCCGGGCTCCCGGCGCGGCGTGGCCGGGTTTCGTGGCGGGCCTCACGCAGGTCGAGTGGGTGAGATGTTTTGACCGCGTCGCTCGCGTCGGAGTACCCTGGGACGTCGTTGTGCATCCCCATGCGCTCCCGGTGCTCCCACTCGCCGGCGTAGCCGCCCGGATGCGCGCAGCGAGCACCAATTTGACCATGGGTCTCAGCGCCGCCATAGCTGTACCCGACGACAAGAACGCTGAAGAAACGAAGGCTACGCCCGTGCGCACGTACACACCGAAGCCCGGCGACGTCACGAAGAACTGGTACGTCATTGACGCTACCGACGTCGTCCTCGGCCGACTGGCGACCCAGGTCGCCACCCTGCTCCGTGGGAAGCACAAGCCGACCTTCGCCCCGCACGTGGACAACGGCGACTTCGTCATCGTGATCAACGCTGACAAGATCGCCCTGACCGGTAGCAAGCGTGAGAAGAAGCTTGCGTACCGCCACTCCGGTTTCCCGGGCGGGCTGAAGGCCACCACCTACGCCGAGCTCCTCGAGAAGAAGCCGGAGCGCGCCGTGGAGAAGGCCGTTCGCGGCATGATCCCGAAGACGACCCTCGGCCGCGCCCAGCTCAGCAAGCTGAAGGTCTACCGCGGTGCGGAGCACCCGCACAGCGCGCAGAAGCCGCAGACCTTCGAGATCACCCAGGTAGCCCAGTAGGCCTCGCGCCACGGGCACCGCAGGAAAAGGACTGAAGGAGAACTGTGGCTGAGACCACTTCGGACATCGAGCTGGGCGACGAGAACGCCCCCAGCACCTACACCACCGAGAGCTCTGCTCCCGCTGGCGGTCTGGGCCAGTCCCTGACCGCTCCGGGCCAGGCGCTCGGTCGCCGCAAGGAGGCAGTCGCCCGCGTGCGGCTCGTCCCCGGCACCGGTCAGTGGAAGGTCAACGGGCGCACGCTCGAGGACTACTTCCCCAACAAGCTCCACCAGCAGCTGGTGCGCTCGCCGTTCACGCTGCTCGACATCGACGGCCGCTTCGACGTCATCGCCCGTATCCACGGCGGTGGCACCTCCGGCCAGGCCGGTGCGCTGCGCATGGGCATCTCCCGCGCGCTGAACGAGATCGACCGCGACTCCAACCGCCCGGCGCTGAAGAAGGCCGGCTTCCTCACGCGTGACGACCGTTCGGTCGAGCGCAAGAAGGCTGGTCTCAAGAAGGCCCGTAAGGCCCCGCAGTACTCGAAGCGCTGATCTGCGCTTTGCGCCGAGGCCCCGCCACGCAGCTGCGTGGCGGGGCCTTCGCGTGTGCGGGGCAACCCGGGCCGGCCTGGTCGAGCGGGCGTCCGGGGCTCATGCGCCGCTGCTGCACATCGACCGAGGGTCGCCGGGCCGAGCGACCGTGGCGGGCCACACTCGCTCGACCCGAGGACCCTCGGTCGACGCGAACACCCGTGCCCGGCGCGCCCTGCGCCACGTGCCGCGGCACGCGCGCACGGTGGGGAAGCGTGCTCGCACTGCCGGGCTGCGCGTCGTGAGATGGCACCATGGACCCGGTCGCCCAACGGCCGGCGCTCCGCCGTCCGCGGTGGCACCGCGGTGAAGGTACGACGGCGGGCCACCGGTGGGCATCGGCGGCCCTGCACGCACCGACTCCCCGCACGAACAGAAACCTGCACCCACCGACTCCCGCACGCACAGACTCAGGAACCCTTCGGAGGACACATGGCACGGCTCTTCGGCACCGACGGCGTGCGTGGGCTCGCCAACCGCGACGTCAGCGCCGAGCTGGCCCTGAACCTGGGCGCCGCCGCCGCCAGGGTGCTGACCACCTCCGGTGAGATCACCGGGCGCCGGCCCCGCGCCGTCATCGGCCGCGACACCCGGATCTCTGGGGAGTTCCTCTCCTCCGCCGTCGCCGCCGGGCTGGCGAGCGCCGGCGTGGACGTCACCCAGGTCGGCGTGCTCCCGACCCCGGGCGTCGCCCACCTGACCGCGAGTACCGACGTCGACCTCGGTGTGGTCATCTCCGCCTCGCACAACCCCATGCCGGACAACGGCATCAAGTTCTTCGCGCGTGGCGGTTTCAAGCTCGAGGACGCCATCGAGGACGAGATCGAGTCCCGCATGGCGACCGAGTGGGAGCGGCCGGTCGGCGGCGATGTCGGCCGCATCACCGTGGAGTCCGCCCTGGCCGACCGCAACTACATCGACCACCTGGTCGCCGCCGCCGGGACCCACCTGAAGGGCGTGCGCATCGCCATCGACTGTGCCAACGGCGCGGCCAGCGACATCGCCCCGCTCGCCCTGCGGGAGGCGGGCGCGGACGTGGTGGTCGTCAACGCCTCGCCCGACGGGCGCAACATCAACAAGGACTGCGGCTCCACCCACCCCGAGCAGCTCCAGGCGGTCACGGTGGCGTCCGGGGCCGCGTTCGGGGTGGCCTACGACGGCGACGCCGACCGGTGCCTCGCCGTCGACCACACCGGGCGCCTGGTCGACGGCGACCAGATCATGGGGGTGCTGGCCACCGCGATGAAGGAGGCCGGCACGCTCGCCGGGGACACGCTCGTGGTGACCGTCATGAGCAACCTCGGCCTGCTGCTCGCCATGAAGGCGGCCGGTATCGCCACGGTGCAGGCCGGGGTGGGGGACCGGTACGTGCTCGAGGCCATGCGCGCGGGCGGCCACACCCTCGGCGGTGAGCAGTCCGGGCACATCATCAACGCCGAGCACGCCACCACCGGGGACGGCATCCTGACGTCCCTGCTCCTGGCGGCCCGCGTGGTCGAGACCGGCCGGACGCTCGCCGACCTCGCGTCGGTCGTCACCCGGCTGCCGCAGGTCCTGGTCAACGTGCCGGGGGTGGACAAGGCCCGGGCGAGCGAGGACGCCGGCCTGACCGCCGCCGTCGCCGCCGTCGAGGCCGAGCTCGGCGAGACCGGCCGGGTGCTGCTGCGCCCCTCCGGCACCGAGCCGCTGGTCCGGGTGATGGTCGAGGCGGCCACCCAGGAGGAGGCCGACGCCGCAGCGCACCGGCTCGCGGGCGTGGTACGCGAGCGCCTCTCCCTCTGACGCGTCTCAGGGAAACCTCGGGGGTGACCCGGGTGCCGCGCCGGCCGTGCGGTGAACTACCGTTGGTGACCAGCGCCACCGCGGCGCCGGTGCCCCGTCGGGCGCCCCCGAAATCCCCCAGGAGCCAGGCGTGACCGAGGCCATGCTCGCCGTCGAGGAGGTCGTCCTCGGCCTCGCCGGCTCGCCCTGGATCCTCCTCGCGGTCGTCGTCCTGGCCACCATCGACGGGTTCTTCCCGCCGGTGCCGAGCGAGTCGGTCATCATCGCCGTCGCCGTGCTCACCGTCGCCGGCGGCGGGCCGAGCCTGTGGTTCCTGATCCTCGCCGGGGCCGTCGGGGCGTTCTGCGGCGACCTGATCGCGTACACCATCGGTACGAAGGTGCCGATCGACCGGCTCCGGATCTTCGCCTCGCCTCGCGGGCAGTCCATGCTGCGCTGGGCCAAGCGGGCACTTGCGCGGCGCGGCACGGTGTTCATCCTCTCGGCGCGCTTCGTCCCGATCGGCCGGGTCGCCGTGAACATGACCGCGGGCGCGGTCGGCTTCCCCCGCCGCCGCTTCGTGATCATCGTGGCCATCGCCGCCGTCGTCTGGGCGTCCTACTCGACCCTGCTCGGCATGAGCGCCGGGGTGTTCCTGCACGACCATCCCCTCGTGGCGGTGGCCATCGGGGTGGCCGGCGGGGTGTTCATCGGGTTCGGCGTCGACATGCTTCTCGGCCTGGTGCAGCGCCGCTGGTTCCCGTCGTTGCCCACACCGGAGGAGCTGCTCGAGGACGAGGCCACCACGCCAGGGCCGGACGGCGGGACGCGCCGCACCGAGCAGCGTCCCTCCCCGCACGCCCCTGGCACGCCCCCGCGGATCGAGCCCCGGGCAGAGGACGGCTGGGAGCTGCGCGGCGACGGCGGTGAGCCGGCTCCAGCACCCGGCGCCTGAGCCCTGCTGGCCGCGGGCCTCAGAGGTGCCGGGCCCGCCGCTCCAGCGGCGCTTGGCCTGCCCGCTTCAGAGCTTGCGCAGCCGCATCCGGTGCATGCTGTGGTCCGACGACTTCGTCAGCACCAGCGTCGCCCGGCCCCGCGTGGGCAGGATGTTGTTGGCCAGGTTCGGCGCGTTGATCGCGTCCCAGATGGACTGCGCCTTGGCGACGGCGTCGTCGTCGTCGAGGTCGGCGTACTTGCGGAAGTAGGAGTCCGGCTGCGAGAACGCCGTCCGCCGCAGCTTGAGGAACCGGTCGACGTACCAGCGGTTGACGTCCGCGGTCCGGGCGTCGACGTAGATCGAGAAGTCGAAGAAGTCGCTCACCGCCAGCGACGACCGGCCGGTCGCCGTCGCCCGCGCCGGCTGGAGCACGTTGAGCCCCTCGACGATGAGCACGTCCGGGCGGTGCACCACCTGCTGACGGTCCTCGACGATGTCGTAGGTGACGTGGTCGTACAGCGGCGCCGCGACCTCCGCCGCCCCGGCCTTGACCTCCGCGACGAACCGCAGCAGCGCCCGCCGGTCGTAGGACTCGGGAAAGCCCTTGCGCTCGAGCAGCCCGCGCCGCTCCAGCTCGGCGTTGGGGTAGAGGAACCCGTCGGTGGTGATGAGCTCCACCTTCGGGGTCTGCGGCCAGCGACGCAGCAGCTCCCTGAGCAGCCGCGCGGTCGAGGACTTCCCGACCGCCACCGAGCCGGCCACCCCGATGACGTAGGGCGTGCGGGTGGCCCGCTCGCCGAGGAACGTCGACGTCGCCTGGTGCAGCGCCCGCGTGGCGGCGGCGTAGAGCTGCAGCAGCCCGGACAGCGGGCGGTAGACCACGTCCACCTCGGCCAGGTCGAGCGGGTCGCCCAGCCCGCGCAGGTTCACCACGTCCGCATCCGTCAGCGGCAGCGGGGTGGACGAGGCCAGCCGGCTCCAGGAGTCCCGGTCGAACTCGACGAACGGGGAGGCGGCGACGGCGGCGCGTGGGTGGGCGGGCACGGGGTCAGTGTGGCGTAAGCCCTCGCCCACGCGCGCAGACGGTCCGGGCGCCGGTCCGGCGTTCGACGCTGATCGCAGAACGAATAGGACGAGATGGCTGGTGTGGCAGCCATCTGGACCTATTCGTTGTCGGAGCCGGCTTGTGCACCCGTCTGGGCCAGGCCGCCCGTGACGCGCGTCATCAAGACGGGACCGGCGCGGCAGTTATCCTGGCGCGCATGTGTGGAATCGTCGGGTACGTGGGGCCGCTGGCACCCAGCAACCGTCCGCTGCAGGTGACCCTCGAGGGTCTCGCCCGCCTGGAGTACCGCGGGTACGACTCCGCCGGCGTCGCCCTGGTCACCCCGGACGGCCTGACCTCCGCGAAGAAGGCCGGCAAGCTCGCCAACCTCCGCGAGGAGCTGGCGGAGCGGCCGCTGCCCGACGCGACCGTCGCCATCGGGCACACCCGGTGGGCCACCCACGGCGCCCCCACGGACGCCAACGCCCACCCGCACCTGAGCGCGGACGGCCGCCTCGCCGTCATCCACAACGGCATCATCGAGAACTTCCAGGCCCTCAAGGCCGAGCTCGACGGCACCGCCTTCACGTCCGAGACAGACACCGAGGTTGTCGCCCACCTCCTCGGCCGGGCCTACGAGGAGACCGGCGACCTCACCGCCGCCATGCTCGCGGTCACCCCCCGCCTCGAGGGCGCCTACACCCTGCTCGCCGTCCACGCCGACGAGCCGGCCACCGTCGTCGGCGCCCGGCGCAACTCCCCGCTGGTCATCGGCCTGGGCGACGGCGAGAACTTCCTGGGCTCCGACGTCGCCGCCTTCATCTCCCACACCAAGGAAGCCCTGGAGATGGGGCAGGACCAGGTCGTCACCATCACCGCCGACGACGTCCGCGTCGTCGACGCCGACGGCAACCCCGCCGAGGGGCGCCGCTTCACCGTGGACTGGGACGCCAGCGCCGCGGTCAAGGGCGGGTTTCCCACGTTCATGGCCAAGGAGATCCACGACCAGCCCAAGGCGGTCGCCGACACCCTCCTGGGCCGCACGGACGGGCACGGCAACCTCATCCTCGACGAGCTGCGCATCGACGAGTCGATCCTGCGCAGCGTCGACAAGATCATCGTGGTCGCCTGCGGGACCGCCGCCTACGCCGGGCACGTGGCGAAATACGCCATCGAGCACTGGTGCCGCATCCCCGTCGAGGTCGAGCTGGCGCACGAGTTCCGCTACCGCGACCCGGTGGTGAGCGAGAAGACCCTCGTCGTGGCCATCTCCCAGTCCGGGGAGACCATGGACACGATCATGGCCGTGCGCCACGCCCGTGAGCAGGGCGCCAAAGTGCTCGCCGTCGTCAACACCCACGGCTCGACCATCCCGCGCGAGTCCGACGCGGTGCTCTACACCCACGCCGGCCCGGAGGTCGCCGTCGCCTCCACGAAGGCGTTCCTCGCCCAGATCACCGCCTGCTACCTGCTCGGCCTGTACCTGGCCCAGCTGCGTGGCAACAAGTACCCCGACGAGGTCGCCGGCTACCTCGACGAGCTCGCCCAGATGCCGGCGAAGATCCAGCAGGTCATCGACAACGAGGACCAGATCCGCGAGGTGGCACGGGCGATGAAGGACACCACCTCGGTGCTCTTCCTCGGCCGGCACGTGGGCTACCCGGTGGCCTTGGAGGGCGCGCTGAAGCTCAAGGAGCTCGCCTACATCCACGCCGAGGGCTTCGCCGCGGGCGAGCTCAAGCACGGTCCCATCGCGCTGGTCGAGGAGGGTCAGGCGGTCTTCTTCATCGTCCCCACCCCGCGGCGGCCGCTGCTGCACAACAAGGTCATCTCCAACATCCAGGAGGTGCGCGCCCGCGGCGCCCGCACACTGGTCATCGCGGAGGAGGGCGACGACGCGGTGAACGAGTTCGCCGAGGTCATCTTCCGGGTGCCGCGCACCCCGACGCTGATGATGCCGCTGGTTACCGTGGTACCGCTGCAGATCTTCGCGTGCGAGCTCGCCGGCGCGAAGGGCCTGGACGTGGACCAGCCGCGTAACCTCGCCAAGTCCGTCACGGTCGAGTGAGCCGCCCGGCACCGGTCCGGGCCCGGCGATCCGGGGCGGCACGATCCAAGGCCCAGCGATGATCATCTCGGTCGGTATCGACGTGTGCGACGTCGCCCGGTTCATCGCCGAGCTCGACCGCGTGCCGCGCCTGCGGGAGAAGCTCTTCACCCCGGAGGAGCGCGACCTGCCCGACGCCTCCCTCGCCGCCCGGTTCGCCGCCAAGGAGGCCATCGCCAAGGCGCTGGGCGCCCCCGCGGGGATGCGCTGGCACGACTGCACCGTGCACCGGGTCGCGGGCGGGCCCCCCGTGGTGGAGATCCGCGGGACCGTCGCGGCCCGCGCCGCCGAGCTGGGCATCACCCGGTGGCACCTGACCATCTCCCACGACGCCGGCATCGCCTCGGCCATGGTGGTCGCGGAAGGCTGAGCCACCCGTTTCGCCGCGAGATGTCATCTTCTCGGCCAGATGTCATGGCGGAGGTGGTGGCGCGCGAGGCAAAAGCCCTGGTCGCTCAGCTGTGCGGCCGGAGCCGACCGGACAATGCGGCGCGATCGGACCGCCACCTCCTCGAGAAGGCAAAACTCGCCAGCGAGCCCGGCGCGCGAGATGACGCTCGGCTGCGCCCTGGCCCGGGCACCATGGGCACATGATCCGCGCACACACCGCCGCCGACGTCCGGACGGCCGAGGAGCCTCTCCTCGCCGCCGGTGAACCCCTCATGGCCCGAGCCGCCTTCGCGCTCACCACCCACGTGGCCGCCGAGCTGCGCGAGCGCGGTCACCGCATTCCCGGTTCGGTGATCCTGCTCCTGGTCGGCGGCGGCAACAACGGCGGGGACGCGCTGTTCGCCGGCAGCCACCTGGCCCGGCGCGGCTGCCAGGTGCACGCCGCGGTGCTCGCCGAGCACCCGCACGCCGCCGGGCTCGCGGCCGCCCGCGCCGCCGGGGTCCGGGTGCACGAGCTCGCCGGTGCGCCGGAACTGAACGACGCCGTCACCGCGTTGGCCCGCCGGGCCGGCGTCTGGGTCGACGCGCTCACCGGCATCGGCGCCCGGGCGCCGCTCCGCGAGCCGCTGGCCGGCGTCGTCACCGCGCTCGCCGCCGAGCGGGCGGCGTCCCCGGACGAGCCCGTGGTCGTAGCGGTCGACGTGCCCAGCGGCATCGGCGTCGATGACGGCGCCCTGCCCGGTCCCGTGCTCCCCGCCGACGTCACCGTCACCATGGGCGCCGCCAAGCCCGGGCTCCTGCTGCCCCCGGCCGCGGCGCTCGCGGGGCGCGTGGAGGTGGTCGACGTGGGGCTGGAGGCCCTCGCCGGCCAGGCGCCCGCCGTGTGCCGGCTGTCCGCGACGGACGTGGCCGACCTGTGGCCGCTGCCCGGCCCGGCGGACCACAAGTACACCCGCGGCGTCCTCGGCGTGGTGGCCGGGTCGCAGGCCTACCCCGGCGCCGCGGTGCTCGCCGTCGCCGGGGCCGTTCGCACCGGGCTGGGCATGGTGCGCTACCACGGCCCGGAGGTCCCGACGTCGCTGGTGCACGCCCGCCACCCCGAGGTGGTCACGACGCCCGGCCGGGTGCAGGCCTGGACCATCGGCTGTGGCATCGACCCCGACGACGCCGCCCGCGCCCAGGAGATGGAGAAGGCGTTCACCGCGGGGCTGGCCGCCCGCGTGCCCGTCGTCCTCGACGCCGGCGGGCTCAGCCTCGTCCACGACGACGCCCACGCCGACCTGCCGGCCACGGTGGTGCTGACCCCGCACGCCGGCGAGCTCGCCCTGCTGCTGACCGCACGCGGCGAGGAGACCACCCGGGCGGCCGTCGACGCCGCCCCGGCGCGCCACGCCCGCCTGGCGGCCGAGGTCACCGGCGCCACCGTGCTGCTCAAGGGCCCTACGACCGTCGTCGCCGCCCCCGACGGGCCCCTCTACGCACAGGCCGACGCCACACCCTGGCTGGCGACCGCCGGGGCCGGGGACGTGCTCGCAGGCGTCCTCGGCGCGCTGCTCGCGGGGTACGGGGAGGCGCTCGCCGTCGACGCCGAGGGCCGGCTGGCCGGCGTCCCCGCCTCGCTCGCCGCGGCCGCGGCGTACGTGCACGGACGCGCGGCCCGGCTCGCCGCCGGCCAGGGCACCGCCCTCCCGAGACGTGTCAACTTCTCGGTGAGACGTCCATCTCGCCGCGAAGATGACATCTCACGGCACGGGGCGGCGCCGGGTGGGCCGATCAGCGCCCTCGACGTCGCCGCGGCGCTGCCGGCCGCCGTCGCCGGGCTGCTGCGCTGAGCCGGGCTCCCGCCCAGCCTCGCTGCGCAGAGACACCCCGCACGGATGAAAGACTGGGGGACGTGACTTCGTCCGAGACGTTGCCGCTCACCGCGGCCGAGACCGCGGCCACGCACCCGGCGCGCGCCGTCGTCGACCTCGACGCCATCGCGGCCAACGTGGGCCTGCTGCGTGCCGCTGCCCCGGGCGCCGCGACGATGGTCGTGGTGAAGGCCGACGCCTACGGGCACGGGCTGCTGCCGGTGGCGCGCGCGGCACTGGCCGGCGGGGCCGCCTGGCTCGGGGTGGCGCAGCTCACCGAGGCGCTCGAGCTGCGCGCTGGTCTGGACCGGACCCCCTCCGCGGGCCGCCCGCCGATCCTCAGCTGGATCTTCCCGCCGGGAGCGCCGCTGGGCCGTGCCCTCGAGGCTGGCATCGACCTGTCCGCCTCCGCACCGTGGGCGGTCCACGAGATCGCCGCCGCCGCCCGGACCACCGGCCGCACCGCCCGAGTCCACCTCAAGGTCGACACCGGCATGGGTCGTGGCGGCGCCCGCCCGGAGGCCTTCGCAGAGCTCGTTGCCGCCGCCATGGCCGCCCGGGCCGAGGGCACTGTGGACGTCGTCGGCGTCTGGTCCCACCTGGCCTGTGCCGACGAGCCGGCGAACCCGGCCACCGCCCGTCAGGTGGAGGTGTTCTCCGCGGCCCTGGCGCAGGCGGAGCGGGCCGGGCTGCGCCCGCAGCTACGGCACCTGGCCGCCTCGGCCGGCACCCTGTTCCACCCGGCCACCCACTTCGACCTCGTGCGTCCCGGGATCGCCGTCTACGGACTGTCCCCGGCGCCCGAGGTCGCCACCTCCGCGGCGCTCGGCCTGCGCCCGGCCATGACGCTGGAGGCCCGGCTCACCGTGGTCAAGGCCGCACCGGCCGGCACCCCGCTCTCCTACGGGCACACCGCCGTCACCACCGCCGACACCCACCTGGGCGTGGTGCCGCTGGGCTACGGCGACGGCATCCCGCGCGCCGCCTCCGGGGCGGGCCCGCTCGCCGTCGCCGGCCGGCGCTACCACGTGGCCGGGCGGGTGTGCATGGACCAGGTGGTCGTCGACCTGGGCCCGGAGAGCGGCGACGTCGCCGTCGGGGACACCGCGGTCCTGTTCGGTGACGGCGGCGACGGCGGCCCCACCGCCGACGACTGGGCGCGCGCCGTCGGCACCATCAACTACGAGATCGTCACCCGCCTCGGGTGCCGAGTGCCCCGCGTGCACGTCGGTGCGGCGGGGACGTGGGAGGACGCATGACCGACGTGACCGTCACCGTCCCGGACGCCGCCGCCACCCGGGCGCTCGGGGAGGCCCTGGCCGGCGTGCTGCGCGCCGGGGACCTGGTGCTGCTGAGCGGTTCGCTCGGGGCGGGCAAGACCACGCTGACCCAGGGCATCGGCGCCGGGCTGGGCGTGCGCGGCCAGGTGGCGTCGCCGACCTTCATCATCGCCCGGGTGCATTCCGCCCTGGGCGGGGGCCGGACCTGGTGCACGTCGACGCCTACCGGCTGGGGTCGTTCGAGGAGGTGGACGCCCTCGACCTGGACACCTCGCTGGAGGACTCCGTCACGGTGGTCGAGTGGGGCGAGGGCAAGGTGGAGGCGCTCGCGGAGGACCGCCTCGAGGTGGAGGTGCGCCGCCCGCGCGGCGGCGGGAACGGCGCGGCGGGACCGGAGGACCTGGCCGGGGCGAGCCCGCGCGAGGTGCGCGTCACCGCCGTCGGCGCCCGGTGGGCCGAGGCAGACCTCGCCGGCGTGCTGGCGCCATGGCACCTGTGAGCGGACGAGCCACTGCAGGGCGGCTTGCGGCTGCGGGGCGGCTTGTTCCCACTCCCGCCGGCCCGGCCGCTCCCGCACTGACCGTCGTGCTGGCGCTGCTCGGCGCGCTCGTGATCCTGCTCCTAGGGCCGACGCCCGCCCACCCCGTCAGCGAACCTGGGCCCACGCCCCAGCCGCTGCCCATCGGGCCGGGAGTGCCGCCCGCCGTCGCAGACTGGTTCGCGCTCGAGGGACCCGACGCCGTCGTCACCCAGGGCGCCGGTCAGCTGGCCGGGCTCACCGTGCAGCAGCGTGCCGACGTCGAGATCGGCGCCGTGCGCACGGTCATGGTCTGGACACCGGGCCTGATCGAGCGCGCCGACCTCACCCCCGCGGCAGAGCCCAAGACGAACCCCGCCGAGTGGGCGGCCCCCCTCGTGCTCGACGACACCGCCGTCGGCGTCCTCTTCGCCGACGAGCCCGACGACGGCGCCGACCCGACCGCACAGATCACCGGCGCGGCCGAGCTGGCGGAGGCGATGCGTGGACTGGACCTCGCCGACCCGCTGATCCACGACGTGCCGCTCGACGGCTGGTTCACGGTGACCGACGGCGAGGTGCGCCCCCTCGACCCCGTCGCCCGCGAGAACCTCGCCGGCGCCGCACCGCTCGAGGTCTACCAGCAGTTCATCAAACAGCGCGCGGACCAGACCCCCGGCTCGGCCGAGCCGGGCTCCGGCGCCCCGGAACCGGCACCGCAGGGCGGCCCCGAGCCGTTCGTCTGGGTGGCCGTGGCGGTGGCCGTGGTGCTGGTCTGGGTCGGGATCGTCGTGTGGCTGCGCCGCCCCGAGGAAGGCAGCCGCGCCGAGCAGCCGCCGGGCCGAAGCGCCCGCCACCGGCCCGGGCGCGGCGCCCGGCGCTGACGCACGGGCCGGGGCCCCGCGCTACCGTCCCGGCCGCGCGCACTACCCTGGCCAGGTGCGGATCCTGTGCCTCGACACCTCCAGCGGCAGCGCCGTCGCGCTCACGGACGCCCCGGCCGAGGGGCCGGTCACCGTCCTGGGCGCCGCGCACAGCCCCGACCCGCGGCGGCACGCGGAGTCCCTCGCGCCCATGACCGCGGAGCTCCTGCCTGCGGGAAGCGAGCTCGACGCCGTCGCCGTCGGCACCGGCCCCGCACCGTTCACCGGCCTGCGGGTGGGCCTGATCACGGCCGCGGCGCTCGGGCGGGCCCGCGGCGTCGAGGTCCACGGGGTCTGCTCGCTCGACGTCCTCGCCCGCCAGGCCCTCGACCTGCGCCCCGACGCCGAGGTGCTGGTCGCCACCGATGCCCGGCGCAAGGAGGTCTACTGGGCCCGCTACCGCGCCCGCGGCGCCGACGACGTCGAGCGGCTCACGGGCCCCGAGGTCGGACCCGCCGCCCGTGCCGCCGAGGACGCGAGCGGGGCGCTGGTCGTCGGTGCGGGAGCCGAGCTGTACTCCGAACAGCTCCCGCCCACCCCCGGGCTGCCCACCCGCCTCGACCCGGCCGTCCTGGCCCGACTCGTACGCGCCCGGCTCGCCGGGCGCGTGGCGGGGGAGCGGGTCGAGCTGGGCACCGAGCCGCGCTACCTGCGCCGCCCCGACGTCCACGTCGCGGCCGCGCCCAAGCGCGCCACCTGATGACGGCCCCGACGCCGGAGCCCGACGCGGTCCGGTTGCGCCCGTTGACGACGGCCGACCTGGGCCGGGTACTCGAGCTCGAGCCCCAGCTCTTCGGCGCCGGCGCCTGGAGCCGCGGCACCTACATCGAGGAGCTCGCCGCCGCCGGACGCACCTACGTGGCCGCGGTGATCGAGGCCGACGGCGCCGAGCGGCTCGTGGGCTACGCCGGCGTGGCGGCGGGCGAGGAGGCGCAGGTGATGACCGTGGGCGTCGCGGCCGGGTACCGGCGGCGCGGCATCGGCACGCGACTGCTCGACGCGCTCGTGCGCACCGCCGCCGAGGAGGGGGCGCGCTCGATGCTCCTCGAGGTGCGCGCCTCCGACGAGGGTGCGCAGGCGCTGTACGCCCGAGCCGGTTTCGTACCGATCGGCCGGCGCCGGAACTACTACCTCGCCGAGCGGGAGGACGCGGTGGTCATGCGCAAGGTGCTGCGCCGCGGCCCGGGGCCGGTCGGCAACGAGCTCGGGGAGGACTGATGGAGCGCAGCGACGTGCTCGTGACCGCGCGGGCGCTTGCCGCCGAGGTCGACGGCCCCCGGGCGCCCGCGCTGCTGGACGTGCGCTGGGCGCTGGGCGCGCCGGACGGGCGCGCGGCGTACCGGGCCGGACACCTGCCCCGTGCGGTGTACGTGGACCTGGAGTCCGAGCTGGCGGCGCCGCCGTCCGCCGCCGCCGGCCGGCACCCGCTGCCTGACCCTGTCGACCTGCAGGCCGCCGCCCGCCGCTGGGGGCTGCATGCGGGGGACCAGGTGGTGGCCTACGACGACGTCGGCGGCACCTCCGCGGCGCGCGCCTGGTGGCTGCTGCGCTGGGCGGGCCTGCAGGTGCGCCTGCTCGACGGCGGCCTGGCCGCCTGGCGCCGCGCCGGGCTGCCGCTGGAGGAGGGGGAGGCGGCACCGGAACCGGGCGACGTCGTCCTGCCGATCGTCGCGACCGGCCGGGCCGGGATGCCGACGGCAGCGGCCCGCGACGCGGCGGCCTGGCCCGCCACCGGGGTGCTGCTCGACGCCCGCGCAGCAGAGCGCTACCGCGGCGAGGTGGAACCGGTGGACCCCCGCGCCGGGCACATCCCCGGGGCCCGGAGCGCGCCGACCACCGACAACCTCGGACCCGACGTCACGTTCCGCCCGGCGGCCGAGCTGCGGGAGCGGTTCGCCTCACTCGGTGCGGACGGGACCAGCCCGGTTGCCGTCTACTGCGGCTCGGGAGTCACCGCCGCGCACGAGGTGGCCGCGCTGGCCAGCGTGGGCGTCACGGCCACCCTCTACGCGGGCTCGTGGTCGCAGTGGTGCGGCGACCCGGCCCGGCCGGCAGCGACGGGCTCGGACTGACGGCGGTCGACGAACGCTAGCCGTGCCGTTGAGCGGGCCCGTCATCGGGGAGATGTCAGGCGCCAAGGCGTCACCTCAGCGAACGTTTGTCACCTGAGCGAACTGAAGTCGACGCGCGCGGGCGCTGGGCGTGCGGGGTCCGCCGGGTCGGGTGCGCGCGACGACACGCGCGCGCACCGGCTCCGGGGTGAAGGTGTTGGTCGCGCGGGCGCCGTCGAAGAGGACGGCGAGGGCGGTTTCGTCGAGCAGGCGCGCGGCGACGAAGGGCATCGGTCTTTGGGTCACGGTTCGCTGAGACGGACGATCGCGCCTGAGACGTCCCGAAACTCGGTGTGAGACTGAACACGTCGGTGGCCGGTATGCGAACGAAAAGCCGGACAGATGCCCGGACGGTGGCGCTGCTGTGACCTAGAACTCGCTACCATCAGGACCATGGTCACGACCACAGCGCCGACGAGGCCGCGCCGCGCCCGGAACACCACTGTCGCCCTCAAGGTGACGATGGCTGTGACCGGGGTGCTCTTCGTGCTCTTCGTCCTTCTGCACATGTACGGCAACCTCAAGGCGTTCTCCGGCCAGGAGGCCTTCGACGGCTACGCGGCCGGTCTCCGCACGCTGCTGTACCCCTACCTCCCCCACGAGGGCTTCCTGTGGATCCAGCGTGCGGTCCTCGTGATCGCCCTGGTGGTCCACGTGGCGGCGGCCGCCACGCTCTGGCGGCGGGCGCGGGGGGCGCGGCACACCCGCTACGTCATGCACAAGCGGCAGGTGCAGACCTACGCCTCGCGGACGATGCGGTGGGGCGGCCTCATCATCCTGGCGTTCGTGATCTTCCACCTGCTGCAGTTCACGACGCTGACCATCAACGTGGGCGGGACGTTCGACAGCCCCTACCAGCGCCTCGTCGAGGCCTTCCAGCCCGAGCACTGGTACGTCTACCTCGCCTACCTGGTCGCGATCCTGGCGCTGACCATGCACGTGCGGCACGGTGTGTGGAGCGGCCTGCAGACCCTCGGAGCGTCCAACCGGCGCCGCCAGCGGGCCATCAACCTCGCTGCCTACGCGGTCGCCGCGGTCCTCCTGGTCGGGTTCATGGCGCCTCCCACCGCCATCCTGCTCGGCTTCGTGAACTGAGAACGGAACAGACATGACGTCAACCATCGAGACGACGAGCGACCTCCTCCAGGGCCTGTACCGCGAGGGGGCGCCGGTCGCCGACACCAAGGCTCCCGGCGTGCCGCTGCGGGACCGCTGGGAGCAGCGCAAGTTCGCCGCCCGCCTGGTCAACCCGGCCAACCGCCGCAAGATGCACATCATCATCGTGGGCACCGGCCTGGCCGGGGCGTCGGCGGCCGCCACGCTGGGCGAGGCCGGTTACAACGTCTCCGCGTTCTTCTACCAGGACTCCCCGCGCCGAGCGCACTCGATCGCCGCCCAGGGCGGCATCAACGCGGCGAAGAACTACAAGAACGACAACGACTCCGTCTACCGGCTCTTCTACGACACGGTCAAGGGCGGGGACTACCGCTCGCGCGAGTCCAACGTCTACCGCCTGGCCGAGGTCAGCGCGAACATCATCGACCAGGCCGTGGCGCAGGGTGTGCCGTTCGCCCGTGAGTACGGCGGCCTGCTCGACAACCGCTCCTTCGGCGGGGTGCAGGTCTCCCGCACCTTCTACGCCCGCGGCCAGACCGGGCAGCAGCTCCTGCTCGGCGCCTACCAGGCGCTCGAGCGCCAGGTGGCCGCCGGCACGGTCACCACCTACTCGCGGCACGAGATGCTCGAGCTCGTCGTCGTCGACGGCCGCGCGCGCGGCATCATCGTCCGCGACATGGTCACCGGCGCGATCGAGACGCACCTGGCCGACGTCGTCGTCCTCGGCACGGGTGGGTACGGCAACGTGTTCTACCTCTCGACCAACGCCATGGGCTCCAACGTCACGGCCACGTGGCGCGCGCACCGCAAGGGCGCCTTCTTCGGCAACCCCTGCTACACGCAGATCCACCCCACCTGCATCCCGGTGGCCGGCGACTACCAGTCCAAGCTCACCCTCATGAGCGAGTCGCTGCGCAACGACGGGCGCATCTGGGTGCCCAAGAAGAAGGGCGACGACCGCGACCCGCGGCAGATCCCCGAGGACGAGCGCGACTACTACCTCGAGCGCAAGTACCCCGCCTTCGGCAACCTCGTGCCCCGCGACATCGCCTCGCGGGCGGCCAAGCAGGTGTGCGACGAGGGCTACGGCGTGGGCCCGAAGGTCGAGGGCGTCTCCCGCGGCGTCTACCTCGACTTCGCGGAGGCCATCGCGCGCCTGGGCCGGGCGGCCGTCTCCGCCAAGTACGGCAACCTCTTCGACATGTACGAGCGCATCACCGGGGAGAACCCGTACGACGTGCCGATGCGCATCTACCCTGCCGTGCACTACACGATGGGCGGGCTGTGGGTCGACTACGACCTGCAGTCCTCCATCCCCGGCCTCTTCGTGACGGGGGAGGCGAACTTCTCCGACCACGGCGCCAACCGGCTGGGCGCGTCGGCGCTGATGCAGGGTCTCTCGGACGGCTACTTCGTGCTGCCGAACACCATCAACGACTACCTGGCCGACGCGCCGTTCGAGAAGATCGCCTCGGACCACCCGGCCGTCGTCGAGGCGGTGGCGTCGGTGCGTGGACGCATCAACCACCTCCTCACCACCAACGGCACCCGGTCGGTGGACTCCTTCCACCGCGAGCTGGGCCAGATCATGTGGGAGTACTGCGGCATGGAGCGCAGCGAGGAGGGCCTGAGGTTCGCCATCGGGCGCATCCGGGAGCTGCGTGAGGAGTTCTGGCGCGACGTCAAGGTCCTCGGCACCAACGAGGAGCTCAACCAGGCCCTCGAGCGCGCCGGCCGCGTGGCCGACTTCATCGAGCTCGGTGAGCTCATGTGCATCGACGCGCTGCACCGCCGCGAGTCCTGCGGCGGCCACTTCCGCGCGGAGTCCCAGACGGAGGACGGCGAGGCGCTGCGCCACGACGACGAGTTCGCCTACGTGGCCGCATGGGAGTACGCCGGCGCCGACGGCGCCCCCGTGCTCCACAAGGAAGCCCTGGTCTACGAGAACATCGAGCTGAAGCTGCGGAGCTACAAGTGAAGATCACCCTCAACGTCATGCGCCAGGCCGGCCCGAGCGCCGAGCCCCGCCTGGTCGCCTACGACCTGGTCGGCATCTCCGAGGAGATGTCGTTCCTGGAGATGCTCGACGTGCTCAACGAGGAGCTCACGGAGCGCGGCGAGGACCCGGTGGCCTTCGACTCCGACTGCCGCGAGGGTATCTGCGGCATGTGCGGCATTATGGTCAACGGCAACGCGCACGGCCCGGAGCGCACCACCACGTGCCAGCTGCACATGCGCTCGTTCAAGGACGGCGACAAGATCACCCTCGAGCCGTGGCGTTCCACCGCGTTCCCGGTGATCAAGGACCTGGTCGTGGACCGCTCCTCCTTCGACCGCATCATCGACGCCGGCGGCTACATCTCGGTGAACACGGGCGCCGCGCCCGACGCGCACGCCGCGCCGGTGAACAAGCGCGATGCCGACCGCGCCTTCGAGGCGGCCGCCTGCATCGGCTGCGGCGCCTGCGTGGCGGCCTGCCCGAACGCCTCCGCGATGCTCTTCACCGCCGCCAAGGTGACCCACCTCGGGCTGCTGCCCCAGGGCCAGCCCGAGCGCGACGCCCGCGTGGTGAACATGCTGGCTCAGCACGACGCCGAGGGCTTCGGAGGCTGCACCAACATCGGCGAGTGCGCCGCGGTGTGCCCCAAGGAGATCCCGCTCGACGTCATCTCCACGCTCAACGGCGACCTGCAGCGCGCGCTGGTGCACGGCCGCTGACCCGCACCCCAACATCCCGCGAGATGTCATCTTCTCCGTGAGATGTCATCGGTGGGCCTCACCCGGTCGGGTGGGGCCCACCGCCATGTGCGGGCGCCGAGCGCCGTCAGGCACCTGCGCTGATCGCCTTCGTGCGCTGCGCTGACGGGGCGCCCGCGGCACCCGCGTACCCTGGTGCGGTGAGCGAACCCCTCATCCTGGGCATCGAGACCTCCTGCGACGAGACCGGCGCCGCGCTGGTGCGTGGCCGTGAGCTGCTGGCCGACGTCACCGCCTCCTCGATGGACGAGCACGCCCGCTACGGCGGCATCGTTCCGGAGGTCGCCTCCCGCGCCCACCTCGAGACGTTCGTGCCCACCGTCGACGCCGCGCTCGAGGCGGCACGGGTGGACCTGGGCGACGTCGACGCCATCGCCGTCACGGCCGGGCCCGGGCTCGTCGGCTCCCTGACCGTCGGTGTCGCCGGCGCCAAGGCCCTCGCGCTGGCCACCGGCAAGCCGCTCTACGGCGTCAACCACGTCATCGGCCATGCCGCCGTCGACGAGCTCGTGCACGGAGCGTTCCCGGAGCGGTTCGTCGCGCTGGTCGTCTCGGGCGGGCACACCTCCCTCCTGCTTGTGGACAACATTGCCACCGGGGTCCGACAGCTGGGCCAGACCCTCGACGACGCCGCCGGCGAGGCCTTCGACAAGGTCGGCCGACTGCTGGGGCTGCCGTACCCCGGCGGCCCCCACGTCGACCGGCTGGCCCAGACCGGGGACCCCGGGGCCATCCGCTTCCCGCGCGGGCTGTCCACCGGCAAGGACAAGGTCCGTCACCCGTACGACTTCTCCTTCTCCGGCCTGAAGACGGCGGTCGCCCGCTACGTGGAGGGCTGTGAGGACCGGGGCGAGGCGGTGCCCGCCGCCGACGTCGCCGCCGGCTTCTCCGAGGCTGTCGCCGATGTGCTGACCGCCAAGGCGCTCGCCGCCTGCCAGACCCACGGCTGCGACACCCTCGTGGTCGGCGGCGGGTTCTCCGCCAACTCGCGCCTGCGTGCCCTGGCCGCCGAGCGGGCCGAGCAGCACGGAATCACGGTGCGCATCCCGCCCATCCGTTACTGCACCGACAACGGGGCGATGATCGCCGCGCTCGGCTCGGCCCTCGTGCGGGAGGGGGCGGCGCCGTCGTCCCTGGATCTGCCCACCGACTCCGGGATGCCGCTGGAGACGGTGCGCGTCTGAGCCGGTTCCGCCGTCGAAGGGACGACGGCGTGCCCTAGGCCCCGTCGCGCCGCCCCGGTCGGAGCGCCGGCACCACCCGCCACGCCCGACCGACGAAGAGGAACAGAGTCAGCGCGATCACCAGGGACCACGGGAACCCGGCGAGGCTCTCCACGGAGACACCCGCCCCGGTGTTCCGCACCGTGAGCTCCGCCCAGAGCAGGCGAGCGCGCACGCCGTCGGGCCCCGCCCCGGCCGCCACCTGCAGCAGTGCCGCAACGAAGACACTCACCACGAGCAGCCAGGCGGCGAGCCATCCCAGCGCCCAGGCGGCACCCACCTGCCAGCGCGGCCTGTCGCGCGGGAGCAGATCGAGGTACTCGCGGGCGAATGAGCGCGCGTCACCCAGCGAGGCGATCGCCTCGCTCATCGACGACTCCACGGCGGCGGCGTCGAGGTCCGCCCGCAGCTGGCGCACCAGGGCCCGGCGCCGCCGCCCGGGGTAGGTGTCCAGCCAGACTTGGAGGTCGAGCAGGTAGGCCTCGCGCCGCAATCGCTCGCGCAGGCTCGGGCGGTGCCGGGGCGTCGCGGACGGTGCTGGGGTGCTCATGGCTCCTCCTGGTGTGCGGCGGCAAACACGGCGTCGACGACGTCGCCCAGTGCCCGCCAGGCGCGGCGTTGGGTGGCGAGGTGGCTCAGGCCGGCGGGCACGGGGGTGTAGTACTTGCGGGCTGGGCCGGCGGACGAGGGCACGAGGTAGGAGCCCACCAGCTCGTCGCGCTCGAGGCGGGCCAGGACGGGGTAGACCGAACCGGCAGCGATGTCGACCAGGCCGGCATGCTGCAGTCGGGTGACCAGCTCGTACCCGTAGGAGTCGCGGTCTTTCAGCAACGCGAGCACGAGCATCGGCAGCACGCCCTTGAGCAGCTGCGGGTCCCGTGCGGGGCTGACGGCCAGAGCCATGGCATCAACCTATGCCCAGTACTGGGTAATGACTAGTAGTGGGCGTCGCCGAGAACTCGACATGTCGCGGAGAAGTTGACATCTCGCGGGAAGGGGCGGGGGCGGGTCAGAGCGGGTGGCCCGCCCGCATCTCGGCGACCATCGAGGCGACGACGGCGTCGAGCGTGCCGCGCTCGGCGACCTTGAGCTGGCGCTGGTAGGAGGCGCCGCCGTCGAGGATGCGCTGGACGTCCGCCAGCTCGGCCGCGCAGCCCAGCCGCTCGGCCACGGGGGCGAGCTCGACGAGCATCTTGGCGACCGTGTCGGTGACGAGCTCCTCCTCGCCGGCGTCGTCGAGGATGAGGATCGCGTCCATGCCGTAGCGCGCCGAGCGCCACTTGTTCTCCGCGACGAACCACGGCGGCACCCGCGGCAGCTCCTCACCGGCGTCGAGCATGGCGGAGTAGTGCTCCACCAGGCAGTGGGTGAGCGCCGAGACGGCGAGCACCTCCTGGAGGTTCGTGGCGGCGTCGCACACCCGCACCTCGATCGTGCCCAGGCCGGGGGAGGGGCGCACGTCCCAGCGCAGCTCGCTGAAGTCGTCGATGACGCCGGTGCGGGTCATGTCCTCGACGTAGCGCTCCAGATGCTCCCAGCGGCGGAACATGTACGGCACCCCGGCGGTGGGCAGCTGCTGGAACATCATTGCCCGGTTGGACGCGTAGCCGGTGTCCTCCCCGCCCCAGAACGGCGACGACGCCGCCAGGGACTGCAGATGCGCGAACCGGGTCATCAGCGCCCCGATGAGCGGCAGCACCTTGTCCCGGTCCTCGATGCCCACGTGCACGTGCACGCCGTAGAGCAGCATCTGCCGGCCCCACCACCGGGTGCGGTCGATGAGGGTGGCGTAGCGCTCCTTGTCGGTGACCCGCTGGTAGGCGGGGCGCGCGAAGGGGTGAGTCCCGGCGCTGGCCAGCTCGATCCGCAGGGAGTCGGTGATGGGGCGCAGGTCGGCGATGGCGCGCTCGAGGTCGCGTCCCGCCCCGCCGACCGTGCGGTTGACGCCGGAGACCACCTCGACGGTGTTGAGGAGGAGCTCGGGATGGACGTTCGGGTGGGGGCCGTCGGGACCGGTGAGCCGTTCGAGGACGGTGCCGGCGGCCTGCCGGAGGTCACCGGAGTCGGCGTCGACGAGCTGCAGCTCCCACTCGATGCCGACGGTCGAGCGCTCCGAAGGCGCGAAGGGGACGATCACTCCCTCAGTCTGCCGTGCCGGCGGGCCGGGTCGCCCACGCGGCGGCGCGGTGGGCGCGGGCTCAGGTGCTGCTAACCGTGACGCAGGACCAACGTCCTTGCCGCCGGCGCCGCCCGCACCGCACCATGGAAACCAGGTCCGCGGTGTGGCGGGCACCGGCCGTCAGGCCGGCAGCGACAAGGAGGTCGTGAGCAATGAAGGCACTCGTGTACCACGGACCGGGTCAGAAGGCGTGGGAGGACGTGCCCGACCCGACGATCCAGGCCCCCACCGACGTCATCGTCCGGATGGACACCACCACCATCTGCGGCACCGACCTGCACATCCTCAAGGGCGACGTCCCCGCCGTGACCGACGGCCGGATCCTCGGGCACGAGGGCGTCGGCACGATCACCGAGGTGGGCGACGCCGTCTCCACGCTGGCCGTCGGCGACCGCGTGATCATCTCCTGCATCAGCGCCTGCGGCGCGTGCTCGTACTGCCACCAGGGGCTCTACGCCCACTGCCTGGCGGACGAGGGTGCGAGCGGCATCGGCTGGATCTTCGGCCACCTCATCGACGGCACCCAGGCGGAGTACGTCCGGGTCCCGTTCGCCGACAACTCCGTGTACAAGGTGCCCGACGGCGTCAGCGACGAGGCCGCGGTCATGCTCTCCGACATCCTGCCGACGGGCTTCGAGATCGGCGTGCGCTACGGCCGCGTCAAGCCCGGCGACGTGGTCGCGGTCGTCGGCGCCGGACCGGTCGGGCTGGCCGCGATCATGACGGCGGGCCTGTACGGCGCGGCGCGGATCATCGCCATCGACCTGGACGACAACCGCCTGGAGCTGGCGAGGACCTTCGGGGCCTCCGACGGCGTCAACAGCGGCAAGCCGGACTTCGTCGACACGGTCAAGGCGATGACCGACGGGCTGGGCGTCGACGTGGCCATCGAGGCGGTCGGCATCCCCGCCACCTTCGAGACCTGCCTCAAGCTCGTGCGACCCGGCGGCACGGTCGCCAACGTCGGCGTCCACGGCAAGGCGGTGGAGCTGCCGCTCCAAGACCTGTGGATCCAGGACATCGCGATAACGATGGGACTGGTGAGCACCTCGACCACCTCGATGCTGCTCAAGCTGGTCGCCCAGCACAAGCTCGAGGCCGAGAAGTTCGCGACCCACCACTTCACCTTCGACCAGGTCCTCGACGCCTACGACACCTTCGGCCGGGCGGCCGAGACCAAGGCGCTGAAGGTCGTGATCTCCCGCTGACGCGCCCGCGCCGCTCAGGCGCGACGACGGACCACCGGCGGTCCGTGCCCGACCCCCTCCGGGCACGGACCGCCGGTTCGTCTGCGCGCCGGCAGCCCGCCGCGCTCCGCCGTCACGCAGGCTCGACGACGAGCACGCTCTGCCGGCCGGCGATCCGCGTGAGCACGATCGTCGCGGCGCGCGTGCCCCGCAGCCCGAGCTGACGGCGCAGCTGCTCGGGCTCGACGGCGGTGCCCCGCTTCTTGATGGTGACGACGCCGACGTCGCGGGCACGCAGGTATGCCCGCAGGGGCTTGAGCCCGAACGGGAAGTGGTCGAGCACCCGGTAGGCCGTGGCGAACGGCGTCGCCACCAGGGTGTCGCCGGTCAGGTAGGCGATGTCCTCGCTGAGCAGCCCGGCGCCCAGCAGCTCCGCCGCCCGGGCCACCAGGCCCGCGCGGATGACCGCGCCGTCCGGCTCGTACAGGAATGCGCCCACCGGCCGCACCTCGCCGGCCCGGGCCGGTGCGTCCGGCCGCCCGGCCGCGCCCGCGCCGTCGGCCTCGGTCAGCACGTGCGCGGCGCCGCCGGCGAGGACCAGCGCCGAGCGGCCCGGACCCTCGGCCGCGAGGGGGCCGAACCAGAGCCCGGCCTCGACCACGTCGCCGTCCACGCTGACCCACTGGGCGCGGGCGTCCGGCGGCAGGGCGCTGTAAGGCACGCCCGGCGCCACCTTCACACCGAGCGCCGGGACCCGGGCCCGGAGCGCCAGGACGACGTCGAGCGGCGGGGAGTAGGCGGTGGGGTCGAAGATGCGTCGCCCGCCCGCCCGCCGTGCCGGGTCCGCGAAGACGGCGTCGACGCCCTCGGCGGCGAGGTCGAGCGCGAGCGCGTCGCCGTGGCGCACCGACGCGGTGGGGAACTCGCGCAGGTTGGCCTCGGCCAGGTCGGCCGTCACCGGGTCCGCCTCGACTGCGAGGACGGCGACGCCGAGCCCGGACAGCGCGATCGCGTCCCCGCCCAGCCCGCAGCCCAGGTCGGCCACGAGCCGGCTGCCCGCGCCGGCGTAGCGGCGGGCGTGGTGGGCGGCGACCACCTGCCGGGTCGCCTGCTCCAGCCCCGCGACGGTGAAGAACATCCGCCCGGCACGCTCGCCGAACTTCGCTCGGGCCCGCTCGCGCAGGCGGGACTGCGTCAGCGCCGCCGCGACCAGCCCCGCGTCCACGCCACGCTCACGCAACCGGGTGGACACGCGCAGCGACTCCTCCGCCACGTAGGGCGGGAGCTCGGCGAGCAGCGCCCGCCCCTGCGGGCTGAGCAGCTGGGTGAGGGAGGCGGCGTCCACCGCTCGATCCTGCCACCGGCCGGCATGGTCCGAGCGCGGCCGACGTCGTCGCGCGCCGTGCCGCCGGGCGGGTGCTGTCTCACGTGACGGACGCAATCCGCCCCGGGGAAGCACCGCCGCACGCCCGGCGTTACGTTGCCGGTGGCAGGTGCGAGGCGGCGCTGTCGGCGCTGTGAGTCGCCGACCGGCGCCGGGCTCTGACGCTGACGCGCCACATGCCCGGGACGCGCCACATGCCCGGACCGCGCCGCAGGCGCACCACAATGCGCCACAGGCGCAGCACAATGCGCCACAGGCGCAGCACAAGGAGACATGAGCTTGATGATAAGAAGTCGTATCGCCCTCGCGGGTGCCGCCGTCGCCGCCCTCTCGCTGATGGCCGCCTGCGGCTCCGGCGGCGGAGGCGACGACGAGGCGACGCCGGAGGAGGCCGCGGACGCGACCATCCACATCGGCTCGCTCTACGAGCCCCAGAACCTCAGCAACGTCGACGGCGGCGGGCAAGGCGTCACCGAGGCGCTGAACGGCAACGTGTACGAGGGGTTGTTCCGTCTCGCCGACGACGGGTCGGTCGAGAACCTGCTCGCCGAGGACTACTCGGTCAGCGACGACGGCCTCACCTACACCGTCACGCTGCGCGACGGCGTGACGTTCCAGTCGGGCGCCGAGCTCACCTCCGAAGACGTCAAGGCCAGCGTCGAGCGCGTCACCGCCGAGACCTCGCAGTCGGCCCGCAAGTCCTCGTTCGAGCCGATCGTGGGGATCGAGACCCCGGACGACCAGACGGTGGTGTTCACGCTCTCCACGCCGTCGATCTCCTTCCCGTACAACCTGTCCTACATCTGGGTGGTCGACTCCGAGGCGACCGACCTCAAGACCACCGCGGACGGCACCGGGCCGTACACCGTGGGCGAGTGGACGCGCGGCAGCTCGCTGACGCTGACCCGCGCGGACGACTACTGGGGTGAGCCGGCCGCGAACGGTGAGGTGGTGTTCCAGTACTTCACCGACGCCAGCGCCCTGAGCAACGCGCTGCTGACGAACGAGGTGGATCTGGTCACGTCCATCCAGAGCCCGGACGCACTGGCTCAGTTCGAGTCCAACCCGGACTTCACGATCTCGGAGGGGACGTCGACCACCAAGGAGCTGCTCGCGTTCAACGACCGTGTCGCGCCGTTCGACAAGGTCGAGGTCCGCAAGGCCGTCTACTCGGCCATCGACCGCGAGAAGCTGCTCAGCTCGATCTGGGGCGACTACGGCACCCTCATCGGCTCCATGGTGCCCCCGACCGACCCCTGGTACATCGAGGACCTCACCCAGGAGAACCCGTACGACCCCGCGCTGGCCAAGTCCCTCCTGACCGAGGCCGGGCTCCCCGACGGGTTCACCTTCACGCTGGACACCCCCACCTACGACCCGCACCCGGTGGTCGCCGAGTTCGTGCAGAGCGAGCTCGCCAAGGTCGGGATCACGGTCGAGATCAACCCGATCAGCGCGGACGAGTGGTACACGAAGGTGTTCCAGGAGCGCGACTTCGAGGCGACCCTGCAGGAGCACGTCAACGACCGTGACGTGGTCTGGTACGGCAACCCCGACTTCTACTGGGGCTACGACAACCCGGACGTGACCACGTGGGTCGCCGAGGCCGAGGCCGCCGCGACCCCGGAGGAGCAGACGGCGAAGCTCAAGCAGGTCAACGAGCAGATCGCCAAGGACGCCGCGAGCGCGTGGCTGTACCTCTACCCGCAGATCGTCGTCGCGTCGTCCGACGTGAGCGGCTACCCGGTCAACGGGCTGAACTCGCAGTTCTTCGCCTACGACATCGTCAAGGGCTGATCCCGGGACACAATGGGGCGGGGCGGACGGCGGTCCGTCCCGCCCCGTCCCACGCCCGCCGCCGGAAGCAATCGGCCCCGCCAAGCCCCCGACCTTCAGCAACAGGAGCACCCGCCATGGCTCGGTACCTCGCGCGACGGGCGGCGTTCCTGCTGCTCTCGCTCGTCGTCGCCATGCTCGTGATCTTCGCGCTGCTGCGGCTGCTGCCGGGCGACCCCGCCAACGCACTCATCTCCGTCAACGCCACCCAGGAGCAGATCGAGGCTGCCCGCGAGCAGGTCAGCGCCGGGGACCCGATGCTCGCCCAGCTCCAGACGTGGGCGGGCCAGCTCCTCGCCGGGGACCTGGGCACCTCGTTCATCAGCGGCCAGGCCGTGCTGCCCGACGTCGTGTCCCGGCTCTCGGTGACCGTGCCGCTGACCCTCATCGCCTTCGTGCTGGCGGTGGTGGCGGCCTGCCTGATCGGTTTCGTCGCCGCCTACCGGGCCGACCGCTGGTACGGGATCGTGCTCTCCGGCTTCGCCCAGCTCGGCATCGCGGTGCCCGCGTTCTGGGTGGGCATGATCCTGATCTGGATCTTCGCGCTGTACCTGGGCTGGTTCCCCTCCGGCGGCTACCCGCGCGGCGGCTGGGAGGACCCGGCCGAGACGCTGCGCTACCTGGCGCTGCCCATCCTCACGATCGTCATCGTCATGACGGCGTCCCTGTCGCGCTACGTGCGCTCGGCCACCCTCGAGGTGCTGGGCAGCGACTACCTGCGCACCGCACGGGCGCTGGGCAGCAGCCTGCCCGGCGCGTTCCGGCGGCACGGGGTGCGCAACGCGGCCGTCCCGGTCATCTCGATCCTCGGCGTGGAGCTGGCGTCCACGCTGCTCGGCGCCGTCGTCATCGAGAGCGTCTTCGCCCTCCCCGGCCTGGGCAGCATGCTCACCCGCGCCATCGCCCAGCACGACTACCCCAGCATCCAGGGCGTCCTCCTCGTCACCACGCTGCTGGTGCTCGTGATCGGCTTCGTCGCCGACATCGCCCAGCGGCTCGTCGACCCGCGGCTGCGGAGCACCACGACCGGGAGGGCCGCATGAGCGAGTCCGACGGCGGGACCACGCTGGACGAGCTGGGTCCCGAGGCGCCCCCCGCACCTCGCCCGCGCCGTCGGCACCGGTCGGTGACCCTCGTGCTCGGCACGGTGCTGCTGGGCCTGGTGGCCGCCGTCGCCGTCCTCTCCGTGTTCTGGCTGCCCTACGACCTGGCGGACACGTCCGGGGGGCGGCTCGAGCAGCCCAGCAGCGCGCACTGGCTGGGCACCGACACCCTCGGCCGGGACCTGCTGAGCCAGACGATGGTCGGCACCCGCATCGCCCTGACCGTGGGCGTGGGCGCGACGGCAGTGGCGGTGCTGGTCGGGGTGACCCTGGGGATCGTCGCGGCCTTCGCGCCGCCGTGGCTGGACGACGCCGTCTCCTCCGCCCTCGACATCCTCATCGCCTTCCCCACGCTGCTGCTCGCGATGCTCCTCGTGGCGGCCCAGGGGTCGAGCACCTGGAGCGTGATTATCGCCATCGGCATCGGTGCCTCGGCGATCGCCGCCCGGTTCGCGCGGATCCTCACCAAACGGGTGCTCGCCAAGCAGTATGTGCTGGCCGCGAGGACGTCCGGCACGGGGACGCTCGGCATCGTCGGGCGCCACGTGCTGCCCAACATCTGGCCCAGCCTGGTGGTCAACGTCGCCGTGCTCTTCGGCGTGGCCGTCCTCGCCGAGGCCAGCCTGTCCTACCTGGGCCTGGGCGTGCCGCCCCCGAACGCCTCGCTCGGCCGGCTCCTGCAGCAGGCGCAGGGGACGGTGCTCACCGCGCCGTGGGGGGCCATCGCACCGGGCGTGGTCGTCGTCGCGATCGTGCTCGGGGCCAACTTCCTGGCGGACGGGCTGCGCGACCGGTTCGACCCCACCCGGCGGAGGGCCCGATGACCGCGGCACCCGTGCTGAGCGTGGCCGGGCTCACCGTCCTCGCGGGGGAGGCCCGAGGCGCCGCCGGGGCCCGGGGCGCCACTGGCGCCCGCGGTGCCGCTGGCGCCCGCCGGGCCGGCGAGCCTGCCCGGCGCCTGGTCGACGACCTCTCGTTCACCGTCGCGGCGGGGGAGCGGCTGGCCATCATCGGCGAGTCTGGCTCGGGCAAGTCGCTGACGGCGCTCGCGGTCGCGGGTCTGCTGGCGCCCGGCCTGCAGGCCAGCGGCTCGGTGTCGGTGGCGGGCCGCGAGGTGGTCGGAGCTCCGGAGGCGGTGCTCAATCGTGTGCGCGGCGCCGGGGTGAGCCTGGTGTTCCAGGAGCCGCGCACCGCGCTGGACCCGCTCATGCGGATCGGCCGGCAGATCGCCGAGCCGCTGCGGCGCCACCGTGGGCTGCGCGGGACGGAGCTGCGCGACGGCGTGCGCGGGCTGATGCGGGAGGTGGCGCTGCCCGAGCGGGCGGAGCAGGCGTTCCCGCACGAGGTCTCCGGCGGGCAGCGCCAGCGCGTGGCCATCGCCATGGCCCTGGCCTGCGACCCCAAGGTGCTCATCGCCGACGAGCCCACCACCGCGCTGGACGTCACGGTGCAGGCGGGGATCCTCGAGCTGCTGCAGCGCGAGGTGCGCGAGCGCGACATGGCGCTGGTCTTCATCACCCACGACATGGGCGTCGTCGCCGAGGTCGCCGAGCGGGTGGTGGTGCTGCGCTCGGGGCGGAAGGTCGAGGAGGGCAGTGTGGCCGGCACGATCGCGGCGCCGCAGCACCCGTACACCCAGCGTCTGGTCGAGGGGGCCAGGCTGCTGGATGCCGCGCTCGCGGGCACGTGGAGCCCGAGCGCCGTCACCGGCCCCGTGGGCGGACCACTGGGCGGCGACGGGAGCCCGGAGCGATGAGCGCGGTCCTGGCCCTGGACGCGGTGGACTTCCGTTACCGCGGCGCCTCCGAGAACGCGCTGAGCGAGGTGACCCTCGCCGTCGACGACGGCGTAAGCCTGGGCATCGTGGGCGAGTCCGGCTCGGGAAAGTCCACGGCACTGTCCCTCCTGCTCGGCCTGGCACGGCCCACCGCGGGACGTGTGCTGTTCGAGGGGGAGCGCCTCGACTCGGCGGACCGCCGGCGGATGCGCAGCTTCCGGCGCCAGGTGCAGGTGGTCTTTCAGGATCCGTACTCCTCCCTCGATCCACGCCAGCGGGTGGACCGGATCGTCGCGGAGCCCCTGGTCTCGCTGCGTGTGAAGCGTGCGGGGGAGGCGCGTGACGCGGTCGCGCGCGCCCTTGCGGCGGTGGACCTCGAGCCCGACGTCGCCTCCCGGTTCCCGCACGAGTTCTCCGGCGGCCAGCGCCAGCGCATCGCCATCGCCCGTGCGCTCGTGACCGGGCCCCGTGTCCTGCTCGCCGACGAGCCGGTGAGCGCGCTCGACGTCAGCACCCGGCTGGGCGTCATCGCCCTCCTCGACCGGCTCAAGCGCGAGCACGGCCTGACGATCGTGATGGTCTCGCACGACATGAGCGTCATCGCCGCGGTGTGCGAGCGGACGGCGGTGCTCAAGGACGGCCGGCTGACCGAGACCGGGGCCACCCGGCAGGTGCTCGACCAGCCGGCGCACCCGTACACGGCCCAGCTTGTCGCCGCTGTCCCGCGGATCTCCGGCGCGGTCTGACAGCGCCGCTGTGGTGCGTGCGCGGCGGCGGTGGGCGCGCTGCCCCGGCCACGCATTGGCACTCACCTTGACCGAGTGCTAATTCCGGTCCTAGATTGAGGGCCAGGCGCGGCCCTTCGGGGTCGCGGCGGCGTACCGGATGCTCGGCGCCCGACCCCCGCGACGGCGGGTGCGGAGCGGAGGGTGCGCGAAACCCTATGTACTGTCCCATCACACACGCGAAGGGGAGGTCCGCAGTGTCGGTCTCCATCAAGCCGCTCGAGGACCGTATCGTCGTTCAGACCCTCGAGGCCGAGCAGACCACGGCTTCCGGTCTGGTCATCCCGGACACCGCCAAGGAGAAGCCCCAGGAGGGCACCGTCCTGGCGGTCGGCCCGGGTCGCATCGACGACAACGGCAACCGGGTTCCGCTCGACGTCGCCGTCGGCGACGTCGTCATCTACAGCAAGTACGGCGGCACGGAGGTGAAGTACGCGGGTGAGGAGTACCTGATCCTCTCCGCGCGCGACATCCTCGCCGTCGTCGAGAAGTGACCGCCGCCTAGCCGGCACCACGCAGCCCCGGACCTCCTCGTGAGGTCCGGGGCTGCGTGGCGTCCACCGTGGCCGCGCAGCTCCGTCGTCCGCAGGCAGCGCCGTCAGGACGCGCGACGTGCCGGGCGGGCGAGGATCGCCTGACGGTCGTCCTCGCTCAGGCCGCCCCAGACGCCGTACGGCTCACGCACCCGCAACGCGTGCGAGCGGCACTGCTCGATCACCGGGCACGTGGCGCAGATCGCCTTCGCCGCCTCGTCCCTGCGACGGCGTGTGCCACCCCGCTCACCTTCGGGGTGGAAGAAGAGGTTGGGGTCCGCCTCGCGGCACTTCCCCTGGTACTGCCATTCCCACAGATCCATCACCGGGCCCGGAAGCCTCGAGAGCTCTGCCATCTTCATCGTCCTTCCGTAGGTCTGCCTGCGGTGGGAACTCCCCCCGGGGGAGTTCCCCCTGTCAGAGAAACTAGCAACCGATGCACAACTTGTTCAAGACCCTCGCGAAAGTTGGTCATTCGGTCACTTTCCGTCCGTCGTCGGAGCGGCGCGGTGGCGAGATGGGCGAAATCGCGTCAAGATCGATCCATGGCAACGAAGGGAGTGCGGTGACGGGCATGGCTGCGTCCGCGCGTGGATCCGGCCGTCCTCCCGGGCCATCGGGCCGCGACGGGTCCCGGAGGCGGCCCTCGCCGGACGGCGAGGGCGGTGCTCCGCTGACCGTGGCCGCCGTCGCGGCCAGGCTCGGGGTCGCCGCCTCGACCCTGCGCACGTGGGACCGGCGCTACGGGCTGGGACCGTCCTCGCACGAGGCCGGCAGCCATCGGCGCTACACCCCCGCCGACGTCGCCCGGCTCGAGCGGATGCGTCATCTCACCCTGCAGGGGGTCGCCCCCTCCGACGCCGCCCGCGCCGCCCTCAGCTCGGACCCCGCGGTCCCCCTCGAGGCCCACCCGTGGCCCAGGCGGCTGCAGGAGTCCGCGGCCGAGGAGCCCGCACACCACGAGCGGTTGCTCGTCGACCCGCTCTCCCTCGCCGCCGCCGCGCTCGAGCCGGACGCGCCGCGCGTGCACCGGATGCTCGACCAGGAGGTCCGCGACGCCGGCATCGTCAAGGCCTGGACCAGCCTCGCCAAGCCAGCGCTGGCGATGCTGTCCCAGCGGGAGCGTTCCGACCGCCCCGGCGTGGACCCCGAGGGCGTCATCGCCACCGCCGTCCTCACCGCAGTCCGCGAGGTCGCGACGGCAGCTGAACGGGCCCGCGAGAGCGGCGTGCACCTGCTGCGCCCCGGCGACGGCCCCACCGCCTCGGCCAGCCGCACCGCGCTGCTCTGCGCGGCGCAGGACCGCCGGCTGCGCGCCCACGTCATCGGCGGCGGTCTTGCCGAGCGCGGGGTCCGCGCGCGCGTCCTGCGCGCCGAGAGCCTGGGCGGGCCGGAGCAGGGGCTGCGGACGATCGCCGAGCGTGCGGCGCGCGTGCTCGCCGTCGTCGGGAACCCGCCCGGCACCGACGAGCTGGTCCGCGCGGTCTCGGCCCGCGGAGACGTCGAGGTGTTCCTGCTCGGCGGCGACGCCCCGGACCTGTGGCTGCCCCGGGTGCACCGGGTGCGCAGCGCGCTGGCCGCCGTGGAGGAGATCGCCGGCCTCATGGAGGAGTGAGGCCCCGCCTCGTGGACGAGTGAGGGCGGGCGGGCGTGGAACGCGTCACCCCTTATGCTCCGGGGCCTCCGGCGCACGTACTATCACCGTGTGACCGAGACGCACATCAATGACCCGTTTGCCCTGGTCGGCCTGACCTATGACGACGTGCTGCTCCTGCCTGGCGCCACCGACGTCATCCCCTCCGAGGTGAGCACCGCCTCGCGGCTGACGAAGGAGATCAGCCTGCGGGTGCCGCTGGTCTCGGCCGCGATGGACACCGTCACCGAGGCGCGGATGGCGATCGCCATGGCCCGCCAGGGCGGCATCGGCATCCTGCACCGCAACCTCTCCATCGCGGAGCAGGCGCAGCAGGTCACCGTGGTCAAGCGCTCGGAGTCCGGCATGGTCACCGACCCCGTGACCGTGGGCCCGGAGGCCTCGCTCGCCGAGCTCGACGCCCTGTGCGGGCGCTACCGCGTCTCCGGCCTGCCGGTCGTGGACGCCGACGGCGTGCTGCTCGGCATCATCACCAACCGCGACCTGCGGTTCATCCCGCCCGCGGAGTTCGACACCCGCACCGTGCGCGACTCGATGACCCCGATGCCGCTGATCACCGCCCCGGTGGGGATCAGCTCGCCGGACGCCGCCGCCCTGCTCGCCCAGCACAAGATCGAGAAGCTGCCGCTGGTGGACGACGCGGGCAAGCTGCGCGGCCTCATCACCGTCAAGGACTTCGTCAAGTCCGAGCAGTACCCCGACGCCACCAAGGACGCCGAGGGGCGCCTCATGGTGGGCGCCGCCATCGGTTACTGGGGCGACGCCTGGGAGCGGGCCGCCGCGCTCGCCGAGGCCGGCGCCGACGTCCTCGTGGCCGACACCGCCAACGGCGAGGCGAAGCTCCTGCTCGACATGATCGCGAAGATGAAGAAGGACAAGGCCTTCGCGCACGTGCAGATCATCGGCGGCAACGTCGCCACCCGCGAAGGGGCGCAGGCCCTCGTGGACGCCGGTGTGGACGCCGTCAAGGTCGGCGTGGGCCCGGGCTCGATCTGCACCACCCGCGTGGTCGCCGGCGTAGGCGTCCCGCAGGTCACCGCCGTCCACCTCGCCGCCCAGGCCTGCAAGCCGGCCGGTGTCCCGGTCATCGCCGACGGCGGACTGCAGTACTCCGGCGACATCGCCAAGGCGCTGGTCGCCGGGGCGGACACCGTCATGCTGGGTTCCCTGCTCGCCGGCTGCGAGGAGTCCCCCGGCGAGCTGGTCTTCGTCAACGGCAAGCAGTACAAGCACTACCGCGGCATGGGCTCGCTGGGCGCCATGGCCTCCCGCGGCCGGGTCTCGTACTCCAAGGACCGGTACTTCCAGGCCGACGTCGACACCGACGACAAGATCGTCCCCGAGGGCATCGAGGGCCAGGTGCCCTACCGCGGCCCGCTGTCCAACGTCGCCTACCAGCTCGTGGGCGGCCTGCACCAGTCGATGTTCTACGTCGGTGCGCGGACCATCCCCGAGCTGCAGCAGCGCGGCAAGTTCGTGCGCATCACCTCGGCGGGCCTGAAGGAGTCCCACCCGCACGACATCCAGATGACGATCGAGGCGCCGAACTACTCCTCGCGCCGCTGACGGCGGCGCCGCACCAGACGGTGCGGCACGCCGGCCACCCAGTGGGCGGCCCAGACCAGACGGCGGACCAGCAGCGCCCCGCGCGACGGCTCCTCGGGCAGGGGCCAGCCGCGGTCGGCGCCCGGCCACGACAGGCCCCGCCGGGCGCGCCACCGGTTGTACGACCGTGCCCACTCCTCGTGCGCGGCCACCTGCGTGGCGTGCAGCTGGTTGGGCGTGGCCGCGACGAGCTGCGGGTGGCGGCCGGCCATCTGGGCGAGCAGGTCCAAGGTCGCGACGACGTCGACCTCGGCGGTGTGCAGCTCGCCGGTCGGTACGAGATACACCTCGCACAGGTCGACGAGCTTGCGCGGGCCGCGGCGCGAGCCGTCGACGTGCCGGTCGAGAACCAGCGGGTCGAGGACCAGCAGGCCGCCGGACAGGCGCTCGGCCAGGCCGGGCAGCGCGTGCCGGGCGAGCTCGTGCTCGAGGAGCGCGAGGTCGTACGCGGCGTTGTAGGCGACCAGCGGCACCCCGGCCGCCTGCGCCGCCGCAATCTCCGCGGCGATCTCCTCCAGCGCGGTGGACGGCGCCGCCCCGTGGGTGCGGGCGTGCTCGGTGGTGATGCCGTTGATCGCCGTCGCGCCGGCGGGGATGTCCACCCCCGGGTCGAGGAGCCACGTGCGCGTCGTCGAGCCCGCGCCGTCGCGCCGCACGAGCGCCGCGCTGACAACCCTGTCGGTGGCGACGTCGACGCCGGTGGTCTCGGTGTCGAACCCGAGGAGCGGTCCTTGCAGCCAGCTGGTCATCGGCACCTCCTTTCTCGCCGAGTCTGCCAGCCGCCACCGACATCGCCGTCGGCGGAGGGTGGCACGTGGGACTCGGCGGCCCGACCGCCGTCCGCCTACTCTGGCCGCGTGGATGTCCTTGACCCCTCCGCCGCCGGACCTGCGGCGGGCGCCGCAGACGATCCGTCGCCGTCGGCCGCCGGGGCAGCCCCGGCGGGTGGTGCCAGCGTGACCGCGCGCGCCCGGGACGCGCTGGTCGAGCTCGGGGTGCGGGCCGCGGCCGGGACGTTCCGGCCGCTGCTCGGCGTGCACACCTACGACCCCGCGGTGGCCCCCGGGTACCGGCGCTCCGCCGTCATGATCCTGCTCGCGCCGCCCGACGGGCAGGGCCCGGGCGGCGCGGACCTGTTCCTGGTGCAGCGCTCGCCGCACCTGCGGGACCATCCCGGGCAGATCGCGCTGCCGGGCGGCCGGGTGGACGACGACGACGCCGACGAGGCCGGCGCGGCGCTGCGGGAGACCCACGAGGAGATCGGCCTGCCCCCGGAGTACGTGGAGGTCCTCGGGCAGCTGCCACCCGTGATGGTCCCGGTCAGCGGTTTCGTCGTCACCCCGGTGCTGGGCTGGACGACGCGCG
Source organism: Georgenia yuyongxinii (assembly GCF_006352065.1). Lineage (NCBI taxonomy): Bacteria > Bacillati > Actinomycetota > Actinomycetes > Allobogoriellales > Allobogoriellaceae > Georgenia > Georgenia yuyongxinii. The sequence goes on along the minus strand of NZ_CP040915.1, from coordinate 3,416,316 downwards.
CCGACCTCTGCGCCGAGGTGGACCCCGGCGAGGTCTTGCACACCATCCGGGTCCCAGTCGACGCCCTCCTCGACCCGGCCGAACGTGCCACCGTGCGGATCCGCGACCACCGCAGCGCGGGCTTCCGCACCTCGGGCGGGTGGGTGTGGGGCTTCACCGGCAACCTGCTCGACCACGTCTTCACCGAGCTCGGCTGGACCCGGGAGTGGGACCGCGACCGCGAGGTGCTCATGGACTACGACCCGGTCCGGCGGCTGGCCACCCCCCGCCCGCCCGCCTGAGCGGGCGGTAGCCTCGTCCGGTGACCAACGAGATCGAGATCGGCCGTGGCAAGCGCGCGCGTCGCGCCTACAGCTTCGACGACGTCGCCGTCGTCCCCTCCCGTCGCACGCGGGACCCCGAGGACGTCTCGGTGAGCTGGCAGATCGACGCGTTCCACGTGGACGCGCCGGTCCTCGCCGCCCCGATGGACTCGGTGATGAGCCCGGCCACCGCGATCGAGCTGGGCAACCTCGGCGGCATCGGGGTGCTCGACCTCGAGGGCCTGTGGACCCGCTACGAGGACCCCACGCCGCTGTTCGACGAGATCGTCGACCTGCCGGCCGACCGGGCCACCACGCGGATGCAGGAGATCTACTCCGGTCCGATCGTGCCAGAGCTGATCCGGGACCGGCTCAAGGAGATCCGCGGCGCCGGCGTGACCGTGGCGGGCAGCCTGTCCCCGCAGCGCACCCAGGAGCACTGGCGCACCGTCGTCGAGGCGGGCGTGGACCTGTTCGTCATCCGTGGCACCACCGTCTCGGCCGAGCACGTCTCCTCCCGGGCCGAGCCGCTGAACCTCAAGCGCTTCATCTACGAGCTCGACGTGCCGGTCATCGTCGGCGGCGCGGCCACGTACACCGCCGCGCTGCACCTCATGCGCACCGGGGCCGCCGGTGTGCTGGTCGGCTTCGGCGGCGGCGCCGCGCACACCACCCGCCGCTCGCTGGGCATCCACGCCCCCATGGCCAGCGCCGTCGCGGACGTGGCCGCCGCCCGCCGGGACTACATGGACGAGTCCGGCGGCCGGTACGTGCACGTCATCGCCGACGGCGGCGTGGGCCGCTCGGGCGACCTGGTCAAGGCCGTGGCCTGCGGGGCTGACGCCGTCATGCTCGGCGCCGCGTTGGCGCGGGCCAGCGAGGCGCCGGGCCGCGGGTGGCACTGGGGCTCCGAGGCCCACCACTCCGAGCTGCCTCGCGGGGAGCGGGTGCGCGTGGGCACCGTCGGGACGCTCGCGGAGATCCTGCACGGCCCGTCCCGCACCGCCGACGGCACCCTGAACCTCATCGGCGCGCTGCGCCGGACGATGGCTACCACCGGGTACTCCGACGTCAAGGAGTTCCAGCGGGTGGAGGTCGTGGTCTCGCCGTACAACCCGGACTGAGCCGCGGCGGGACTTCGGACGGCAGCGGACCCCTGAGGAACGCCGAGGCCCCCGGGCGGCGGCCGGCCCACGCCCTGACACGGTGACCGGCTTGCCTTCGCCTGTCGATATCCTGGCGGTGGCCGTCGGTATATTGACCGGCGCCTGCCTCGCCGTCGTCGTCGAAGGAAGGACCACCATGTCCCAGCGCAGTGCCGTCGTCGCCTCGAAGGTCGGGCTGCACGCCCGGCCCGCCGCCGTCTTCGTCAAGGCCGTCACGGCCGCCGGGATCCCCGTGACGATCGCCAAGGGCGACGGCGAGCCGGTGGACGCCACCAGCATCCTCGGCGTCATGACACTGGGCGCCGGGCACGGCGACGAGGTCACCCTCACCGCCGAGGGCGAGGGCGCCGACACGGTGCTCGACGAGCTGGCGGAGCTGCTGAGCACCGACCTGGACGCCTGACCGGACCGACCTGGACGCCTGACCGGACGGGCGTGAGCCCTGTCACCGGCAGATGCGAGGATGGCCTCGCACAGGACCGAAGCGGCGCCCGCGGCGCCCTGACGAACATGGAGCAGCAGTGACGCAGCAGCAGACCGGCGAGGCCGCGCAGGAGTACCGGGTCGAGCACGACACCATGGGTGAGGTGCGGGTGCCTAAGGAGGCCCTGTACTCCGCGCAGACCCAGCGCGCGGTGGAGAACTTCCCCATCTCGGGCAGGGGCCTGTCCGCGCACCACATCGCCGCGCTCGGCGAGGTCAAGCGCGCCGCTGCGCTGGCGAACGCCGAGCTGGGCGTGCTGCCCGAGGACGTCGCCCAGGCGATCGTCGGCGCGGCCGACGAGGTCATCGCCGGCCAGCACGACACCGAGTTCCCGATCGACGTCTTCCAGACCGGCTCGGGCACCTCGTCGAACATGAACACCAACGAGGTCGTGGCCAACCTCGCGAGCACTCGGCTCGGCCGGCCGGTGCACCCGAACGACCACGTCAACGCCTCACAGTCGTCGAACGACGTCTTCCCCTCCTCCATCCACATCGCCGCCATGCAGGCGGTGACGGCGGAGCTGCTGCCCGGCCTGGAGGTCCTCGCCACCTCGCTGGAGCGCAAGGCAGAGGAGTTCAAGGACGTCGTGAAGTCCGGGCGTACCCACCTCATGGATGCCACCCCGATCACCCTGGGGCAGGAGTTCTCCGGCTACGCCACCCAGATCCGCTACGGGATCGACCGGGTGAACACGACCTTGCCGCGGCTCGCCGAGCTGCCCCTGGGCGGCACCGCCGTCGGCACCGGCATCAACACCCCGCCCGGGTTCTCCCAGCGGGTCATCGAGCTCATCGCCCAGAACACCGGCCTGCCGCTGGTCGAGGCCACGAATCACTTCGAGGCCCAGGCCGCGCAGGACTCCCTGGTGGAGACCTCCGGCGCGCTGCGCACTATCGCCGTCTCTCTCACCAAGATCGCCAACGACCTGCGGTGGATGGGGTCCGGCCCGCGCACCGGCCTGGGCGAGCTGACCCTGCCGGACCTGCAGCCGGGCTCGTCGATCATGCCGGGCAAGGTCAACCCGGTCGTCCCGGAGGCCACCGTCATGGTTGCCGCGCAGGTGATCGGCAACGACGCGGCGATCGCGTTCGCCGGCGCGCAGGGCAACTTCGACCTGCTCGTCATGCTGCCCGTCATGGCCCGGAACCTGCTCGAGTCCATCACCCTGGTCGGCAACGTCTCCCGCGTACTGGCGACCAAGACGGTGGACGGGCTGGTCGCGAACGTGGACCGGTGCCTCGAGCTCGCCGAGTCCTCGCCGTCGATCGTGACCCCGCTGAACCGGGTCATCGGCTACGAGGCGGCCGCGAAGATCGCCAAGCACTCGGTGAAGCAGGGGATCACGGTGCGGGCCGCGGTGGAGGACCTCGGCTACGTCGAGCGTGGGGAGGTCACGCCCGAGCAGCTCGACGCCGCCCTGGACGTGCGCAGCATGACGGCGCCCAAGCAGGCCTGACCGAAGAGGCGCGAGATGTCATCTTCTCCGCCAGATGTCACCGGGCGCTGTCCCGAGGTCCGTGGTGGGCCCGAAGGCTGACCCTGTTCGACCGCCTCACTCGACGACGGCGCCCCCTCGCTTGCGGGAGAGGGCGCCGTGTCGCTCGGGCCAGGCAGCGCGCCCGTTCGCGGCACGCGCGGGTGGTCCACCACCCGCGCGAGCCGCGAAGAGGCGCCCTCGGCGAGAGCGGCCGCCCTCGCCGAGCGTGGCTACTTGCTCAGACCAGCGTCATAGCCTGCCGGGCGATCGCGAGCTCCTCGTTGGTCGGGATGATCAGCACCGTGACGGCCGAGTCCTCGGTGGAGATCACCCGAGCCTCCTTCGAGCGCACGGCGTTCTTCTCCTGGTCCAGCCGGATCCCGAGGAACTCCAGGCCGGCCAGGGCGCCGGCGCGCACGATGTCGTCGTTCTCGCCCACGCCGGCGGTGAAGGAGATCGCGTCGAGCCCGCCCATGACCGCGGCGTAGGAGCCGATGTACTTGCGCAGCCGGTGGGCGTAGACGGCCAGCCCGAGCTTGGCGTCGCCGTCGCCGCCCTCCACCAACCGGTGCACCTCGCGCAGGTCGCTCTCCCCGGCGAGGCCGAGCAGCCCCGACCGCTTGTTGAAGAGGTTGTCGATCTCGTCGATGCTCATGCCGGCGTTGCGGGCCAGGTGGAACACCACCGCGGCGTCGATGTCGCCGGTGCGGGTGCCCATGACCAGGCCCTCCAGCGGCGTCAGCCCCATGGAGGTGTCGACGGCCTTGCCGGCGACCACGGCCGAGGCCGAGGCCCCGTTGCCGATGTGCAGGACGATCTGCTTGAGGTCGTCCCGGCCGAGGATCTCGGCGGCCTGGGCGGAGACGTACTGGTGGGAGGTGCCGTGCGCGCCGTAGCGGCGCACCGAGTACTGCTCGGCGACCTCCTTGTTCAGCGCGTAGGTGGCGGCGTCCTCGGGCAGGTCCCGGAAGAACGCGGTGTCGAAGACGGCCACGTGCGGCACGTCGGGCAGCAGCTCGCGGCCCACCCGGATCCCGGTGAGGTTCGCCGGGTTGTGCAGCGGGGCGAGGGGGGAGAGGCGTTCGACGATGTCGACGAGCTCGTCGTCGATGAGCACCGGCCCGTCGTAGGCCTGCCCGCCCATGACGACGCGGTGCCCCACCGCGACGATGTTCGCCTCGTCCAGCTTCGGGCCGACCTCGTCGAAGAGGGCCAGGACGCGGCGCAGGCCCTCGTTGTGGTCCGGGACCGGGTCGTGCTTCTCGGTCTTGGTCCCGCCGGCCTTGTGCTCGAGGTGCCCCTCGGACTGGCCGATGCGCTCCACCAGGCCGGAGGCGAGCGCGGTGCCCTCGTCCGGGTCGACCAGCTGGTACTTGATGGACGACGAACCGGAGTTGATGACGAGGACGGTGCGGCGGGGGCTCATGCGTGGATCTCCTTGGGGGTGGCGGCGGCGCGGGCGGCCTTGTCGGCCTGGGCCTGGACCGCGGTGATGGCGACGGTGTTGACGATGTCCTGCACGAGCGCGCCGCGCGAGAGGTCGTTGACCGGCTTGTTCAGACCCTGCAGCACCGGGCCCACGGCGATCGCGCCGGCCGAGCGCTGGACGGCCTTGTAGGTGTTGTTGCCGGTGTTCAGGTCGGGGAAGACGAACACCGTGGCCTTGCCCGCGACGGCGGAGTCGGGCAGCTTCGTCTGCGCGACGGAGGCGTCGACGGCGGCGTCGTACTGGATGGGGCCCTCGACGTCGAGGTCGGGGCGGTGCTCGCGGACGAAGTCGGTGGCTGCGCGGACCTTGTCGACGTCCGCGCCCGTGCCGGACTGCCCGGTGGAGTAGGACAGCATCGCCACCCGGGGGGCCACGCCGAACTGGGCGGCGGTGGCCGCGGAGGAGATCGCGATGTCGGCGAGCTGCTCGGCGGTGGGGTCGGGGTTGACGGCGCAGTCGCCGTAGACGAGCACCCGGTCGGCGAGGCACATGAGGAACACCGAGGAGACGATCGAGGTGCCCGGCTTGGTCTTGATGATCTCGAAGGACGGCTTGATGGTGTGCGCCGTGGTGTGCGCGGCGCCGGAGACCATGCCGTCGGCCTCGCCGGTGTGCACCATCATCGTGCCGAAATAGGACACGTCCCGGACGATCTCCCGGGCCCTCTCGATCGTCATGCCCTTGTGGGCGCGCAGCCGGGCGTACTCTTCGGCGAACCGCTCGAGGAGCTCCGAGGTCGCCGGGTCGATGATCTGCGCGGCGTCCAGGTCCAGGCCGAGCTCGGCGGCCCGGGCGCGGATCTTCGCCTCGTTGCCCAGGATGGTCAGGTCGGCGACCTGGCGGGAGAGCAGGGTGGAGGCGGCCCGCAGGATGCGGTCGTCCTTGCCCTCGGGCAGCACCACCCGCTGCCGGTCGGCGCGGGCCCGCTCGAGCAGGGTGGACTCGAACATCAGCGGGGTGACGACGGCGCTGCGGGGGACGTCGAGGGTGTGCATCAGCTCCTCGGCGTCGATGTGCTGCTCGAACAGGCCGAGCGCGACGTCCTTCTTGCGCTGGGTGCCGCGGGAGAAGACCCCGCGGGTGGTGGCCACGATGCGGGCGGACTCGTAGGTGTCGTGCGAGGTGGAGATGATCGGCAGCCGCTGCCCCAGGCCCTCGACCATCTTGATGACCTGGGGGCTGGGCCGGTAGCCGCCGTTGAGCACGATGCCGGACAGGGACGGGAACCCCTCGGAGGCGTGCGCCATCACCAGGGTCATGAGTACCTCGGGCCGGTCGCCGGCGGCGATGGCGAGCATGCCGTCCTTGAGCCGCTCGAGGATGTGCTCGGTGTTCATGCCGGAGACGAGCAGCTGCTCGGCCTCGCGGTCCAGCAGGGCCTCGTCGCCCAGGAGCAGCTCGCCGTCCAGGGCACGCATGAGGTCGCGCACCACCGGGGCGGAGAGCAGCGGCACCTCGGGCAGCACCCACACGGGCAGGTTCAGCGCGCCGAGGGCGGCGCGGACCTCGCCGAGCTGCTCGGGCGCGCACCGGTTGGCGAGCACGCCGACGGTGGTGGCGTGGTCGTGGGTGATCTCGGAGGTGGCCAGCTCAGCGAGCTGGGCGACCTCTTCGGGGGTCCGGTCCAGGGCGCTGACGACGAGCAGCACGGGGGCGCCGAGGTTGGCGGCCACCCGGGCGTTGAACGCGAGCTCGGCGGGCCCGGCGACGTCGGTGTAGTCCGAGCCGACGACGATGACCACCTCGTTGCTGCGCTCGACCGTGCGGTAGCGCTCGACGATGGTGCTGAGCGCGGCGTCCGGGTCGGTGTGGACGTCTTCGTAGGTCACGCCCACGCTGTCCTCGTAGGTGCCTTGGACGCCGTGGCCCAGCAGCAGCTCGACGACGGTGTCCCGCTCCTCACGGCTGCGGGTGACGGGCCGGAAGACGCCGACCTTCTCCACGCGGCGGACGAACAGGTCCACCAGTCCCAGCGCGACGGCCGACTTCCCGGTATGCCCCTCTGGTGAGGCGATGTAGATGCTCCGCGCCACGGCGCTGCTTCCCTCCTGTGTGGTTGACGTCCGTTCCGGACGTGTGTCCGCGCCTCAGGCGCAGACAGGCGGTTGACCGCCCTCGTGTCTGAGGGCGGTAGGCCGCCCTGCTTCCTATCGGCTGCCCGGGCGGGGCGGGAGGGACCGAAGACCCACCCACCCCGCCCGGGCCGCCGTCACCGGCGTGCGCTCGCGGACCGCCGCGCGCGCACCGCGCCGGGACTACTCGTTGTCGCCGCCGGTCGTGACCGCGGCGTTGGGGCCGCCCTGCTCCGTCCCGGTCTCCCCGACGTCGGGCCACACCCAGTCGGCGACGGCGGGGATGTCCTCGCCGTGCTCGCGGGTGTACTGGCGGGCCTCCAGACGCAGGTCCACCATCTTCTGGCGCAGCGGGCCGTACTTGGCGGCCAGCCCGGGCACCCGGTCGATGACGTCCATGACCAGGTGGTACCGGTCCAGGTCGTTGAGCATGACCATGTCGAAGGGCGTGGTGGTGGTGCCCTCCTCCTTGAACCCGCGCACGTGCAGGTTGCCGTGCCCGCGGCGGCGGTAGGTCAAGCGGTGGATCAGCCACGGGTAGCCGTGGTAGGCGAAGACGATCGGCTTGTCCGCGGTGAAGATCGTGTCGAACGTGCGGTCGCTCAGCCCGTGCGGGTGCTCCTTCTCGTCCTGCAGGCGCATGAGGTCGACCACGTTGACCACACGGACCTTCAGCTCGGGGATGTGCCGGCGCAGCAGGTCCGCCGCCGCCAGCGTCTCGAGCGTGGGCACGTCGCCGGCACAGCCGAGGACGACGTCGGGCGCCTCGCCCTCGACCTCCGAGCCGGCCCACTCCCAGATGCCCAGACCGCGGGCGCAGTGCTTGGTCGCCTCGTCGATGCTGAGGAAGTTCGGGGCGGGCTGCTTGCCGGCGACCACCACGTTGACGTACTGCTTCGAGCGCAGCACGTGGTCGTAGGTGGACAGCAGGGTGTTCGTGTCCGGGGGCAGGTACACCCGGATGATGTCGGCCTTCTTGTTGACCACGTGGTCGATGAATCCGGGGTCCTGGTGCGAGAACCCGTTGTGGTCCTGGCGCCACACGTGCGAGGAGAGCAGGTAGTTCAGCGACGCGATCGGGCGGCGCCACGGGATGTCGTCGGTGACCTTCAGCCACTTGGCGTGCTGGTTGAACATCGAGTCGATGATGTGGATGAACGCCTCGTAGGAGCTCATCAGGCCGTGCCGGCCGGTGAGCAGGTACCCCTCGAGCCAGCCCTGGCACTGGTGCTCGCTGAGCACCTCCATGACCCGGCCCGCCCGGGCGAGGTGGTCGTCGTCGTCCGTGGGCAGGTACTGGGCGTTCCACTGCTTGTCGGTGACCGAGTACACGTCCTGGAGCCGGTTCGATGCCGTCTCGTCGGGGCCAAAGATCCGGAAGTTGTCGGGGTTGAGCCGCACCACCTCGGTGAGGAACTTGCCGAGCATCCGGGTGGCCTCGGTCATCGGCGCGCCGGGCGTCTTGACGTCGACGGCGAAGTCACGCCAGTCCGGGATGCGCAGGTCCTTGAGCACCAGGCCGCCGTTGGTGTGCGGGTTGGCGCTCATGCGCAGGTGCCCGGTGGGGGCGAGGTTGGCGATCTCCGGCCGCAGCCGGCCGTCGTCGTCGAAGAGCTCCTCGGCGCGGTAGCTCTTCAGCCACGTCGCCAGGTCCTCGAGGTGCTCGTCGGTGTCGCGGGCGTTCGCGAGCGGCACCTGGTGCGAGCGCCAGGAGTCCTCGGTGCGCTTGCCGTCGATCTCCTTCGGGCCGGTCCAGCCCTTGGGGGACTTGAAGACGATCATCGGCCACAGCGGGCGGTCCAGCTCCGGGTCGGCGGCCGCCCGGGCCTTGATGTCGGCGATCTCGTCCAGCACCTCGTCGAGCATCTCGGCGAAGCGGCGGTGGTAGGCGGCGGGGTCCTCGCCGTCGAAGCCGCCGGTGAAGAAGTGCGGCTTGTGGCCGTACCCGCGCATGAGGGCGGCCAGCTCCTCCTCCGGGATGCGGGCGAGGACGGTGGGGTTGGCGATCTTGTACCCGTTGAGGTGCAGCACCGGCAGGACGACGCCGTCCTTGGCGGGGTTGACGAACTTGTTGGAATGCCAGGAGGTGGCCAGCGGGCCGGTCTCGGCCTCGCCGTCGCCCACCACCGCGAACACCAGCAGGTCCGGGTTGTCGAAGGCGGCGCCGTACGCGTGCGAGAGGGCGTAGCCCAGCTCACCGCCCTCGTGGATGGAGCCGGGGGTCTCCGGCGCCACGTGCGAGGGGATGCCGCCGGGGAACGAGAACTGCCGGAACAGCCGGCGCAGGCCCTCCTCGTCGCGGGTGATGTCCGGGTAGGTCTCGGTGTAGGTGCCCTCGAGGTACGTGTTCGCGACGAGGCCCGGGCCGCCGTGGCCCGGGCCGGTGATGTACATCGCGGAGAGGTCGCGCTCGCTGATCGCGCGGTTCATGTGGGCGTAGAGGAAGTTCAGGCCAGGCGTGGTGCCCCAGTGCCCGAGGAGGCGCGGCTTGACGTGGTCACGGCTGAGCGGTTGGCGCATCAGCGGGTTGTCGAGCAGGTAGATCTGGCCCACCGAGAGGTAGTTGGCGGCGCGCCACCAGGCGTGCACCTTCTCGAGCGTGTCGTCGTCCAGCGCGGCGGTGGTGCTGTCCGAGCGGTGCCGCCACGCGGTTGCGGCGTCGGTGGTCGTGGTCATCCGGATCTCCTCGTTAGGTTGCTCCTGCCCCGCCTCCACCCGCGCCGGCAGCTCGCTGCTGAGGTCGCCGACGGCCCGGCAGGGCCTGTTCCCGACCACGTCAGTGTCCTCCATATGTCTGCTTTGCGCGCCCCTGCGCCCCTCCTGAGCGGCCGGTTTGTGCCCGACCGCACAGGTCCGAGGCACACCTGCGGGCACGTAACCTGGGCCCGTGGACCTACGCCCCGCCACCGACCAGCGTGACGCCGGCGAGCACGGCGACAACACGGCCGACGGCGTCGTGCCAGCCGGCCGTGCCGACCGCGCGCGCGCCGGCGACGGCGGTGCGCCCCGCTGGCGCGAGCGTGTCACCGGTGGGCGGTCCGACTTCCTGCGGGCGGCCGTGACCCCGCGTCTCATCGGCCTGTTCGTGCTGCTGCTCGCGGCGGCCATCGTCTGCGTGCGGCTGGGGGCGTGGCAGCTGGACCGCGCCGCCATCCGCGGGGCGGCCGAGGCCGAGCAGGGGCACGCCGAACGGCTCGCGGCTGACCCGGTACCCCTCGAGGACGTGCTGCGCGCCCAGACCTCGTTCACGGCCGAGGAGCTCGGCCGGTCGATCGAGGTCACGGGCACCTTCGTGCCGGACCAGCAGGTGCTCGTCCCCGACCGGGCCGTGGAGGGGCAGGACGCCGACCTCGTCGTCACCGCACTGCGCCTGACGCAGGGCCCGGACGCCGGCGCGATGCTGCCGGTGCTGCGCGGGTGGGTCCCGGCGGAGGCGATCACGACCGACGGGGGGACCGCCGCACCCGCCGACGCCGCCACCGCCGCCATCCTCGAGGTGCCGGTGGGGGAGCGCACCGTCACGGGCCACCTCGGCGGCTCCGAAGCCGCCGTTGCCGCCGACTATCCCGACGGCATGGTCGGGGCGATCAGCTCGGCAGAGCTGGCGAACCTGTGGGGCGGGCCGAGCTTCAGCGGCTATCTGGTCGAGTTCACGCAGGCGCCGGACGGCACCCGTACGGCGAGCGACGGCGCTGGTCTCCCGCACGCGCCGCCCCCGGGCATGGCGGTGGATACCGGCCTGAACATCCAGAACCTGGCCTACGCCGTCGAGTGGGTGGTGTTCGGTGGCTTCGCGCTGTTCCTGTGGTGGCGCATGGTGCGCGACGAGGTGACGTACCGCCGGGAGGAAGCCGAGCTGGCGTGAGTCCGGTGAGAGACTGGGAGCCCGTTCGAGAGGAAGAGGTGACGGACGTGCCCCAGACGCACGACGAGGCGAGCATGGACGCCGCCGCCCAGGTGGAGCGCAAGACCCGCAGTGCCTTCTCGTACTACAGGATCATGGCGTTCGTCACCGGCACGATGCTCCTCATCCTGTGCCTCGAGATGGTCCTCAAGTACGTGTTCAACGACGGCCGGCCGGTGCTCGGCACCTGGGTCGCGATCGTGCACGGCTGGATCTACGTCATCTACATCGTCACCGTCTTCAACCTGTGGTCCACGATGCGGTGGGGTTTCGGCCGCATGGTCGCGCTGGTGGCCGGCGGTGTGGTTCCGGTGCTGTCCTTCGTGATGGAGACCCGCGCGAAGAAGTGGGTGGAGGCCGATCTGCCGGCGCTCACCGCCCGCGCGGCCGCACGGGCGCGCTGAGCGGGCCCCTGGGGTGCGCTGAGCGGCCCCCGCACGGGCGCGCTGAGCCGCCCCCTACCGGGCGCGTCTCCCCGCCGGAGGTGCTCGACGCTCAAACGAGGTCGCCCGATTGGTCGGTTTTTCGACCAATCCGGCGACCTCGTTTTCGTCTGGGCGGCCCGGGATGTCATGGCCCGCACGGCGGCCGAGAACGCGTGAGCCGGGCGAGGCGGTCTCAGGTGCGACCGGCCGCGTCTCGGGTGGTGGGCGGGTGCGGCCACCGCGGCACCGGCGGATAGCGTGACCGCGCCGGACGGGCGTCAGCCGGTGCGGCAGGGGGCAGCGGGACACAGGGGGAGCATGATGCGCAAGGTCAGGGCAGGGGTTCTCGGAGCGGCAGCGGTGATCGCGGCCGGCGGGCTGGTGGCGGGCTGCACGGCCGCGGCGACCCCCGAGGGCTGGACCCGGTTGGAGAAGGGTTGGCTCGCCGTCGACGTCCCGAAGGCCTGGGTCGAGGTGGCGATGGACCAGACCGGACCGTACGACGTCGTCCTGCAGGACACCGAGTCCACCGACGACGCGCAGTACCAGTTCGCCGCGGCGACCGAGTTCGGCACCGAGACCGCCCGCGCCACGATGGGCACGCTGGACGCGCAGGCGCCGTTCGGGGCCCTGGACGGCGACGGTGGGCTCACCGAGCTGGACGCCGACGGCGACCTGGACCTGTGGCGCTGGGACTTCACCTTCGACGACGGCGCCTACCAGGGCGTGAGCTGGGCCGCGCACGACCCGGCCACCGAGCGCACCGTCGTCGTGCACCTGACCGGACAGGAGCTGCCCGAGGACACGGTGCAGCACATCGAGGACAGCATGGAGGTCCTCACCGACTGACCGAGCTGAGTGGGCTCGGCGGCGACCCGCTGACCCGCTCAGCGCGGGATGGCTGCGCGCCCGGGTGGCGGGCCGCGCCGTATCCTGGCCGCGTGAGCAACCCAGAACAGCCGAGCCCGACGGCGACCGAGCCTGACCGCGCCGGCACCGAGCGCCCCGTCCTGGTGATCGACTACGGGGCCCAGTACGCCCAGCTCATCGCCCGCAGGGTGCGCGAGGCCAGCGTCTACTCCGAGATCGTCCCCCACACCGCCAGCACGGAATCGATCCTGGCCAAGGACCCCGCGGCGATCATCCTCTCCGGTGGCCCCGCGTCGGTCTACGCCGAGGGTGCGCCGGCCACCGACCCGGCCCTGTTCGAGGCCGGGGTGCCGGTGCTGGGCATCTGCTACGGCTTCCAGTCCATGGCTCGGGCGCTGGGTGGCGAGGTCGCCCACACCGGCGCCCGGGAGTACGGCTCGACCGTGGTGCAGGTGGCCGGCGCCGGTGACCTGCTGGCCGGCTCGCCCACCCAGCAGACCGTGTGGATGTCCCACGGCGACGCGGTGCACGCCGCCCCGAGGGCTTTGAGGTGCTCGCCTCCTCCGAGGGCTCGCCCGTCGCCGCGTTCGAGGACCGGCGCCGGCGCCTGTACGGCATGCAGTGGCACCCCGAGGTCAAGCACTCCGTGCTCGGCCAGGAGGCGCTCGAGCGGTTCCTGTACGACGGCGCCGGGCTGGAGCCGAGCTGGACCCCCGGCAACGTCATCGCCGAGCAGGTCGAGGCCATCCGCGCCCAGGTCGGCAAGGACCGGGTCATCTGCGGCCTGTCCGGCGGCGTGGACTCCTCCGTCGCCGCCGCCCTGGTGCACCGCGCCGTCGGTGACCAGCTCACCTGCGTGTTCGTCGACCACGGCCTGCTGCGGGCGGGAGAGGCCGAGCAGGTCGAGCAGGACTTCGTCGCCGCGACCGGGGTGAACCTCAAGATCGTCGACGCCTCCCAGACGTTCCTCGACGCCCTCGCCGGCGTCACCGACCCCGAGACCAAGCGCAAGATCATCGGTCGGGAGTTCATCCGCGCGTTCGAGCACGCCGCCCGGGAGGTGGTCGCCGAGGCCGGCGACGCCGAGGGCGAGGTGAAGTTCCTCGTGCAGGGCACGTTGTACCCCGACGTCGTGGAGTCCGGCGGCGGTGAGGGCGCGGCGAACATCAAGTCCCACCACAACGTCGGCGGCTTGCCCGAGGACCTGCAGTTCGAGCTCGTCGAGCCGCTGCGCACGCTGTTCAAGGACGAGGTCCGCGCCGTCGGCCTCGAGCTCGGTGTGCCCGAGCAGATCGTGTGGCGCCAGCCCTTCCCCGGCCCCGGGCTGGGCATCCGGATCATAGGCGAGGTCACCGCCGAACGCCTGGAGATCCTGCGCGCCGCGGACGCGATCGCCCGCGAAGAGCTCACCAAGGCCGGCCTGGACCGCGACATCTGGCAGTGCCCGGTGGTCCTGCTCGCCGACGTCCGCTCCGTGGGCGTGCAGGGCGACGGGCGCACCTATGGCCACCCCGTGGTGCTGCGGCCCGTCTCCTCCGAGGACGCGATGACCGCGGACTGGTCCCGCGTGCCCTACGACGTCCTGGCCACCATCTCCACCCGGATCACCAACTCCGTGCCCGAGGTCAACCGGGTGGTCCTCGACGTCACCTCCAAGCCCCCGGGCACCATCGAGTGGGAGTGAGGCCGGCCATCGCCCGCATCGTCCACATCTCCGACTGCTACCCGCCGCGAGTGGGCGGGATCGAGACCCAGGTCCACGACCTCGCCGCGCGACAGGCCCGGGCGGGGCACGAGGTCCACGTGCTCACCGCCACCGGGGCGCCGGGTGCGCCGGCGGGTGCGGAGACGGTGGCCCGGTCGGTGTCGGCGGCTGCGGGTGGCGTGGCTGAGCGTGCCGACCAGCCCGGGGGTGCCGGTGAGGCGCAGGTGCACCGCTTCGCCTCCCGGGTCACGTTCGGGCTGCCGGTCCACCCGCGGGAGGCGACCCTGCTGCGGCGCGCCTTGGCCGAGCTGAGGCCCGACGTCGTCCACGTGCACGTCGGGGTGGTCTCCCCGTTCGCCTACGACGGCGCCCGTGCCGCCCGGGCGCTCGGCCTGCCGCTGGCGATGACCTGGCACTGCATGCTCGACGGCGTCGTCCCGCTCCTGCGCGTCGGCGCGGCGCTGGCCGGCTGGCGCCGTTCCTCGGCCGCGCTCTCTGCCGTGTCGGCGGTCGCCGGCCTGCGGGTGGCCGAAGTGATGGCGGTGCCCCAGGAAGAGGTCCGGGTCGTTCCCAACGGCCTCGACGTGACGGCGTGGGCGCCGGCCCTGATGCCCACCGGCGGTCCGGGCGGCCGGTGGGCCGGTGCGCCGGCGGAGGCGCCGCTACCGCCGGACGGGCCGCTGCGCGTGGTCGCGACCCAACGGTTGGCGCCCCGGAAGCGCCCGGTGCCCCTGCTGCGGATCATCAACCAGGTGCACGAGCGGCTCGGCCGCGACAACGCGGGCCACCCCCGCGTGCACCTCACCCTCATCGGCGCCGGGCCCACCGACCGTGCCGTCCTTGCCGAGATCACCCGGCTGGGGCTGCAGGACGTCGTCGAGGTCACCGGCAAGCTGCCCCGCCCGGAGGTCAAGGCGCGCTACCGCGACGAGCACGTCTTCATCGCCCCCGCACGCCTCGAGGCCTTCGGGATCGCCGCCCTCGAGGCGCGGGCGGCCGGGCTCGTGGTCGTGGCCGGTCGGGGCACCGGAGTCAGCGAGTTCGTCCGCGACGGCGTCGACGGCCTGCTCACACCCGACGGCTCGGACGGCCTCCGCGACACCGCCGCTGACGAAGCCCTCGCAGACGCGCTGGTGCGGCTCGCTGGGGCGGACGGCCCGCTGCGCGACATGCTCGCGCACAACCGGTCCACCCCGCCCGCCGCGGACTGGGCGGACGTGCTGGCGGCCGCCGACGCGCTCTACGCGCGGGCCCAGGACCTGCGCGCGGTAGCAGCGGGTAGCTGAGCACCGCCGACGGCGTCGCACGGCTGAGCGGACCCCGGCTGTGCTGGAGGGTGGTAGTACAAAACCCAGGCTATGCCTGAGTTTTGTACTACCACCTTGGTCATGAGCGCGAGGGTGGTCGCAATGATTGGCCCGCCGAGCGGGAGGGGTCGGAGCCTGGGCCTATCCGGTGGTTGTGTGTGCCTGAGGGTCGGCCAGCGCACCGTCGAGCGGCTGCGTTCCGGGACCCGAGGCGCCGGGACCTTGGGCCCCGGGACTTTAGGCCCCGGGACCAACGTCGCGAATCCACCGGAACAGGTCCCTTTACATTTTCCGTGCGGACAGCGGTTCGGGCGAAATGCCCAGACCGTCCAGCTACACGAGCCGGCTCTCGGTGAGCCGATACAGGATCCGGAAAGGACCCGTCATGAACTTCAAGCCCGCCAAGGTCACCGGGATCGTTGCGATCGTCGCCGGCATCATCTTCATCCTCGCCGGTGGGGTGACGTGGGGCCTGATCACCTCGAACCTGGCCGAGCAGAACATCACCGTCGCCGGGGACTCGAAGATGCTGCCCGGTGACGACGTCAACGGCCCCTTCTCCGCCTTCGCCGAGGCGCAGATCATCGACGAGCACGCGATGACCGCCACCGAGGGCCGCACGTACGCCGAGCTCGGTGGGCTGGTCAAGGAGGCCGAGGCCGCCGGTGACACCGCCCTGGCCGAGGAGCTGCAGGGCCAGCGCACCACGGTCATGAACGCCTCGTTCCTGCGGGCCTCGCTGTTCACCTCGGTCGTCGCCTACGGCGTCGCCGCCCTGGTGATGGGCCTGGGCGTCATCCTCGCCGTCATCGGCTGGACCTTCACCGGCCTGGCCAAGACCGCCCCGGTGACTGTGGTCTCCGAGCGTCGCGAGCGCATGGCCGTCTGACCCCGCCGTCCGACCCAGCCGGCATCCGGCATCACGAACCCCGTGAGCGATCTTCGCCCACGGGGTTTCGTGCTGTCTCGCGCCGCCAGGCTCGGCACTGGCGTGTGTGACTCGGGCCACCGGCCTCGGTAGCGTGGCGCGACGCCGGACGGGACCTTGGTCGTGCATTCTCCGTTGCGGAGCATCTACTTTTGGGATGTACACAGACAAACCGGACCTAACAGGGCGCATCGCCCAGGTGCCGGAGTGACCAGAGCTCGACGAAAGGGATCGAAATGAACACCAAGCCCGCGAAGGTGACCGGGATCATCGCGATCATCGCCGGCATCATTTTCATTCTGGCCGGCGGGGTCACCTGGGGCCTGATCACCTCGAACCTCAACGAGCAGAACATCACCGTCGCCGACGACTCGCCGATGCTCGCTGGCGACAGCGTGAACGGCCCGTTCTCCGCGTTCGCGCAGGCGCAGATCATCAACACCCACGCGGAAGCCGCCACGAACGGCAAGACCTACGCCGAGCTGGGTGGCGAGGTCGCCGCGGCGCAGGAGTCCGGCGACACGGCCCTGGCGGAGGAGCTCCAGACGCAGCGCACCACGATGATGAACGCCTCGTTCCTCCGGGCCTCACTGTTCACGTCCGTGGTGGCCTACGGCGTGGCCGCCCTCGTCATGGGCCTCGGCGTGGTGCTCATCCTGGTCGGGTGGGCGTTCAGCTCCCTGGGGCGGACCACTCCCGCCGCGACGACGCAGTCGGCTTCGACCGTCTGACATCTTCCGGCCGCCGTATGGCCTCACCACCACACGGACCCCGTGGGCGAGGATCTCGCCCACGGGGTCCGTTCTGTGCCGGCCGACGCTCAGCGCGCCCGGCCGCTGCTCAGGACGCCCGTCCGGCGCCTTCCGTCAGGCCGGACGGCCGCTTGCGCAGCAGCGGCGTGAGCAGCAGCGTCAGCGCGGCCAGCACCAGCAGGCCGATCAGCGCGAGCTGCAGGTCGATCCGGAAACCGAGCGCCACAAGGATCGCGGCGACGCCGCACACCGTGAGGACCAGCCCGAGGATCAAGGTGCCCGACCGGGGACCGCGGGGCCGGGGGGCGGGGGCCGTGGCCGCAGACCACACCGGCGGTGCCGGTTCGTTCAGCGACTCCTGGCTGTAGGGCGTCCGGGTCTCGGTCGTCGACGTCGAGCCCTGGCCGTGCAGCGTGTGGGTGTCGGTCGATGTCGAGCCCTGGCCGTGCAGCGTGTGGGTGTCGGTGACGGCGGGCCCACGGCCTTGCTCGAACAGCGAGGTGGTGTCATCCGTGGGGTCGGATGCCGGTGAGGAGGTCGGCCGGGGCTCGGGTGGGCCCTCGGGTCGGTCGGTCGGGGTGTTCTCGTGCGTGGTCATGACAGCTCCTCAGAGGTGACGGCGGTGAGCCCGCTGGGTGTGGCGGCCTGCCCGGTCGTCGTGGTGTCCGTGGGGGTCTCGGCTGGCGCGGTGGGCGTCTCGGTCGATTCGCTCGGTGTCTCGGCTGGCGCGCTCGGCGTCTCGGTCGCCTGCGTCGCCGCGTCCTCGACGACGTAGACGCGGCCGGCTCCGGCGTCGATGTCGACCACGATGTCCGGCTTATCGGCGAGGGCCTCCGGCGACCACAACGAGGTCTCGACCCCGAGCCCGCTGGACCAGTTCTGGCGGAACCGGGCGCCGTCGTCGAACGACGTTCCGGCGGTGCCACCCGTGGACCAGCCGGGGCCGGTGCGGGACTCGACCGCGCCCGCCCCCATGTCGACGTCAACCCGCACCGCGGCATCGGCCGGCACCCGCACGGTGATGTCGCCGGCGCCGACGTCCACCGGGATGCGCAGGCCGGTCACGTCGCCGAGCTCGCGCAGGTCGAGGTCGAGGTCACCGGCGGCGAGCTCGTAGCCGCGGGCCGCCTCCGTGGTGTCGGTGGGGGTGGCGTTGAGGTTGCCCATCCGCCCCGAGACGCTGAGGTTCAGCGGGATCGTGGCGGCGGCGATGGTGCCGGGCACCACCAGGACCGCCAGGATGATGCCCAGCACGGCGAGCCCGCCGCCGCGCCGGCCACGCGCCCCGGAGATCAGGACACCGAGGCCGAGCAGGCTCAGCACGACGCCGCTGATCAGCAGCGGCAGCTGCCAGCCGACGGGGTTGATGCGGTCGAACAGGAGCAGCGCCGCCACGGCGAGCAGGCACAGTGCCAGGACGACGGCGACGATCGCCTGGCCGGGACCGGGCGTGACCGGGCGCGGAGGAACGGGCGGTCGGGGGACCGAGTACGGCTGCGCCGTGGTCGTCGTGGTCGGGTAGGGCCGCGGGGCTGGAGAGGGGGTCGGGTATGGGTGCGGTGCGGCGGCGGGCGCCGCGAACGACTCGGGACCGCGCGGTTCCGCAGTGGTCCCGGCGGACCACACAGGTCCACCAGCCTGGCGCCAGTCGGTCGCCGACGGGGCCGGCGTGCCGGTGTCGCCTGCCGCGGCGGACCACGTGGGGGTGTGGCCGGCGGCTGGACCCTGCGACGCGGGGGGCGCCTGCCAGGTGGGCGGCGGGCCGGCCCAGCCGGCCGGGGGAGCGGGCGGTCGGTGACCGCGGCCGCGGCGGACCAGGGCCACGATGCCGACCACAATGAGCGCGACGGCGGCGAGCGGGATGAGGGACCAGAAGAACCCGTCGCCCCACCACCACCAGTCGCCCCACCAGGTGCCGGGGCGGGAGAGCCCGATCACGGCGAAGGCGATGGCGCCGGCGAGGGCGGCATCGACATTGCCACGCAGCGCCTCCTGGAGGTGGATGCGGCCGTCGGACTCCTCCGGCAGCAGCGCCCAGGCGACGCCGTAGAGCAGCATCCCGAGCCCGCCGAAGAGGGTGAGGACCACGAGAATGCCGCGCACGAGCAGCGGGTCGACATCGAGGCGGCGGGCCACGCCCGCGGCCACGCCGCCGATCCACCGGTCCTCGCCGCGCCAGATGCCGGTGCGGCGCATGGAGTCGAAGAAGCCCGAGGTGGGCGTGGGGCGGGGACCCGGCGGGGGACCGTACGGTCCCCCGCCGGGTGCGCCGGGGCCGCCGAAGCCGGGTGCGCCGGGGCCGCCGAAGCCGGGTGTGCCCGGGCCGCCGAAGCCGGGTGTGCCCGGGCCGCCGAAGCCGGGTGTGCCCGGGCCGCCGAAACCTGGGCCGCCGGGGCCGCTGCCGAAGCCTGGACCGCCGGGTGCACCGCCGGTGCTCCCCGGTGCGCCGTAGCCGCCGGCGCCCGGAGCTCCCGGACCGCTGGCGTGCTGGTCGTTCCCGCGCGGGGCGCTGCCGCCCGGGCCCGGGTCCTGCTGGTCGCCCCGTGGCTCCGCGCCGGAGGGCATGTCGGTGGTGTTCATGGTCTAAGCCAACCGCCCCGGGCCGTGCCCCGACCATGGGGGACCCCCCTGGTCCGACCCTGATGTTGCCCCGGCACCACCCTGGAAACCCTGCCAGGACGTGGGTTCCGGCCCCGTGACGTGTGACGATGGGGCCGTGTTCACCGCACCGCCCGCTCCCCGCACCCGGCTGCCGCTGCGCCGTCCGCGCACCGGCCGGGTCTTCGGTGGTGTGGCGGCCGGCCTTGCGGCGCACCTGGGGTGGCCGGTGACCGCCGTGCGATGGGCGTTCGTGCTCACTAGCTTCGTGGCCGGCGCCGGCGCCGCCCTGTACGTGTGGCTGTGGGTGACCGTGCCCGTCGGCGACCCGCACGACGCCGTCGCCCCCGGCCGCACGCGCCTCGCGCCCCGGCTGCGCGTGGGCCAGCTCTCGCCCGCCGCCCGGGACATGACGGCCGCCGTCGTCCTGCTGGGCTCGGCGGGCCTGCTGCTGCTGTGGCGCACCGACGTCACCCAGCCCGCCACCTGGCTCGTGCCCATGCTCGTCGTGGCCGCCGGTGCGGCGCTGGCCTGGGGCCAGCTCGCCGAGGTGGCCCGCACCGGGGTCAGTGCTCGCCGGCGTGGCGGCGTCGTCGTCCGGGTGGTCGCCGGGGTCGTGCTGGCGGTGCTGGGCGCGCTGCTGCTGGTGGGGCGGGGCGAGAGCCCGATGGTGCTGCTGCGCGGCGCGGCAGCGGGCCTGGCGATCGTGGCGGGCGTCGCCGTCGTCCTCGCGCCGCTGCTGCTGCGGCTGGTGCGCGAGCTCGGCTCCGAGCGGGAGGCCCGCGCCCGGGAGGCCGAGCGCGCCGACATCGCCGCCCACCTGCACGACTCCGTGCTCCAGACCCTGTCGATGATCCGCTCCCGCGCGGCCGGCAACGAGGACGTCGCTCGCCTGGCCCGTGGGCAGGAGCGCGAGCTGCGCGAGTGGCTCTACACCGACCGCCCCGCCCCGGGCACCTCCACCGCCGACGACGTGCGCCGGGTGGCCGCGGAGGTCGAGGACCGGCACGGCGTGCCGATCGAGGTGGTCACGGCCGGGGACGCCGTCCCGGACGCCGGCACCCCCGCGCTCGCCGCCGCCACCCGGGAGGCGCTGGCGAACGCCGTCGTGCACGGGCGGGCGCCGGTGAGCCTGTACGTCGAGGTGGGCGCCGAGCGGGTGGAGGTCTTCGTGCGCGACCGCGGCGAGGGCTTCGACGTCGACGCCGTGCCCGCCGACCGGCACGGCGTCCGGGAGTCGATCATCGGGCGCATGCGCCGCCACGGCGGGGCCGCGCAGATCCGCACCCGGGCCGTGGGCACCGAGGTGCACCTGACCATGCCACGGAAGGAACAGGAATGAACCAGTCAGCCGAGGCGCGCAAGATCCGCGTCCTCCTCGTCGACGACCACGCGCTGGTCCGCGCCGGGGTGCGGGCCGAGCTGGCCAGCCACGCGCCGGACATCGACGTGGTGGGGGAGGCCGACGACGTCGAGGGCGCCGTGGCGGCGGCGCACGCGCTGCTGCCCGACGTCGTCCTGCTCGACGTGCACCTGCCAGGCGGCCGCGGGGGCGGGGGTGCCGAGGTGGTCGCCACCTGCACCGACATCCTCGCCACCACGAAGTTCCTCGCCCTGTCGGTCTCCGACGCCAGCGACGACGTCGTCGCCGTCATCCGCTCCGGGGCGCGCGGCTACGTCACCAAGGCCATCACCGCCGACGACCTCGCCGACGCCGTGCGCCGCGTGGCCGCCGGGGACGCCGCGTTCTCCCCGCGCCTCGCCGGGTTCGTCCTGGACGCTTTCGGCACCGGCGCCGCCGACATCGCCGTGCACGACGACGAGCTCGACCGGCTCACCGCCCGCGAGCAGGAGGTCATGCGACTGATCGCGCGCGGCTACGCCTACAAGGAGGTGGCGGCCGAGCTGTTCATCTCGATCAAGACGGTCGAGACCCACGTCTCGGCCGTCCTGCGGAAGCTGCAGCTGTCCTCCCGGCACGAGCTGACGCGGTGGGCGGCGGCGCGGCGCCTGCTCTAGGTGGTGCCGCGGGGCGGCTCGGCGGGACCCCGCCCACCTGTGACCAGTACCTCGCCAGCGCCGACCACGCCGACGTGACGACCTGTCAGATTCCCCGCTTAGGCTGTCCGCTATGGACATCCTCACCGGCGTCATCCTCGTCATCCACATGATCGGCTGGGCCATCGTGCTCGGCGGCGCGCTCACCACCATGCGCAAGCCGCGTATCGCCAACGGCGTCACGCATGGCGCGCTGACGGCGCTGGTCGCCGGGATCCTGCTCGTGGGGCTGGCCGAGATGGGCGACGGGGACGTCAACCACGTCAAGATCGCCGTCAAGCTCGTGGTCGCGCTCGTCATCACCGCCATGGCCCTCTACGGTTCGAAGAACCAGGACAAGGTCACCACCGGCTACCTCGGCGGGCTCGCCGGCCTCACGGTGCTCAACATCGCCGTGGCCGTCCTCTGGCGCTGACCGTCACGCAAGACCCGGCCGGCTCGAGCGGCTGGCCCGAGCGGCTGGCCCGAGCGGCCGGCCCGGACCTGGCCTGACCCGCACAACGAGAGGCAGACAGCGTGGCACCGTTCGGTGAGCTCCTCGTCGGGGCCGTCATCCTCGTCGGGCTCGTCGGCGCCGTCGTCCAGCTCTACCCCGGCGGCCTGCTGGTGCTCGGGGCCGTCGGCGTGTGGGGCGTGGTCACCGGCGGCGTGGTGGGCTGGACCGTCCTGGTCATCGCCGCCGTGGCGGTGCTCGGCACCGGCGTGGCCAAGTACCTCCTCGCCGGTCGCTACCTCACCCGCGCCGGGGTGCCCGGCGGCACCCTGCTCGTCGGCGGGGTGCTCGGTGTGGTCGGGTTCTTCGTCGTCCCGGTCGTGGGTCTGCCGCTCGGGTTCGTCCTGGGCGTGTTCCTCGCGGAGATGGGCCGACGGCGCAACCAGGGTGAGGCGTGGCGTGCCACCGTGGTCGCCATGAAGGCCACCGGGCTGACCATCCTCATCGAGCTTGCCGGCGCGCTGGTCGCCACCGGCGCCTGGGTGGTCGGTCTGCTGCTCACCTGAGGTGTGGCTCGGGGCATCTCGCCACACCTGTGGCGCCGGGCATGGAGTACGAGAGGGGTCCGCCGGGAAGGCCTCTTGATAGCGAGGAAATGCTGCGCCGTGCCGACCAGCGCCTCGTTGCCGACGCCGGTCTGCGGCGTGATCGTGCGAGAGCGTGCTCGATGCGGCGAGACCTGCAGATTCCGACCGAGACCTGCTGTTCTGCCAGCAGGTCTCGGCGCAACTAGCAGGTCTCGGCGCAACCAGCAGGTCTCGGCGCGATCTCCAGCCGGTGAGCGAGTCAGGTGATGCGCGCCGGGTGCACCGGGCACCTCGCCCGAGGTGTGGCCCCGAACCTGTGGGCGCCGGCACTCCTGACCTGTGGGCGCCTGGCCCCGCATGTCGGCGGCGCCGCTTACCCTTGGCAGTGCGATGACATCTTTGTTCGACAACCTGCCGATGACCGGTCTGTCCGCCCAGGACCTGCCGCCGCTGCCCGCTGCCGTCCCCCCGCGGGACGGGCCCGACGCGAGCTGGGCGGCCGTCGAGCCGCCAGCACGAGACCTGCCCGAGCCGCCCGCGGACGATCCCGTCGCCCGTGCGCGCCGCCACGCCGGGCTCGATGGCGCCTCCCGGCCCGAGCGGAAGCGGCTCGACCCGGCCCAGCTCGTCGAGGGCCTCAACCCCGAGCAGCGCGCCGCCGTCCTGCACGAGGGTGCGCCGCTGCTCATCGTCGCGGGCGCCGGCTCGGGCAAGACCCGGGTCCTCACCCACCGCATCGCCCACCTGCTCGCGACCGGCCGGTCCCGGCCCGGGGAGATCCTCGCGATCACCTTCACCAACAAGGCCGCCGCCGAGATGCGCGAACGCGTCAGCGAGCTCGTCGGCCCATCCGCCCGGAACATGTGGGTCTCCACCTTCCACTCCGCGTGCGTGCGGATCCTGCGCCGCGAGCACGCCGCGCTGGGGCTGCGCTCCACCTTCTCCATCTACGACGCCGCCGACTCGCAGCGGCTGATGACCCTGGTGTGCCGCCAGCTCCAGATCGACCCCAAGAAGTACCCGCCCAAGGTCTTCTCCCGGAAGGTCTCCGACCTCAAGAACGAGCTCGTCGACCCGGAGGACTACGCCAAGACCGTCAGCGAGTCCAACGCCTTCGACAAGGCGCTCGCCCAGGCCTACGCCCTCTACAACGACCGGCTGCGCCAGGCCCACGCCCTGGACTTCGACGACCTCATCATGACCACGGTCAACCTCCTGCAGGCCTTCCCGCAGGTGGCCGAGCACTACCGGCGCCGGTTCCGGCACGTGCTGGTCGACGAGTACCAGGACACCAACCACGCCCAGTACGTGCTGATCCGCGAGCTCGCCGGCGTGCACCGTGACGCCGACGCGGCCGGCGCCGGGGTAGACCGGGACGCGGACGGCGCTGGCGACGACGGCCTGCCGGCCGCGGAGCTGACGGTGGTCGGTGACGCGGACCAGTCGATCTACGCCTTCCGCGGCGCAACGATCCGCAACATCCTCGAGTTCGAGGAGGACTACCCCTCCGCCACGACGATCCTGCTCGAGCAGAACTACCGATCCACCCAGAACATCCTCACCGCCGCCAACGCGGTCATCGCCCACAACCCCGGCCGCCGCGCCAAGAACCTGTGGACGGACGCCGGCGCCGGCCCGCTCATCGTCGGGTACGTGGCCGACTCCGAGCACGAGGAGGCCCGGTTCATCGCCGAGGAGATCGACCGCCTCGGCGACGACGTCGGCACCCGGCCGGGCGACGTCGCCGTCTTCTACCGCACCAACGCCCAGTCCCGGGCGCTGGAGGAGGTGCTGGTGCGCACCGGCATCCCCTACAAGGTGGTCGGCGGCACCCGCTTCTACGAGCGCAAGGAGATCAAGGACGCCATCGCTTACCTGCGTGCGGTGGCCAACCCCGACGACGCCGTCAACCTGCGCCGCATCCTCAACGTGCCCAAGCGCGGGCTGGGGGACCGGGCCGAGGCCATGCTCGCCGCGCACGCCGAGCGTGAGCGGGTCTCCTTCGGCCAGGCCATCGCCGATGCCGCCGCCGAGCCGGGTGAGCTGCGCGAGGGTCAGCCGGTGCCCGAGGTGATCGGTCTGGCCACCCGGGCCCGCACCCAGGTGCGAGGCTTCCACGAGCTCATGACCGGGCTGCGGGACATGCTCACCAGCGGCGCCATCCCGGCCGAGGTGCTCGACGCCGCCCTGGACCACTCCGGCTACCTCGCCGAGCTGCGGGCCAGCGAGGACCCCCAGGACGCCACCCGGGTGGAGAACCTCGCCGAGCTGCACGCCGTCGCCGCGGAGTTCTCCGAGCAGGACCCCGACGGCGACCTCGGCGACTTCCTCGAGCGGGTCGCCCTGGTGGCGGACTCCGACCAGATTCCCGACGCCGACGGCGTGGACGCCGGTCAGGTCACCCTGATGACCGTGCACACCGCCAAGGGCCTGGAGTTCCCGGTGGTGTTCGTCACCGGCATGGAGGACGGCACCTTCCCGCACCAGCGGTCCTTGACCGAGGAGGACGAGCTCTCCGAGGAGCGGCGCCTGGCGTACGTGGCCCTGACCCGCGCGCGCGAGCGGCTCTACCTCTCCCGGGCCGCGGCCCGCACCGCCTGGGGGGCGCCCCAGCAGCTGCCCGCCTCCCGGTTCCTCTCCGACATCCCTGAGGAGCTGGTGGACTGGCGCCGGGCCGAGTCCTCGATGGACGCGATGCGCTCCCGGCCGGGCGGCTCCGGCGGCTGGGGCGGGGGGTACGGCTCTCGCGGCGGGTACGGATCCCGGGAGGGCTTCGGCTCACGCGAGGGCTTCGGCCCGCGCACACCCGGCGGCTCCGGCGCGCGCAGCGGACCGGTGCGCACCGGCAAGCTCGGCGCCACCACGTCGACCGGCGCCAAGTTCGGCTCGGCCACGCCCCGCGCTGACTCGGACGTTCCCGGCCTGGACATCGGCGACAAGGTCACCCACGACAGCTACGGCGTCGGCACCGTCATCGGGCTGGAGGGCGCCGGGTCGTCCGCCGTCGCGAAGATCGACTTCGGCGGCGGACAGACCAAGCGTCTGCTCCTGCGCTACTCCCCGGTGACGAAGCTGTAGGGCCTACTCCCCGGCGACGACGCGGTTTGGCCTACTCCCCGGCGACGACGCTGTCACGCGCACGAGATGGTGCGACGGCCGGCGTAGGAGCGGTGCGTCCCAGCAGGGCCACGCCAAAGAACTGCAGCGCCTCGGCGTAGGCCGGGTGGGCGAAGTCCGACCCGATCGCCGCCAGCAGAAGGGCCAGGGCGAGGCCGGCGCCGACCGCCGTGAGCAGGACGGCGGGCAGCCGCATCCCGGTCCGGCGCAGCAGCAGGACGCCCAGGACCGTGCTGACCGGGAAGCCGAGCACGAACCCGGCCGTCGTGAGGCCCAGCAACCAGGCCGGCCCGTCCCCGGGGACGGCCAGCCCGAGCAGGAACGGGACCGCGAGCATCGCCAGCAGCGCGATGAGCACGCGACGCACCCACCGGACGGCGGCCCGGCCGCCGTCGATGCGGCGGGCATGAACCACCAGGACGGCGACGAGCAGCGCGTAGAGCAACCCGTGCGTGGCGTTGGCGACGTACTCCGCCCAGGCGGGGCCGCCGTCGGCGAAGACCGAGAACTCCCCGGTCAGGCCGTGGGTGATGGCGTCGGTCAGGGCGATGACGGCAACGGCGGTGGCCGCCACCAGCGCGGCCCAGGTCAGGCGGGTCATGGCACGTCCTTCGGGTGAGGGGCGCACCGGTGTACGCCGACCCCTGGACGGTAGGAGCCGGCCACGGCTGGGGGCGTCCTGCGCGGCGCACCGGGTGAGTGCCTGCGCCGTCCGTCGCGACGTGGCCAGATCTGATGCGTGGGGGACGAGGGCGGGTCGTCCGCGAGGAGGACGTCCGCCGCCTGGGGGCGGCCCTACGCTCGGCATCGTGCGCGCGCTGCGGCGGGAGAACCTCGGCATCCTCATGGGGGCCGTGCTCATCGGTGCCCTCACGGGCGCCCTTCTGCGTGGCACCGTCGCCGACGCGCTGTTCGTCTCCTGCCTCGCGCTCGGCGTCCTCCTTGCTCTGCGGCATCTCGTGGGTGCGGTCCTGCGGTGGCGGGCCGCCCGCGCCCGCGCGGTCGAGGTGTCCGCGTTGGAGCCGGGCGCCGTCGCCCGGGCCGCGGTGCGCGAGGAACGTGGCCGCCTGGGGGCCGACATCCAGGCGGTGGTGCGGGCGGCGATGGTCGAGATGCGCGACGCCGCCCGGCGGGCCGTCCAGTTGTGGGACGCCGACCCGGTCGCCGACCTCCGCCGGATCCAGCGCGCGGGGTCGTCCGCCACGAGTGAGCTGCGGCGCATGCTCGGCCTGCTGCGCGAGCCCCCCGAGCCGGTGCCAGTGACGGCCTCGGGTCGAGGCGGCGCGCGGATCCGCCGCCAGGACGTCCTGCTCGCCGCGCTCGCGGCCGCCGACGTGCTCGCCGAAGCGGTGATCGCCCACCGGATGGCCTGGCCGGAGGCGGTGTACGTGACGCCCGTCGCCGTCGTTCTGACGGTCCTCGCCGCCCTGACTGTCCTGGGTCGCACCCTCGCGCCCGGTGCCTCCACCCTCCTGCTCGCCGTCCTCCATGCCACCGGGACGCTGCTGGGGCACCCGGTGATCGAGGGGGCGTGGATGCTGGTCACGGTCGGCGCGCTCGGCTGGGCGTGCGGGGCGTGGGAGCGCCGCCTGGTCTGGGCGCTGGCCGGACCGGCCGCGCTCGTCCTGGCCCTGGTCCACAAGCACGCCCAGTACCGGCCCGAGAACCTCTTCATCGCCCTCGTCATCCTGGGTGTGGCGCTGTTCAGCGGGTTCATGGTCCGTGTGGTCCGCAGCCGGGCGGACCACGCCCGACGGGTCACGGGCGCCCGTGAGGCCGCGCTCGGGGCCGCGTCCACCGCGGCCGTGCGGGCCGAGCGGCTCACGGTTGCCCGTGAGCTCCACGACCTCGTCTCCGGCGCGGTGGGCGTCATGGTCATGCAGGCCGGGGCGGCCGAGATGCTGCTCGCCACGGACCGGGCCGCCGCGCGCCGGGCGCTCGACGTGGTCCTGACCACGTGCGCCCACACCCTTGCGGAGCTGGACCGGTTCCTCGCCGCGGAGGACGGCTTCCGGGGCGCCGTCGGCCACGACCTGACGGACCTGCGGGGACTCGTGGACCGAATGCGGCTGGCGGGGCTCGCCGTCGACCTCACGGTGACCGGCGACACCGCCGCGGTCATCCCCACGGTGTACCGCGTCGTGCAGGAGTCGCTGCTCAACACGCTGCGGCACGCCCCGGGTGCCCGCGCGTCCGCGGAGCTGGCCGTCGCGGGCGGCACGGTGCGGGTCGTCGTGGTTGACGACGGACCCGGGCCCGGCACCGACACCCCCCGCGGGTTCGGGCTCGTCGGCCTCGCCGAGCGTGTCCAGCACGACGGCGGTGCGCTCATCACCGGCGCGGGACCGGACGGGACCGGCTTCCGGGTGGAGGTGGAGCTGCCGCTTCCCGCCGGCGCCGCCCCACCGGTGCCAGGCGCGGGGCGCGCGCTCACCGGGACGGGGACGCCATGACCGTGCGCGTGCTGCTGGTCGATGACCATGACCTGCTGCGGCAGGGACTGGCTGCGATCCTCGGGACCGACGCAGGCCTGGACGTGGTGGGCGAGTGCCCCGACGGCCCGAGCGCCGTGCGTCGCGCCCGCCTGCTGGAGCCCGACGTGGTGCTCATGGACATCGAGATGCCGGGCGGGGACGGACTGACCGCCACCGCCCAGATCCTCGCCGCCCAGCCGGCCGTCCGCGTGATGGTGCTGACCACCTTCGACCTGGACGAGTACGTGCTCGCCGCCCTGCGCGCCGGCGCCAGCGGGTTCCTGGTCAAGACGATGCCGCCGGCAAAGATCGTCGCGGCCGTCAAGGCGTGCGCGGCCGGGGAGACGATGCTCGGTCCTACCGTGCTCGACCGGCTCGTGGCGAGCTACGTGCAGCGGCCGGACGCCGCCGCGTTCCCGGGCCTGGACACCCTCACCGACCGGGAGCGGGAGGTGCTGCTCGCCATGGCGAAGGGCCTGTCCAACGTCGAGATCGGCGAGGCGCTCTACCTGGCCGAGACCACGGTGAAGACCCACGTGACCCGCGTGCTCGCAAAGCTCGGTGTGCGTGACCGCGTGCAGGCGGTGGTGATCGCCCACCGCAGCGGCCTGGTGACCGGGAGCGGCTGAGGAGCCGTGAGGTTTCCCTCGAGGATTCGCTGTGGGGCGCCACCGCGCGCCGTCCGCGGTGATGTGGGTGGGCGCCCATAACCTCGACCTCAGCGGAGCGGTCGAGGAGGTGGCGATGACTACCCAGGTGCAGCAGGACCGTGACAAGAGCGCGTCCGGCACGACGGCGGGCAGCGCGCCGGCCGGGCGCATCGAGGGGCTCGACGGCTTGCGCGCCATCGCCGTCGCCGCCGTCCTGGTCTTCCACCTGCGTCCGGCGTCGCTGCCCGGCGGGTACCTCGGGGTCGACATGTTCTTCGTCGTCTCCGGGTTCCTCATCACCACGCTCCTGCTGCGTGAGCTCGCCACCAGGCACCGGATCGACCTGCCGAAGTTCTGGCTGCGACGCGCCCGCCGGCTGCTGCCCGCCCTGGTGACGGTGGTGGTGACCACCGTGCCGCTGGCGTGGCTGGCCGAGCGAGACCTCCTCGTGGGCGTCGCCCGCCAGACGCTCGGTGCCCTGACCTTCTCCAGCAACTGGCTGGAGGTGGCGGCCGGGTCGAGCTACTTCACCGCCACCTCGCCCCAGCTCTTCGTTAACTTCTGGTCCCTGGCCGTGGAGGAGCAGTTCTACCTGCTGTGGCCGCTCGCCCTCGTCGTCATCGTCGCGGCGGTCCCACGCGCCCGCAGCCGCGCCATGGTGGCGCTCGGGGTCGCCGCCGTGTCGGCGGTCCTCATGGCGGTGCTCCACGAGCCCGGGCAGGACGCCACGCGGGTGTACTACGGGACGGACACGCACCTGTTCGGTCTCATGCTCGGCGCCGCGCTGGCCTTCGCCTCGGCGGCGCCGGGCGGCGGCCCCGTTGGGGCCGCGCAGTGGCGACGCTGGCGCGGGCCGTCGACCCTGGTCGCGCTGGGTGGCCTGCTCGCACTGATGCTCACCCTGGACCAGGGCGCCACCTGGACGTTCCGCGGCGGGATCGTGCTCGCCTCGGTGTTCACGGCCGTGCTCGTCGCCGCGCTGCTCGGCCCGGCCGGCCCGTTCCAGCGCCTCCTGCGTGCCCGCCCGCTGGAGTGGCTCGGACAGCGCTCCTACGCGGTCTACCTGTGGCACTGGCCGGTCATCCTCATCGTCGGCGAGCTGGTGCCCACCGCCCAGGACTCCGCCGGGCACTGGCTGGTCCGGGGCGCGGCGCTCACGATCACCCTGGCCCTCGCCGCCGTCTCGTTCCGGCTGGTCGAGCAGCCCGTCCGCAGCCTCGGATTCCGTGGCACCTGGTCACGGGCTCGGGCCGCGCTGACCAGCCGGCTGCCGGGCCGCCGCGTGCTCGCGCGCGTCGTGACCGGTGCCGCCGCGCTCGCCGTCGTCGCCACCGTGGCGGCCGTCGCCGTCGCGCCGGAGCGCTCGCGGACCCACGAGCAGCTCCTCGCCGGTCAGGAACGTGTCGAGGACTCCGCCGAGCGGGCGGAGGTGGTAACACCGTCGCCGGCCACCGACTTCTCGATGCCCACGGGGGAGGAGATCACCGGCTTCGGCGACTCCATCGTCGTCACCAGCGCCGACGGCCTCGAGGTGCGTTTCCCCGGCCTCATGCTCGACGCCGTCTCCAACCGCCAGTGGCCCGACGGCGAGACCGCCGTCCGCGACCGGCTCGCCGACGGCACGGTGCGCCGGGCGGTCTTCCTCGACTACGGCACCAACGCGGGCGTCGACGACGAGGCCCTCGTCCGGCGGGTGCTCGACGCGCTCGGACCCGACCGGTTGATCGTGGTCGTCAACCTCTACGGCGGCAGCTACTGGGTGCCTGAGGCCAACGCCACCCTCGCCGGGATCGTCGCCCGCTACCCGAACGCGATCGTGGCGGACTGGCACGACGCCATCTCCGCCCACCCGGAGCTGCTCCAGTCCGACGGGATCCATCCGGACCTCGACGGCGCCTACCTCTATGCCGACGTCGTCGCGGGTGCCTTCGCCGAGCTGTCGGAGCGCCTGACCGGCGTGCCGGTGAAGGAGGTGACGCCGTCGGCCATCGAGGAAGCCGGGACGTCGGCGCAGGCCACCACCGTGACCGCGCAGTAGGCTGGCCGCGGGCGTGCCCCGGTCGGCCCGGTGGTCACGCGCCCGGGGCAGCCGTCCGCCCTGAGATGTGCTCGCCAGGGGCCGTCCGCACTGTGGGGCGGGTGCGTGACCGGGGCCACGGCGCGCTAGGCTCCTCGAGATGTCTCGATGTCGAGGCATCTAGTGATGCCAATGGAAGGACGCAGCGGGGTGGACCTCTTCGAGTACCAGGCTCGGGACATTCTCGAGAAGCACGGCGTGCCCGTGCTTGGCGGGATCGTCGCGACGACACCGGCCGAGGCACGTGCCGCGGCAGAGCAGCTCGGCGGCGGGACCGTCGTCGTCAAGGCCCAGGTCAAGATCGGCGGGCGTGGCAAGGCGGGCGGCGTCAAGCTCGCGCACAGCCCCGAGGAGGCCGAGGCGCGCGCCGAGGAGATCCTCGGCATGGACATCAAGGGCCACACGGTCCACCGCGTGATGATCGCCGAGGGCGCCAAGATCGCCGAGGAGTACTACTTCTCCGTCCTGCTCGACCGGTCCGAGCGCCGCTATCTCGCCATGGCGTCCGTCGAGGGCGGCATGGAGATCGAGCAGCTCGCCGTCGAGCGCCCCGAGGCCCTCGCGAAGGTGCCCGTGGACCCGACCGTCGGCATCGACGCGGCCAAGGCCAAGGAGATCGTCGACCAGGCCGGCTTCGCCCCCGAGGTGGCCGACGAGGTCGCCTCCGTGATCCAGAAGCTCTGGGCGGTCTACGACGGGGAGGACGCCACCCTCGTCGAGGTCAACCCGCTGGTGCGCACCGAGGACGGGGCGGTCATCGCCCTCGACGCCAAGGTCACCCTCGACACCAACGCCGACTTCCGCCACCCCGAGCACGCCGAGCTCGAGGACAAGGCCGCCGCGGACCCGCTCGAGGCCAAGGCCAAGGAGCTGGGCCTGAACTACGTCAAGCTCGACGGCGAGGTCGGCATCATCGGCAACGGTGCCGGGCTGGTCATGTCCACCCTCGACGTCGTCGCCTACGCGGGCGAGGAGCACGGCGTCAAGCCCGCGAACTTCCTCGACATCGGTGGCGGCGCGAACGCCGAGGTCATGGCCAACGGCCTGGACGTCATCCTGGGCGACCCCCAGGTGAAGTCGGTGTTCGTCAACGTCTTCGGCGGCATCACCGCCTGCGACGAGGTCGCCAACGGCATCGTCAAGGCGCTGGAGATCCTCGGCGACAAGGAGACCAAGCCCCTCGTGGTCCGCCTGGACGGCAACAACGTCGAGGAGGGTCGCCGGATCCTCGCCGAGGCGAACCACCCGCTGGTCACCATGGCCGACACGATGGACGGCGCGGCCGCCAAGGCCGCCGAGCTCGCGGCCGCGAAGTAAGGGACGTATACAACAATGTCGATCTTCCTCAGCTCCAGCTCCCGCGTCATCGTCCAGGGCATGACGGGCGCGATGGGCCAGATCCACACCAGCCGCATGCTCAGCTCGGGCACCCAGATTGTCGGCGGCGTCAACCCCCGCAAGGCCGGCACCAGCGTCGACTTCGACGTCGCCCCGATCGGGCCGGGCGCCGAGTCCCGCCAGGCCGGCCAGGTGTCGGTGCCCGTCTTCGGCTCCGTCGCCGAGGCCAAGGAGGCCACCGGGGCGGACGTCTCGGTGATCTTCGTGCCGCCGGCCCACACCAAGGCCGCGGTCCTCGAGGCCGTCGACGCCGGCGTCCCGCTGATCGTCATCATCACCGAGGGCGTCCCGGTGGACGACACCGCCGAGTTCTTCACCTACGCCCAGTCCAAGGGCGTGCGGCTCATCGGCCCGAACTGCCCCGGCATCATCACCCCGGGTGAGTCCAACGTGGGCATCACCCCGGCCAACATCGCCCAGCCGGGCCGCATCGGGCTCGTCTCGAAGTCCGGCACGCTGACCTACCAGATGATGTACGAGCTCGGTGACCTGGGCTTCTCCACCTGCATCGGCATCGGTGGCGACCCGATCATCGGCACCACGCACATCGACGCCCTCCAGGCGTTCCAGGACGACCCGAACACCGACCTCATCGTCATGATCGGGGAGATCGGCGGCGACGCCGAGGAGCGGGCGGCCGAGTTCATCAAGGCCAACGTCACCAAGCCGGTGGTCGGGTACGTCGCCGGCTTCACCGCACCGGAGGGCAAGACCATGGGCCACGCCGGCGCCATCGTCTCCGGTTCCTTGGGCACCGCCGAGGCCAAGAAGGTCGCCCTCGAGGCGGCCGGCGTCAAGGTCGGCAAGACGCCGTCGGAGACTGCGCGCCTGGCGCGCGAGCTGCTCGGCGCCTGACGCACGACCGCGCGGGGGCAGTGCGCGCACACCCTGCACACGCCGCGCGCCCCGTGCGCCCCTGTAGCCCGCGAGATGTCATCTTCTCCGCGAGAAGTACCGAGAAGATGACATCTCGCGGGCGCGCGCATCTCCCCGTCCACGGCCCACGGCCCAGGTCTCGGGCCCACGGCTCGCGATCCGTGGGTCGTCGGGTGGGTCGGGCATCATGACCCCATGAGCGAGAACGCCTTGCGGCCCACCGACGCCTCACCGACCGAGGTCATCGAGAAGGCCGAGCCCGCCGGCCGCCGCGAGGACGCGCAGGTCCTCCTCGAGCTGATGCGCCGTGTCACCGGGACCGCGCCCGTCGTCTGGGGCGCCGGGATGATCGGCTTCGGCGAGCACCACTACCGGTACGAGAGCGGCCGCGAGGGCGACGAGTTCGTCGTCGGCTTCGCTCCGCGCAAGGCCTCGATGTCCGTGTACGGGCTGCTGCGCGAGGAGGCCGCGCCGCTGCTCGCCCAGCTCGGCCCATACAAACGCGGCGTGAGTTGTCTGTACCTGGGCCGCCTGAGCAAGGTCGATCTCGACGTGCTCGAGCAGCTCGTCGCCCAGGCCTGGGAGCGCGGCGGAGAGTAGCGCGGCGGGGTAGCCCGACGGCGAGCCCACCGACCCGCTCGGAGCGCTGCCCGGCGCGCCATGGCCCCGGCAGGGCGAGGATCACCCGGTCAGCGACCGACACGCCGCCCGCGCGTCCGGCCACCGGCCCCGAGCAGGCCGGACGATGGTTGTGATGCCCACCGCCGACCCCACCGCCCCGCACGTCATCGACGCCCCGACGACGCGTGCCCACCGCACCCTGCCGTCCGGCTGGCTGCGCGGGCTCGTCGCCGGCGTGGAGGCGGCGATGCTCAGCTGGCTCACCGTGGTGATCCCGGCGGTGGCCACCTACGTCGCGACCGCCGCCGCGCCGGCGCTCGGCGAGGCTTCGTGGCAGGCCGCGGCCGGTCTCGGCACCTCCCTGTGGCTGCTCGGGCACGGCGGGTCGATGACCCTGGCGCCCGGCGCCACCCTCTCGGTGATGCCGCTCGGCGTCACGCTGCTGAGCCTCGCCCTCAGCTACGGCGCCACCCGCCGGATGCGGCTGAGCACGGCCGGGGCCGCCGCGTTCGTCCCCGCCGGCTTCGCCCTGGTCGCGTTGATCGCCTGCGGCCTCGCCGCGGTGCCCGGCGCGCGGCTGCTCGCGCTGGCGGGCACCGTGCTGGTGTCGGCGGTTGGCGCCGGTCTCGCACTGTGGCGGGTGGGCGCGCACGTCGGCTGGTGGTCCCGCGCCTGGGCACGAATCCAGACGGCGGTCATCGCCGGGCTGGCGGGAGGCGCCCGCGCGGTCGGCGCGCTCGGCCTCCTGGCCGCCGCCGCGGCGACGGTCGCCGCCGTCGCCGGCTGGGAACGGGTGCTGCAGGTGCAGGGCGCGTACGCGCCGGACGTGGTCAGCGGCGTAGTCATGGTCCTCACCCAGCTCCTGTTCGTGCCCACCGTGCTCGTGTGGGCCGGCGCCTGGCTCGCCGGGCCCGGGTTCGCCGTCGGGCAGGGCACGCTGTTCAGCGCCGGCGAGGTGGTCGCCGCCCCGTTGCCCGCCGTCCCGATGCTCGGTGCCCTGCCGTCGCCGGGCAGCCCGGCGCTGGGGTGGGTGGTCGCACTGCCGGTCGTCGTCGGTGCGCTCGTGGGATGGTGGCTGCACCGCCGCCGTCGGCAGGACTCGCTCGCCGGCGCAGCCTCGGCGGCGCTCGCCGCCGGCACGACGACGGCGCTCGCCGCCCTGGTCATGTGCGCGGCCGCCGCGGGCTCGATCGGCGCGGGTCGGATGGCGGTGATCGGTCCGGAGCCGCTCGCCGTCGCGGGCATGCTGCTGGTGGAGGTCGGGGGAGGTGCGCTGCTGACGGTGCTCGCCCTGCACCCCGCCACACGTGCGGCGATCGGTGCCCGGGTGGCGGGGCTGCGTGAGCGGTCGTCGCACACGGAGGCGGCCTCGGCTTCCGGCACCTCGGCCCCGACGGCGAGCAACGTTGCCTCGGCGAGCGCCGCAGCCTCGCCGGCCCGGGCGGCGACCAAAGCCGGCAGCGGGCGCAGCGCCGCGACCCCACGAAGCGCCGCGACCGGGCGAAGCTCCCCGACCGGGCGTAGCGCCGCGACCCCGGACGCCGCGACCACCGGCGGCGGAGACGCCGCCGGAGGCGGCACCACCGAGGACGCCACCGACAGCCCTCTGGCCGCGCCCGCCCCGACGTTCACCCGCACCAGCCGCGACGCCCACGACCGCAAGAGCGGTGCCCGCGACACCGGCGGCTGGGGCGGGACCCGCCTGTCGGAGTGGTCGAGTCCTCGGGACGGCTCACGGAACTCAGGCCCTCAGGACGCCTGACGCACCATCTGCTGCATGTTCTGCAGCCGCTCGTCCAACAGCCGTTCGAGCCGGCTGCTGCAGGCGTCGCGCGCCTGCTCGGTCAGCGCCTCCCGCAGGCAGGAGGAGTACGCGTCGTACTCGCGCCACAGCACCACCTGGCTCAGCGACGCCATCCCCAGCACCGCGGCGAGCACGAGGCCGATCGCGAGCACCGGCGTCATCGCACCGCGGATGCGCGAGACCCGCACCTTCACCAGCGCCACCACGCCGGCGACGAGTGCCAGCACGCACAGCACGCCGGACAGCAACGGCCACGGCCAGGGCAGGGTGAAGAGGCCGATCCCCATGCCGGTCAGGAGCAGCACCCCGAACCGGCGGACCCACCGCAGCGCATCGGTCTGGGCCGCGGCAGGCGGGTCCGGTTCCACGGGGCGCACGCCCGACGGCGGCGCACCCGGCGGCACGCCCGGCGGCACGCCCGGTGGCGCTGGCGGCGGCGGCGCCGCGGGCGGACCCGGGGGCCGAGGACGAGACGTGGGCATGCCCTCATCATCGCGTACCGGCCGACTACGCTCGCGCAGGTGAGCACCTCCCCATCCGCACCCGCCGGGCCGGCCCGGCTCGTCGTCCTCGTGTCCGGCGGCGGGTCGAACCTCGCTGCGCTGCTCGAGGCGACCCAGGACCCCGCCTACGGGGCCCGCGTGGTCGCCGTCGGGGCGGACCGGGAGGGCACCGGCGGGGTGGCGATGGCCCGCGACGCCGGGCTGCCCACGTTCGTCGAGCGCGTGAGCGACTACCCCGCCCGGGAGGACTGGGACGCGGCGCTGACCGCGCAGGTCGCCGCGCACGAGCCGGACCTGGTGATCTCCGCCGGCTTCCTCAAGCTCTGCGGGCCGCGCTTCCTCGAGCGGTTCGACGGCCGCTACGTCAACACCCACAACACCTTGCTGCCCGCCTTCCCCGGCATCCACGGCCCCCGCGACGCCCTCGCCTACGGCGTCAAGCTCGCCGGCGCCACCCTCTTCTTCGTCGACGCCGGCATCGACTCCGGCGCGATCCTCGCCCAGGTCGCCGTCCCGGTCCTCGAGGACGACGACGTCGAGACCCTCACCGAGCGGATCAAGGTCGCCGAGCGCGCCCAGCTCGTGGAGCAGGTGGGTCGGCTCGCCCGCGAGGGCTGGCGGATAGAGGGCCGCCGCGTCGTCGTCGGAGGCGCGCGGTAAGATCGGTCCTGGCCGTGACTGGCGAGGAAGGTGGCGTCCACCACCGGGGAGCGGCCGGAAGTCCCCTGCAGAGCACCGCGCGCCTGGGTGCCTGGGTCGGGTGCCCGCGAGGCACCTCTACACGCCCGCCATCGACCCAGGAGCGACACATGAGCGCGACCGCCCACCCCGTCATCGAGCCCGTGGGGGACCAGGTACCCGTGCGCCGGGCCCTCGTCTCCGTCTACGACAAGACCGGCCTGGAGGAGCTCGCCACGGCCCTGCACGCCGCCGGGGTGCAGATCGTCTCCACCGGCTCGACGGCGAAGAAGATTGCCGCGGCCGGTGTCCCGGTCACCGGCGTCGAGGACGTCACCGGGTTCCCCGAGTGCCTCGACGGGCGCGTGAAGACCCTGCACCCGCGAATCCACGCCGGCGTGCTCGCCGACCGCCGCCTCGCCACCCACCGCGAGGAGCTCACCGAGCTCGGCGTGGAGCCCTTCGACCTCGTGGTCGTCAACCTCTACCCGTTCACCGAGACCGTCGCCTCCGGCGCCGGGGTGGACGAGTGCGTCGAGCAGATCGACATCGGCGGGCCCACCATGGTCCGGGCCGCGGCGAAGAACCACCCGTCGGTGGCCGTAGTGGTCGACCCGGACCGGTATGACGACGTCGCCGCTGCCGTCGCGGGCGGCGGGTTCACCCTGGCCCAGCGCCGCCGGCTCGCCGTCGCCGCGTTCGAGCACACCGCCGCGTACGACGTCGCGGTGGCGTCGTGGATGAGTGGCGTCTTCGACGAGGAGCCCGACGGCGGAGCCGACGCCGGCACCGCCGGTGCTGCTGCGGCGGGCGCAGTTGAGCAGCCGGCCGCCGCCGCCCTGCCCGGCTTCACCGGCGGCGCCTGGGTGCGCCGCGCCAGCCTGCGCTACGGCGAGAACCCGCACCAGCGTGCCGCCCTGTACACCGCCGACGGTGTGCGCACCGGCATCGCCGGCGCCGAGCAGCTGCACGGCAAGGCCATGAGCTACAACAACTACGTCGACGCCGACGCCGCCGTCCGCGCCGCCTACGACCACGACGGCCCCGCCGTCGCCATCATCAAGCACGCCAACCCGTGCGGCATCGGCACCGGGGCGGACGTGGCCGAGGCCCACCGCAAGGCCCACGCCTGCGACCCGGTCTCCGCCTACGGCGGCGTCGTCGCCGCGAACCGGCCCGTCACCGCCGCGATGGCCGAGCAGGTCGCCCCGGTGTTCACCGAGGTCGTCGCCGCCCCGGCCTTCGAGCCCGAAGCGCTGGAGATCCTCACCCGCAAGAAGAACGTGCGACTGCTCGTGGTGGACCCCGGCGACCGCGGCGGCGTGGACCTGCGTCCCATCTCCGGCGGGGTGCTCGCCCAGGACCGCGACGCCGTCGACGCCCCCGGCGACACCCCCGACGGCTGGACCCTGGTAGCCGGCGACGCCGCGGACGAGCGCACGCTGGCCGACCTCACCTTCGCGTGGCGGGCCGTGCGCGCCGTCCGCTCCAACGCCATCCTGCTGGCCGACGCCGGCGCGAGCGTCGGGGTGGGCATGGGCCAGGTCAACCGGGTGGACTCCTGCCGCCTCGCCGTCGAGCGGGCCAACACCCTCGGCGCGTCCGTGGACTCCGCCGTCGACGCCGCCGGGGGAGCGGAGAACGCCGACGCCGACGCCCAGGCCGCCGCGCCCGCCCGGGCCCAAGGCGCGGTCGCCGCCTCGGACGCCTTCTTCC
The DNA here is from genome assembly GCF_006352065.1 of Georgenia yuyongxinii. Classification (NCBI taxonomy): domain Bacteria; kingdom Bacillati; phylum Actinomycetota; class Actinomycetes; order Allobogoriellales; family Allobogoriellaceae; genus Georgenia; species Georgenia yuyongxinii. The sequence goes on along the minus strand of NZ_CP040915.1, from coordinate 3,377,842 downwards.
CCTTCGCCGACGGCCTCCAGGTACTTATCGACGCCGGCGTGCGCGCCGTCGTCCACCCGGGCGGGTCCATCCGCGACGAGGAGGTCATCGCCGCCGCGAACGCGGCCGGGATCACGATGTACCACACGGGGACGCGGCACTTCGCGCACTGACCGAGGCATCACGCTGTCGCGCGGTTGGTTGCGATGGCGCGCTTGTCGTGGCACTGCCCTCAACCGACCAGGGCAGTGCCATGGCGGCGCGGTTGCTGTCCGTTCGGGAACCGTCGTCGAAGGTCTGCTGGCGGCACGGCAACCGGCATGACGCCGCGCGCCCGCTCGCCGTCGGAGTGCTAGCGTTTTTGGCGATCGTGAGCCGTCGGCAGGAGGTGAGACCCGTGAACGCAGTGTCCGCAGTGGGTGCTCCCCTGCAGTCCACGATCGCGCGACTGAGCTAGTCGCCACCGGGAGTGCCCCACAGGAAACTCGCGAGAGGCCCCTCCCATGAACGCAACGCCTTCTTCACCTCTGCGCTTCACCTCGACGACCGGCTCCGAGCGGCCGAGGTCCGACCAGGATGAGCCGCAGGTCGACGCCACCAGGCGGGTGCCCGCCGCGGGCGAGCGGGCGTTGGTCCTCGGTGGTGGCGGATCGACGGGCAACGCGTGGCTGATCGGTGTGATTGCCGGCCTGTTCGATGCCGGGCTGGAGGTGGCCGAGGCCGATCTGATCATCGGGACGTCGGCCGGAGCGACGGCCGCGGCGCAGATCACGAGTGCGACCCCGACCGAGCTGCTCGCCGCCATCCTTACGGCCGCGCCTCAGCCACGGACCGGCCAGGGCGAATCAGACGCTAGACGAGTTCCCGTGGGGCCAGTGGCCGACCATCTGGAGAGAACGAGCCGAATCATAGCCGCCGCCAACGATGCGGCCGACATGCGCCGCAGGATGGGTGCGGCGGCGCTCGAGATGGCTGCGGGCTCGGACGGTTCCGGGCAAGGGCGGTGGCGCGCTACCGTCGCCGCCCGGCTGCCCAGCCAGCACTGGCCCGACACAAAGATGTTCATCACGGCGGTCGATGCCCGTACCGGTGAACCGGTGGTGTTCGACCGTCACAGCGGGGTCGATCTGGTGGATGCCGTCGCCGCCAGCACTGCCAGCGGCCTGCCTTGGCACATCGGCGACAACCGGTACATCGACGGCGGCTACCGACGCAACGAGAACGCGGATCTGGCAGCCGGATACAAGAGGGTGCTGGTGCTGTCACCATTCGGCGGCAGATCACGGCACCCGCAGGAGTGGGGCATGCAGCTTGCCACGCAGGTCGACGAACTTCGCGCACGCGGCAGCAGAGTCGAAACGATCTTCCCGGACAGCAGCTCCGAGCACATGTTTGGCGCCCATGCCATGGATCTGTCGCTGCGTCCGGCCGCCGCTCGAGCTGGCTACAACCAGGGCACAGCCCTTGCCGAGCAGCTCACTGAATTGTGGCGCTGAGGCCACGGATATACCGGCTGACTCGGTCCTGCTGGTCGTGAGTCAACGGACTCGGTCCTGCTGGTCGTGGGTCAACGGATCGGGCCCTGCCCCTCGATCGTGAAACGAGGAAAGGCCCCGGCCGATTGGCCGGGGCCTTCCACATCTCGCCGAGGAGATGACTTCTCACGGAGGAGATGACATCTCGCGCTACTTCTGCCTACTTAGTCGTCCAGGTCCTGGCCGGCGCGCTCCTTGGCGAAGCGGACGGCGATCAGGGAGACGATGCCGCAGGCGATGACGAACAGCCCGATCGGGATGTAGCTGCCCGAGTACGCGGTGAGCAGCGCCGTGGCGATCAGCGGGGCGGGGCCGCCCACGAGGGCCGCACCGATCTGGTAGCCCAGCGAGGCACCGGTGTAGCGGACGTCGGCGCTGAAGCTCTCGGCGAAGAGGGTGCCCAGGACGGCGCCGTACATCGACCAGATCACGCCGAAGCCGAGCACGCAGGCGACGGTCAGCAGCACCGCGGAACCCTGGTTCATCATCCAGAAGAACGGGACGATGTAGAGCATCACCGCGACGGTGCCGGCGACGAACATCTTCTTGCGGCCGATGCGGTCGGAGAGCGACCCGACACCGAGCATGACCGGGATGGCGACCACCGCGGCGATGAGGACGGCGTTGAGGGCCTCGCCGCGGGTGAAGCCGAGGCTGACGGCGTAGCTGACCGTGAAGGTCGCGAAGATGAAGAACGTCGAGGTCTCGATGAACTTCGCGCCGATGACCACGAGCACCTGGCGCCAGTGGTTCTTGAGGGTCTCGACCAGCGGGACCTTCGCCGTCGTGCCGGAGTCCTTGACCTTCTGGAACGAGGGAGTCTCGGCGACCTTGTTCCGGATCCACAGGCCCACGGCCACCAGGACCACGGAGAGCAGGAACGGGATGCGCCAGCCGAAGGAGAGGAACTGCTCCTCGGTGAAGATCCCGTCGGCGGCGACGACGGCGAGGTTGCCCAGCGCGAGACCGAACAGGGCGCCGGTCTGGGGGACCGCCCCGTACAGGCCGCGGCTCTTCTTGGGGGAGTACTCCACGGCCATGAGCAGGCCGCCGCCCCACTCGCCGCCCAGGGCCAGGCCCTGGATCAGACGCAGGACCGTGAGCAGGATCGGCGCCGCGGCGCCGATCTGCGCGTAGGTGGGCATGAGGCCGATGGCCACGGTGGCCACGCCCATGAGCGTGAGGGTGACGACGAGGGTCTTCTTGCGGCCGATGCGGTCGCCGATGTGGCTGAACACGATGCCGCCGATCGGGCGGATCACGAACGCCAGCGCGAAGGACGCCAGGGCGAGCATCTGCGAGGCGGTGGCGCTCTCGGCCGGGAAGAACAACGGCCCGAACACGAGGCCGGACATGGTGCCGTAGAGGAAGTAGTCGTACCACTCCACGGCGCTGCCGACGGCGGAGCCGCCGAGCGCCCGCATCCGGGTCTTCTTGTCGATCAGCTGCGACTTGTCCACGGGCGCACCTGCGCCTGCGCCGCCGGTCGCGTACGCGACCTCCGGGGCGGTCTTCGTCATGACAGGAACCTTCTTCCTTGAAGTTGCTCTTCTCCAGTTTTTGCCGCTTGTTGCTCCGCGAGTGACGACGCGGCGTCGTCGAACGTGCGTGCCGCCGAGCCCGCCAGGAACAGCGAGTCGGTGGCCACGAGCAGGAGGCGGGCCCCCCGGGCCGCGTACGTCGCCGTCTCCGCGGCGTCCGCGCAGTGCATGCCGACGTGCCGGCCGGCGGCGAGCGCGGCGTCGAAGACGGCCTCGACCGCCGCGGCGTGCTGTGCGCTGCCCACCTCGGTGCCGAGGCTGGAGGCGAGGTCCGCGGGGCCGACCATGATGACGTCGACTCCGTCGACGGCGGCGATCTCGTGGACGTTCTCCAGGCCGCGGCGGGTCTCGACCATGACGACGACGGCGGTCTCGGCGTCCGCCGCCTGGCGGTAGCCGGCCATCTGCAGGCCGAAGCCGGAGGCCCGGCCGGCGCCGAAGCCGCGCGCCCCCAGCGGGGGGAACCGCACGGCCTCGACCACCTGTCTGGCCTGCGCGGCGGTCTCGACCCGGGGGACGATCACGCCGGCGGCGCCGAGGTCGAGGCTCCGGGAGAGGTACGCGCCGATCTCGGGCACCCGCACGACGGCGCAGCCGCCCACGGACCGCGCGGCGCGCACGTGGTGCTCGAGCGCGGTGACGTCCAGGGCCGCGTGCTCGGCGTCGAGGATGATCACCTGCGCCCCGGCCAGCGCGAGCACCTCGGTGACCGCGGGGGAGGCGAGCACCTGGAAGGTGCCCACCACCGGCCCCGCGGCCAGCGCGGCCCGCAGGTTCGGGACGGGGCGAGGTGCCGCCGTCGTCCCTGAGTAGGCGGAGCTCACTACGCCGCCACCCCGCGCTGCTTGACCAGGTCGAGGGCGACGTCGACGATCATGTCTTCCTGCCCGCCGACCATGCCGCGCTTGCCCAGCTCGACCAGGATGTCGATGGTGGGGATGCCGTACTTGGCCGATGCGCGCTCGGCGTGCAGCAGGAACGAGCTGTACACGCCGGCGTAGCCCAGGCCGAGGGTCTCGCGGTCGACCTGGACGGGGCGCTGCTGGAGCGGGCGGACGATGTCGTCCGCGGCGTCCATGAGGCCGAAGACGTCGCAGCCGTGGTTCCAGCCGAGCTTGTCGGCGACGGCGATAAAGACCTCCAGCGGCGCGTTGCCGGCGCCGGCCCCCATGCCGGTGAGGGAGGCGTCGACCCGGTCCGCGCCGGCCTCGACGGCGGCGACGGAGTTGGCCACGCCGAGGGAGAGGTTGTGGTGGGCGTGGATACCGATCTCGGTCGCCGGGTCGAGCGCGTCACGCAGGGCCGTGACCCGGTCGCGCACGTCGGTCATGGTCTGCGCGCCGGCGGAGTCGACGACGTAGACGCACTGGGCGCCGTAGCTCTCCATGAGCTTGGCCTGCTCGGCGAGCTTCGCCGGCGGGGTCATGTGGCTCATCATGAGGAACCCGGCGGTGTTGAGGCCGAGCTCACGGGCTGTGGAGATGTGCTGGGCGGCGACGTCGGCCTCGGTGCAGTGGGTGGCCACGCGCACGTAGCTGACCCCGGCCGCGGCCGCGTCCTGGAGGTTGTGGATGATGCCGATGCCGGGCAGCAGCAGGGTCGCGATGGCGATGTCCGTGGCCGTCTCGGCGGCGGCCTCGATCCACTCCAGGTCGGAGTGGCGGCCGAAGCCGTAGTTGACGCTGGAGCCGGCCAGGCCGTCGCCGTGGGCGACCTCGACGCTGTCGACGCCGGCGGCGTCCAGGGCTGCGACGATCTGGCGGACGTTGTCCGTCGTGTACTGGTGGCGCACGGCGTGGCTGCCGTCGCGCAGCGTCACGTCGGAGATGAAGAGCTTGCCGTCGGGGTTGATCATGCCTTCGTGACCTCCAGGTTCTGCACGTGCTCGGCGACGACCTCGGCGGTCCGCAGCGCGGCGGAGGTCATGATGTCGAGGTTGCCCGCGTAGGCGGGCAGGTAGTGGGCGGCTCCCTCGACCTCGAGGAAGACGCTGATCTTCAGGCCGGAGAACGCACCGACGCCGGGGACGTTGACGGGCTCGTCGGCGGGGATCTCGTCGAACTGGACCTGCTGCTTGAGGCGGTAGCCGGGCACGTAGGCGGCCACCCGGGCCACCTGCTCCTCGACGGCGCGGGAGATCTTCTCCCGGTCGGCGTCCGGCGTGAGCAGGAAGACGGTGTCGCGCATCATCACCGGCGGCTCGGCCGGGTTGAGGACGATGATCGCCTTGCCGTGGTCGGCGCCGCCGACCTTCTCGATGGCCCGCGACGTGGTCTCGGTGAACTCGTCGATGTTGGCCCGGGTGCCGGGGCCGGCGGACTTCGACGCGATGGAGGCGACGATCTCGGCGTAGACGACGTCGACCACGCTGGACACGGCCGCGACGATCGGGACGGTGGCCTGGCCGCCGCAGGTGACCATGTTGATGCTGGACGCCTCGAGGACCTCGTCCAGGTTCACGACCGGGACGCAGTACGGGCCGATGGCCGCCGGGGTGAGGTCGATGAGCCGGATGCTGGGCTTCGCGGCGACGAGGACCTTGGCGTTGTACTTGTGCGCGCCGGCCGAGGTGGCGTCGAAGACGATGTCGATGTCCTGGAAGTCCGGCTGCTCGACGAGGCCGTCGACGCCGGTGGACACCGCGTTGATGCCGAGGCGGGCCGCGCGGGCGAGGCCGTCGGAGGCCGGGTCGATGCCGACCATCGCGGCCAGCTCGAGCTTGCCGCTGCCGCGGATGATCTTGAACATCAGGTCGGTGCCGATGTTCCCCGATCCGATGATAGCTACTTTCGTGGGTGCCATGCGTTGCCCCTTCACCTCGTTGTGCGCCGTCGATGGCTGCGTGTTCGAAATTTCGGCTTGGTGTTCGAGATTTCGTTGGTCATACGTTAAGTGATGATTTCGTCGGTTGCAACGGGCCTTTGGTCCTGCATGGGGTCCGATTCGGCGCGCTCAAGGCTGTCGACTGCGGAACGAGATGGCCTGGATGGTCACTTTTTCGACCGTTCCGGCCATCTCGTTTCGTCTCGCGCGGGAGGGTGGGCGCATCCCCAGCTCGAGTGCCCGCGCGGTGCGGCTCAGTGCTCGTGGGTGAAGGGCCGGCGGCGGTTGCGCGCGTGCCCGGTCACGGTCGGCCGCGTTGATTCCTGCGGGATTCCGGGCTACTCATTGGTGCATGGCCCGACTCACACCCGCAGTGCTGCGCACGCTCGACATCCTCGAGCTCTTCCTCGAGGACGGCGACGCGGTGCTCACGGCGCCGCAGGTGGTGCGCCGTACGGGCCTGCCACGCACCACCGTGCACGAGCTGCTCGCCACCCTCGTCTCCCGGGACTACCTGCAGAAGGACGACGCCGGCGCCTACCGGCTCGGCGTGCGGCTGCTGCAGCTGGGCAACGCCTACTCCGCCCGCTTCGACATGCTGCAGGCGGCCAACGACGTCGCGCGGGAGGTCTCCAACGCCTCCGGGGAGACCGTCAGCGTGGCGCTGCTCGAGGGCGCCGAGGTGTTCTACCTGGCCAAGGTCGAGGCGCGTGAGCTCGTGCCGATGGCCTCGCGCATCGGCCAGCGCCTGCCCGCCAGCTCCACCTCCCTGGGCAAGGCGATGCTCGCGTACGTGCCCGTCGAGACGGTGCGCGCGCTGTATCCCGACCCCGAGCACCTGCCGGTGCTCACCGAGCGGAGCATCCGCACGCTGCCCGCGCTCGAGGAGGAGCTGGCCGCGGTCCGGGCGCGCGGGGTGGCGTTCGAGCGGGAGGAGTCCGGCCGGGACATCTGCTGCGCGGCCGCTCCTGTGCACGACATGACCGGCCAGGTGGTGGCCGCCATCAGCACCTCCGTGCCGATGGCCCGGTGGGACTCGCGCCCGGTGGAGTACTGGGTTGACCTGGTCCGGCAGGGCGCGGCGCAGCTGTCCGACCAGCTGGGGTACCAGGCGCCGTTGGAGCGCCGGGCGCGAGTGGCTGGCTGACGGCCGTCCCGCCTGCCGTGCACGCCTTCCGGCTGGCTGACGGCCGTCCCGCCCGCCGTGCACGCCTTCCGGCTGGCTGCCCTTCCCTGCGGGTCCGCCGGCCGCTCACCCTGCATGCTGGTAGTACTTCCCTCAGGAATAGCCTGAGGAAAGTACTACCGCCTTGGGGTGGAGGGGCTGCGGTGCGTCACGCCGGCCCCGGTCTTCGCACGCGCCGGCCGCTTCACGCCGGACCCGGTCTTCGCACGCGCCGGCCGCTTCACGCCGGACCGGCGGCCCGGTCGGGCGTGAGGGCGGCCCGCCGCAGCTGCATCGCGGGGTCGGCTGCCCTTGCCAGGTCGAGCACGGGGCGGGTGCCGTCGGCCAGGAGCTTGCGCAGCGGCCCGACGTCCCGCGGCCGGTCCACGGTGAACCCGGCGAGGAGTCGCCCGGTCGTGCCGTCCGTTGCCCGCTCGACGAGCAGCGCCGTCCACGCGCCGCCGGGATCCCCGCGCAGGACCAGGGAGGCGGCGTCATCGGGCATGCCGACGAAGGCGAGGTCGTGGCGGAGCTGGGTGGAGAAGACGTACGGGGCGGCCAGCGGCGGCGGGGCTTGACCGAGCATGTCGGCCGCGAGCGCCGCCGGGTGGGTCAGCGCCGCGTCCCAGTGACCGCCGGGCACGAGCCCCACGCCGGGCACCGCCATGTCTACGCAGTCGCCGACGGCGCGCACGGACGACGGCGCGCCCGCCACCCGGCCCACGGTGTCCACCTGTAGTGCGCCACGTGGCGTGAGCGGGAACGCCCCGGCGAGCCAGCCGGTGGCCGGCCGCACCCCGACCGCAGCCAGCACGACGTCGGCAGCGAGGCGCTCCGGGGCGCCGTCCGGCCCGGCGACGTGGACCTCGCCGGGGCGGACCGCGGTGACCGGGCTGTCGGTGCGCAGCGCGACGCCGGCCGCGGCGTACCAGGGCCGGGTGCGCTCGCCCAGGGTGGCACCGAGCTGGCGGTACAGCGGTGTCGGGGCCGCCTCGACCACGGTGACCGCGCAGCCGCGCGCGGCGGCCTGGCCGGCGACCTCGGCGCCGATCCACCCGGCACCGATCACGACGACCCGGGCGCCGGGGGTGAGGGCGGCACGCAGCCGCGCGGCGTCGTCGGCGGTGTGCAGGACAGAGGCGCCTTCCCAGCCAGCGGGCAAGACCGGAGAGGCGCCGGTGGCGAGCACGACGGCGTCGGCGGAGATGGTCTCGCTGTGTCCGGCGGCGGTGACGCCTCGGGCCTCGTCGGCGGCCACGGTGAGCGTGACGCCGTCGTCGTGGGCCTGCAGGGCGGCCGCGTGGTGGCCGAGCAGCACCCGGTCGGCGAGGTCGGCGAGCTCGCCGAACCCCTCTCCGGCGAGCCACACCGGCTCGGTCCGGGCGAAGAGCTCCTTCGACAGCGGCGGGCGGTCGTAGGGCGACACGGTCTCGGCGCCCACCACCGTGATGCGCCCCACGAACCCTCGGCTGCGCAGCTCCGCCACCGTGCGCAGCCCGGCCAGGCCCGCGCCTACCACGACGATCGAGGCGGGCGGTTCGGTGGGGGAGGCAGCAGGCAGGTCGGCCACGCTGCCACGGTAGTCTCGGCCCATCATGTCGAGCACCAGAGGCGTCCGGATCGGGATCATGGCCGTGCTGGTGCTCGCGATCGCCGCCGTGTGCGTGCTGTCCGTGACGGTCAGCGCCCGGGCGGGGGTCACCGCGCTCGCGGCACTGCTCGCCGGGTGCGCCGTGCTGCGCGCCGCGGCGCCCGAGACCGTCATGCCCGCGGTGAGGAGCCGCACGGCCGACGTCGTCGTGCTGCTGGTGGGCGCCGTCGCGCTGGCCTATCTCTCGCCGTGGGGAGACGCGCTGCCGACGGACGCGTGACCTGCCGGGGAGCAGAGCCGATCGCCCGGCCACCAGCGGGCACGCCGCCGCCCCGAACCGCCGTGTGAGGATGTGCCGGTGAGCGAACTCGCCCTCAACGTGGTTCTTGTCCTCCTCTTCGTGCTGCTGGGCGGGGTGTTCGCGGCGTCGGAGATGGCGCTGGTCTCCCTGCGCGAGAGCCAGGTGCGCCAGCTGGCCGAGCGCGGCGGCGCGGGCGCCAAGGTCGCCAAGCTGACCTCCGACTCCAACCGCTTCCTCTCCGCCGTCCAGGTCGGCGTGACGCTCGCGGGATTCTTCTCGGCCTCCTTCGGTGCTGCCCAGATCGCGCCGATGCTCTCCCCGGTCCTGCAGGGATGGGGCCTGTCCTCGGGCGTCGCCTACGGGGCGGCGTTCGTCGCCACCACCGTGGTGATCTCCTACCTCTCGCTCGTGTTCGGTGAGCTGGTGCCCAAGCGGCTCGCGATGCAGAGCGCGGAGCGGTTCTCGCTCGCGGCCGCCACGCCGCTGGACTGGATCGCGACCGTCATGCGGCCGGTGATCTGGTTGCTGGGTGCGTCCGTGAACGTGGTCATGCGGCTGCTCGGGCGGGATCCGTCGGAGCAGAAGGAGCAGATGGGCACCGAGGAGCTCCGCTCGCTCGTCGCCCGGCACGAGGCGCTCGGGGTCGAGGAGCGGGACATGGTGGTCGACCTGCTCTCGGTGGGGGACCGCACCGTCCAGGAGATCATGACCCCGCGCACGGAGGTCGAGTTCCTCGACGCCGCGCTCCCGATCGACGAGGCGCAGCCCCTCGTGCGCACCCTGGAGCACTCCCGCTACCCGGTGTGCGGGGTGAACAACGATGACGTGCTGGGCTTCATCCACGTCCGCGACCTCATCCACCCCGACGCGTCCGTGCGGACCGTGCGCGACCTCGTCCGGGAGATCGAGTTCTTCCCCACTGGCACGCGCGTGCTGTCGGTCCTGACCGAGATGCGCAAGAACCACGCGCACCTCGCCGTCGTCGTCGACGAGTACGGCGGCACCGACGGCATCGTCACGCTGGAGGACGTCGTCGAGGAGTTCGTCGGGGAGATCCAGGACGAGTACGACCGGGAGGAGCCCGAGGTGGTGGCCCAGGGCACCGGGGAGGACGTCTCGGGCCTGCTCGGGCGGGCGGAGGTGGCCAAGCTCCTCGGCCGCGACCTGCCCGAGGGGCCCTACGACACCTTGGGCGGTTTCGTCATGGCCGGGCTGGGCCGGGTGCCCGAGGTCGGCGACTCGGTGACCTGGGACGACCTCGTGCTCACCGTCACGGCGTTGGATGGGCGGCGGGTGGACCGGGTGGAGGTCCGCCACGCCGGGGTGACGTCGTCGTCCTGAGCGACCACGATCGCGCCGGGTCCCTCCGCGCGCAGCGGGCGCCAAGCGCGCAGCGGGGTCAAGCGCATCCAGCTACGGCTTCAGGGTGACCGTGGTCACTGCTAGATCGGTGAGACCGATCACGCATTTATCTCGATGTCGAGTAATCTGGTCCGCGGCGCCGGTGCCCCGGCGCCCCGCGAAGTCGAGGCGCCCCCTACAGGGGGTGGTCAGGAGTGTGGCAGGACATGGCGAAGATCAAGGTGGCGGGCCCCGTCGTCGAGCTCGACGGCGACGAGATGACCAGGATCATCTGGCAGTTCATCAAGGACCGGCTCATCCATCCCTACCTCGACGTCGACCTGCGCTACTTCGACCTGTCGATCCAGAGCCGTGACGCCACGGACGACCAGATCACGATCGACGCCGCGAACGCGATCAAGGAGCACCACGTCGGCGTCAAGTGCGCCACCATCACGCCGGACGAGGCGCGGGTGGAGGAGTTCGGCCTGAAGAAGATGTGGGTCTCGCCCAACGGGACGATCCGCAACATCCTCGGGGGCGTCGTGTTCCGCGAGCCGATCATCATCTCCAACGTGCCGCGCCTGGTGCCGGGCTGGACCAAGCCCATCGTCATCGGCCGTCACGCCCACGGCGACCAGTACAAGGCCACCAACTTCAAGGTGCCCGGCGCCGGCCAGCTGACCATGACCTTCACCCCCGAGGACGGCTCGGAGCCGATCCAGCACGTCGTCGCCAACTACGGCGAGGACGGCGGCGTGGCGATGGGCATGTACAACTACAACAACTCGATCGCGGACTTCGCGCGCGCCTCCTTCGCCTACGGCCTGCAGCGCAACTACCCGGTGTACCTCTCCACGAAGAACACGATCCTCAAGGCCTACGACGGCGCCTTCAAGGACATCTTCGCCGAGGTCTTCGAGGCCGAGTACAAGGCGCAGTACGACGCCGCGGGCCTGACCTACGAGCACCGCCTCATCGACGACATGGTCGCCGCTGCCATGAAGTGGGAGGGCGGCTACGTCTGGGCCTGCAAGAACTACGACGGCGACGTCCAGTCCGACACCGTCGCCCAGGGCTTCGGCTCCCTCGGCCTGATGACGTCGGTGCTCATGACGCCGGACGGTCAGACCGTCGAGGCCGAGGCCGCGCACGGCACCGTGACCCGGCACTACCGCCAGCACCAGGCCGGCAAGCCCACCTCGACCAACCCGATCGCCTCGATCTACGCCTGGACCGGTGGTCTGAAGCACCGCGGCAAGCTCGACAACACCCCCGAGGTCACCGGCTTCGCCGAGACCCTCGAGGACGTCGTCATCAAGTCCGTGGAGTCCGGGAAGATGACCAAGGACCTCGCGCTGCTCGTGGGCAAGGACCAGGAGTGGCAGACCACCGAGGAGTTCCTCGCCACCCTCGACGAGAACCTCGCCGCCCGCCTCGCGTGACGCTCACCCGACGAAGGAGCCAGATATGAGCGCAACACCCGTGAACGTCACCGTCACCGGCGCCGCCGGCCAGATCGGCTACGCCCTGCTGTTCCGCATCGCCTCGGGCCACCTGCTCGGCCCGGACACCCCGGTCAAGCTGCGCCTGCTCGAGATCCCGCAGGGCGTCAAGGCGGCCGAGGGCACCGCCATGGAGCTCGAGGACTGCGCGTTCCCGCTTTTGGCGGGCATCGACATCTTCGACGACCCCAAGGCGGGCTTCGAGGGCGCCAACGTCGCGCTGCTCGTCGGCGCGCGCCCGCGCGCCAAGGGCATGGAGCGTGGTGACCTGCTCGAGGCCAACGGAGGGATCTTCGGCCCCCAGGGACAGGCGATCAACGCCGGCGCCGCCGATGACATCAAGGTGCTCGTGGTGGGGAACCCCGCCAACACCAACGCCCTGATCGCGCAGCGCAACGCCCCCGACGTCCCTGCCGACCGGTTCACCGCGATGACCCGGCTGGACCACAACCGGGCGCTGAGCCAGCTGGCCAGCAAGACCGGCGCCGCCGTCTCGGAGATCAAGGACCTCACGATCTGGGGCAACCACTCCGCCACGCAGTACCCGGACATCTTCCACGCCACCATCGCGGGCAAGCCGGCGTCGGACCTGGTGGACCAGGCCTGGCTGGAGAGCGACTTCATCCCGACCGTCGCCAAGCGTGGCGCGGCGATCATCGAGGCCCGCGGGGCGTCGTCGGCGGCGTCGGCGGCCAACGCGGCCCTCGACCACGTCTACGATTGGGTCAACGGCACCTCGGCCGACTCGTGGACCTCCGCGGCCATCGTCTCCGACGGCTCCTACGGCGTGCCCGAGGGGCTCATCTCCTCCTTCCCCGTGCGGGCGAAGGACGGCAAGTGGGAGATCGTCCAGGGCCTCGAGGTCAGCGACTTCTCACGTAGCCGCATCGACGCCTCGGTCGCCGAGCTCGTCGAGGAGCGCGACGCGGTGCAGGGCCTCGGCCTGATCTGACGTCACCGACGCGACGCCCCGGTTCCCTGCTGAGGGAGCCGGGGCGTCCGCAGTCCTCCGCCCCGCCGTATAGCGCGCGAGATGTCATCTTCTCCGCGACATGTCGCGGGGCAAGGGGAGAACGAGAAGCCCAACCTTTTCGCAAGGCGACCCAGCCACGCTGCTCACCTCTCGACCGACCGTGGTCGAGCCGACCCCCCAAGGTCAGCACGGAAGTGAGCTGAGCGATGACCAGGACAACTGAGAAGAACGCCCGGTCGGCGACGGTGCCGGCCTGGCTTATGGGACGCGGCCGGCGCACCGGTCTCGTCGGCGTCTCCGCGGCGGGGCTGATCCTCGCCGGGGCGACCGCGGTGATGGCGGCCAACCCGCCCGCCGGGCCCGGCAACATCGAGATCTTCCCCGACCGCGACATGGTGGCCATCGAGGGCTACAGCGCGCAGGCGGGGCAGAACGTGGTGTTCGAGGTCCGCCGCGGGAGCGACCTCATCGGCGTCGCCCGCGGCGTCGTCGACAGCACCGGGTTCTACGAGATCAACCACCCCGGCGGCTCCTGCTGGGACGTCGTGACCCCGGACATCCGCGGCGGGGACCTCATCACCGTCACCTTCGAGGACGGCGTGTCCGACGGCGCCACCACCGGTTCCGCCGCGGTCACCTCCGTGGAGGGTGTCGACCTGCCCGCCACCGCCGACCCGAACGACGCCGAGTGGCAGGTGGTCGTCAAGGGCGGCCACGGCGCCGACGTCAACACCGCCCGGCTCGCCGTCGAGATCGTCAACCCCGCCATGCGCGAGGCACCCAGCCGGATCGGCGAGCGGGCCATCGGCTGGCCCGCGGACGACGCCCCCACCGGCTACACGGTCGACGGTGTGGCCGAGAACGGCGAGTTCACCGTCACCTACGGCTTCTACTCCGCCGCGGACCGCGCCCTGGCTCTCGCCGGCGCCCCCACGGCGCTGAGCTGGCTCGCCGAGCCCACCGGTGTCGAGGCCCAGCTCGGCCTGACCCTCGCCGAGTTCGGCGAGATCAGCGGGCCCGGCTTCGGCGGTTGGCCGGCCGGCCCGGCCACCCAGGCGCCGAGCGCCCCGACCGACGTCCACGTCGCGCCCGCCGGCGACGGCAGCATCACGGCGTCGTGGACCGCGGCCACCGTCCCGGCCGACGCCAACCCGATCACCGGCTACCAGCTGATCGCCGAGGACACCGTCCTGGGCCAGGAGGTCAGCATCAAGGTCGGCGCCAACGCCACCTCCGCGCAGCTGCGCGGGCTGGTCAACGGCCAGAGCTACCCGATCACCGTCGTCGTGCTCAACGGCCAGGCCAGTGCCCCGGCCAGCGGCGGGACCATCGAGGTGGGCGGCGAGGCCCCGGCCGAGCCCGGTGCCCCCGGCGCCCCGACCGGCGTGACGGTTGAGGATGCGGCGCTCGCCGGCGAGGTGCGCGTCTCCTGGACGGCCCCCGCGACCAACGGCACACGCGTGACCGGCTACACGGTCCAGGCGCTCGCCGAGGACGGGACTGTCGCCGCCGAGGCGAACGCCGCCGCCAACGCCAGCTCCGCCAACCTCACCGGCCTGACGCCCGGCTCGACCTACTCCGTGGTGGTGACCGCCACCAGCGCCACCGGCAACACCGCGGCCGAGCCGACGTCGCACACCCTGGCCTCCCCGGAGCTCACTGCCCCGTCCGCGGCCCACGTGGTGCGGGTGCAGCCGGGCAACGGCAGCGTCACGGTCGAGTGGCAGGCGGCGACGGCAGGTAACACCCCGGTGACCGGCTACAAGCTCACCGCGACGCCCGTCGACCCCGCGGTGCCGGCCCCGGCCGCGGTGGAGACCGGACCGACCGGCACGAGCGGCACTCTGACCGGCCTGTCGAACTCGAAGGCGTACACGATCGACGTCGTCGCCACCAGTGCGGCGGGCGACAGCCCCTCGGCCACGTTCGGCCCGACGGCGCCGAAGACGGTCACCCCGGCGGACCAGCTCACCGCTACCGCCGAGCTGCGCACCGACAAGCGCGAGTGGCGGGTCGTCGGCTCGGCCTCCATCACGGCGAACAACACGATCACGGCCAAGAACAGCGCCGGGGTCACCATCGGGACCGCTCCGGTCCAGGCGGACGGCAGCTGGACCATCCGCTCCGCCCGCAACTCCACCGCCGCCATCGGCAACGGGAAGGTGACGGTGACGTCCTCGGCGGGCGGCAGCATCACCATCACGGCCACCACGAAGTAACGGCCACCGCAAGAACGCACGCATCCGCGCCCCGGCTCCCGTGAGGGAAGCCGGGGCGCGGTGCGTCTGCAGGCGATAACCGCAGCGCTGTCCAGGCTGCGGCAGGGCGGGGGCCTCTGTCTTCCGACCAGTGCGCCAAACGAGCGACCCGTGTGCGAGCGGGCTCCGGAGCCCGGCAATCCCTCGCACGGCCTGATGGGCAGGAGCACGGACGCACGGCAGGATGCGCGAAGATCGAAAACCGGCACGACGCCGTCCGGAAGCAACAGGTGGCAACCCCTCGTCCCTTCTGGGGCTTCTCCGTAGCCTGCTCAGAACCTGGCTGGACAACGACGCCCTCTTGGATTGGTCTGACAATTGCGCCCGCGCGTAACGCCCCGAATCTCTGTGCCCCTCGGCATCTGTGCCGTGACGACCGCCGTACTCGTCGGGGCGTCCGTCGCCCCCGCTGTCGCTGACGCGCCCGGCACCACCTACTACGTCGACGCCGACAAGGGCAGCGACGCCAACTCCGGTACCACTCCCAGCACCGCCGTGAAGTCGCTGGAACGCGCCAGTGCGCTCGACCTCGGACCGGGCGACTCCCTGCTCTTCGAGCGCGGGGACCAGTGGCGGGGTCAGCTCGTGCTGGAGAACATCGCGGGCTCGGTCGACAGCCCGATCACCGTCGGATCGTACGGCTCCGCAGACCGGCGGCCCGTGATCCACGGGACTTCTCCGGACTACGCCAGGTCCTACGCCACCGTCGAGCTGCTCAACTCCGAGCACGTCACCCTGGAGGGCCTCGAGCTGACGAACCGCTCCGAGCGTCGCTCGATCGAGGGTGGCGGAGGAGGCCTGCGCCAGGGCATCAACATCGCCGTCACCGACGCTGACCGGAGCGTCTACAGTGGAATCCACGTCAGCGACGTCGACATCTACGACGTCGACGGCAAGACCGACCCGGCCGGCGACTCGAACGACGGCAAACGCACCGGGGGCATCGGCTTCCTCATCGACGACGATTTCGACGGCGAGCCGGTCCGCTTTCATGACATCTCCGTCACCGACTCACGGATCGAGCGGGTCGACCAGACCGGCATCTGGCTGGAGTCGACCTTCCGGGACAAGGAGCTGCAGCCTGGCACGGAGGGCACGACCCGGGCCGGCCACACGTGGGACGAGATCAAGTTCACCGATGTCAACATCGGCTACAACGCGATCCTCGACGTCGGCAAGAACGCGGCGATCCTGCGCATGATGGAGGGCGGCTCGTTCCACCACAACGTCGTGGCGAACAACGCCGACCGCGTCCTGGCCGGCAACACCGTCTTCACCAGCTATGTCAACGGTGCCGTCGTCGAGTGGAACCAGGTGGGCCACAACGTCGCGCACGCCGCCAAGGACGGCGCCGCGTTCGATCCCGACCTCGACTCGCCGAACACCGTGTGGCGCTACAACTACAGCCACGACAACAACTACGGGCTCATGACACTGTGCACTCGCGCCCGTGACGGCGGCATCGAGGTGTACCAGAACATCGAGATCGGCGGTAGGGGCCGAACGATGAACATCAACTACTCGTTCAGCGACCTGACCGTGCGGGACAACGCCTTCTGGGCCAAGCCGGTCGCCGACGTCGAGTACCCGGACACCCACCCCGAGTACGTCAATCCGGACCGTGCACAGGCCGACGGCTACCCGCAGCTCATCTGGGAGACCTACCTGCGCCCCGAGGCCGAGTTCGTCCACGGCCAGAGGTACACCTACACCGGCAACACGATCTACAACGAGGCGCCGACGGCGACCTTCTATCTCAACCCGAACGAGCCCGGCGTCTCCCAGCAGCTCGTCGACCGGACCGTCGTGGACAACGACTTCTACGGCATCTGGCCGCAGGATGGCACGGGCGCCCCGGTGGAAGACGGGTTTACCCACGGCGGTTCGACGCCGCCGGCGAGCTGGATCGCCGACACAGTCGGCCAGCAGGTCTACGACTTCTGGGCCCCGTCGATCGCCGGCCAGGCGAACGACGCCATCGGCCCGCGGAGTGGCACCTTCGCTGAGCTGCCCAAGCGGCCCGAGGAGCCGGTCGTCACGCCAGGGGAGCTGCTGAGCCGGCTCGACACCGTCGCCTACTCCCTGCGGGAGGCCGATGGCAACACGCACTTCACCGCTAGCGCGACGAAGGCGGCCGAGTGGGGCAGGACGGCCCGCTGGGACGACCCGGTGGCGCAGTTCCTCGTCGCACGTGAGTCCTTCGAGGGCTCGACGCCCGTGAAGCAGTACAAGAAGGGCGAGCTCTACCGCTACGCCGTCACGGACGAGCAGGGGGCCGCTGCACGAGCGGACGGGTTCTCCTACAACACCAACGTCTTCCACGTCCTTGCCGAGCCCGTCGAGGGAAGCAGGCCCGTGCACCTGCTGACGAACAGGGCTCGGTACTCCCTCGCCGCCGAGGGTCGGCTGCTGACCGCCGAGATCGCCGCTGGCTGGCAGGACCTAGGCGTGCTGTTCCACACCGCATCCCTTCCCGAGGTCACGCCCGCACCGGTGACCTGGACGGACGCCAGTGGCAGCAGCAGCGACACGTACACCGTGCCCGTGACCGAGCACGTCACCTACCTGCTCGACGGCGCGCCGGTCGCGGCAGGTACTTACCCCGGCGCCGAAACCGTCGTGATCACCGCCGTCCCGGGCGCCGGCTATCTGCTTGCCGACGGCGCCGCGGCCGGCTGGACGATCGGGTTCTCCGACGGCCGGTGGGTGACCCCAGCAGAAGTCAAGCTGATCGATGTCCCGGGCACGGCCAACGACGCGATCATCGTGCCGAAGGCGACGGGGGTGGAGTACCTCCTCGATGGGCAGGTCGTCCGCCAGGGCCGCCATACGGTGGGCTCCGCCGGCACGGTCCGGGTCGAGGCTCGTGCGCTGGCTGGCTACGTCGTGGCCCCGGGTGCGGCTGGGGTGTGGACGTACGAGTTCAGCTCGAGCCACCCGCGGGACAAGTAGCCCGACCGGCACAGCGGGGCATCACGTCAGGGTTCCCGTCGGTCAGCCGGACCGACGGGAACCCTGACGTCTCGGCTAGGACGCGCCGCGGGACGACGGCCGCGAGCCCCAACCGTTCCGCGTGCGGCCCGGTTCAGAAGTTCGCGTCGTCCAGGCACCGCTCGAGCGCGGTGGGGTCGTTCGGGTTCTCCCGCACGCACGCCTGGAACTCGGGGCCGAACACCTCCGGGGCCACGCGGGAGATGATCACCGAACCGAACACGGTGGCAGCGATCCCGAGCAGGATCGCGACCGCGCCGACCACGATGCCGACGATCGACTGGGTCCGGTTGGTCGCCTCGCGCCGGTTCACCTTGCCCAGGGCGATGATGCCCAGGATGACGGCGACGATCCCGCCGACGACGCCGAGTAGCCCGACGAACGGGATCCACGCCGCCAGCAGCGACACGATGCCCACGATGAGGGCCGCCAGGCCCATGCCGTTGCGGGGCTGGCCGGACGTGCCGGGCGGTGTGCCGTAGCCGCCGTAGCCTTGTTGGCCGTACTGGCCCTGGCCGTACTGGCCCTGGCCGTACTGCGGCTGGCCGTAGGCCCCCTGCTGTCCGTGCTGCTGGGCCGGCTGCTGGCCGCCGTACTGCTGTCCGTACTGACCTTGGCCGGGCTGGCCTTGGTCTGGCTGGCCGTACTGGCCCTGCCCGTACTGGCCCTGGGGAGACTGCTGCCCGTACTGGCCTTGCCCGTACTGACCCTGGTCCGCCGGCTGGCCGTACTGCGGCGGCGTGGCGCCCGGCTGGCCATACTCGCCGTACTGTGGCTGCCCGGCCTGGCCGGACGACGACTCCTCCCCGGGCTTGACGGCGTAGGGGTCGGACGCGGGGTAGCGCGGCGGGTCGTCCGTGGTGCCCTCGGGGCGATCCTGGTCGGGCTGGTCAGGGGGAGGTGCGGCGCTGCTCATGATGGCTCCCTTCGAGGAATGTCGCTCTCATCCTGGCACTGACGCTCCACGGCGGCCGGATGCCACCCGCGATTGACGCGCCGAAGCACAACCGTGCCGAATCGAAACCGCGCCGAAGCGCAAACGTTGAGGCGAGCCCTGTGCGGCCCGGCCGGCGCCCCTACCCGACGATGAGGCGCCCCTACCCGAGGATGAGGCGCACCTAGTCGACGATGAAACGCGTCACCACCGCGACGACGTCGGGATCGCGCAGGATCCGCTGGTGCCCGAGCCCCTCGGTGGTGTGCAGCCGGGCGTCCGGCCAGGCATCGGCCACGTGCGCACCCTCGGCGTACGCGACCTCCTTGTCCAGCCGGTCGTGGACCACGAGGGTCGGGTGCGGCTGCGGCAGCGCCGCGAGGTCGAAGTCCGCGAGCGGGCGGCCGGCCAGCGCCTCGAGCTTCCGGTCGAAGCGGGTCTTGGTCCGTTCGGTGTACCCGAGCGTGCGGGCCAGGGTGTCGGTCATCGCCATGAGGTCGCGGCTCGGGGCGATGAGCGCGATCCGGTCCACGGGCAGGCCGTCCGCGGCCGCCAGCGCCGTGGTGGTGCAGCCCAGCGAGTGGGCGACGACGGCGCTCGGCTCCCCGTGCACGCCGGCAACCGCCACGAGCGCCTCGGCCACCTCGACCGCGGTGCTGCGGTGCGGGCCGAGCCGGCCGGGGGAGGAGTCGCCGTGGCTGGGGGCGTCGAAGCCGACCACCCGCCGTCCGGCGTCGACCAGCGGGGCGACGAACGCGCCGAGCTGCCCGCGCCACCCGCCCCAGCCGTGGGCGAGGTAGACGGGGTCGCCCTCGCCCCACGTCTCGACGGCGACCGTGCGGCCATCGGACAGTGCGACCGTGGATCGCGAGCCGTCCCGCGGACGCTCGTCCCGCCGTCGGCCCCGGTTGGTGGGAAGGGTGCACCAGATCCGCAGGGCCCAGCGGGCGGCGAGGTCGGGGGCGGCCTTGTCCAGCGCGCCGAACGCCGTGCGCATCGCGCGCAGCCGGGCCGCCTGGGCCGCGCTGGTGGGACGGCCGGGGGACTGCTCGGTCATGGGGCTCCTCGGACGGCGGGACGGCGGCGGCCTGACGACAGGGACGGCGGCTGCCCGCCGACGCTACCCCCGCCGTTGGGCAGAACCGCTCAGGAAAAGACGACGGTGCGCCGCCCGTCCACCAACACCCGGTGCTCGGCGTGCCAGCGGACCGCTCGGGCCAGGACACGCCGCTCGACGTCCTGCCCGCGGGCGACCATCTCGGCGACGTCGTCGGTGTGGGTGACGCGCTCGACGTCCTGCTCGATGATCGGGCCCTCGTCGAGGTCGGCGGTGACGTAGTGCGCCGTCGCCCCGATGAGCTTGACGCCGCGGTTGTGCGCCTGGGCGTAGGGGCGGGCGCCCTTGAAGCTGGGCAGGAAGGAGTGGTGGATGTTGATGACGTTGCCGGCGAGCTCGGTGCAGAGGCGGTCGGAGAGGATCTGCATGTAGCGGGCGAGCACCACCAGCTCGACGTCGAGGTCGCGCACCATCCGCAGCAGCTCGGCCTCCGCCTCGTCCTTCGTCTCGCGGGTCACCGGGACGTGGTGGAACGGGACGCCGTAGAAGGCGGCGATGGGCTCCAGGTCCGGGTGGTTGGCGACGACGGCGACCGGGTCGATCGGCAGGCGCTGGGACCGCTGGCGGAACAGCAGGTCGGACAGGCAGTGCCCCTCTTTCGACGCCATGATGAGCGTGCGCTGCGGGCGGCCGACGTCGTCGAGGCGGAACGTCATGTCGAACTTGTGCGCGAGCGCGGCCATCGCCTCCTCCACCTCGGCGCGCGGCGCCTGGGTCTCGACCTGCACGCGCATGAAGAACAGGCCGGTGGAGGGGTCGCCGAACTGCTGGGACTCGGTGATGTTCCCGCCGTGCTCGGCGAGGACCCCGGACACGGCGTGGACGATGCCCGGGCGGTCGGGGCACGAGAGGGCAAGGACGAGATGTGCGGCGCTCACCCGCCGGAGGGTAGTCCACCGGGCCTGCGCCACGCCGCCGCCGTCCGGAAGCGCGAACTCGGCGTCCGGAAGTGCGGACTCGGCGTCCGGTCCTACCCCGCGGATGTCAGACTGTGCCCATGGACGACGTCAGGATCGACCTCCTCACCGAAGATGAGGCAGGCGAGCTGCTCACCGTGCGACGCGCGGCATTTGTGACCGAGGCGCAGCTGTACGGGGACCCGAACCTGCCCGCGCTGACCCAGTCGCTCACCGAGCTGATCGCGGACATCAAGCGGGCCGACGTCGTCACGCTCGGTGCGTGGGCGGGGCACCGGCTCGTCGGGTCGATCCGGGTGGAGCTGGAGGCCGAGAAGGCCAACCTGGGCCGGCTCGCCGTCGTGCCGGACCTGCAGAACCAGGGAATCGGCACGCAGCTGCTCATGGCGGTGCTGCAGTACCTGCCCGAGCAGACCAAGGAGGTCTGGGTCTTCACCGGCCAGGACTCCAAGCAGAACCTCGCGATGTACGCCAAGCAGGGCTACGCGCACCAGTACGACCAGCACACCGGGGACCTCACCTACGCCTACCTGCGCCGGATCCTGGGCGAGATCGAGCCGGACGCCGAGGCTGAGCTGCCGGACGTCGACGTCGCGCCCTGAGGACGAAGAAATAAGCGTGAGATGAGATCTCGTGGAGCAGTTGACATCTCGCCGGCATGAAAGAGGGCACGCCGGTTCGGGTAGTCTCGTCCGCGTCGCGACTGGCGCCTGAGGTGGACTGACCACCAGGGAGCGGCGAGCAGCACCGATTCGAGGTCGTCCGCCTGGGCCGAGAGTCACCACACCGAGTGCGCGCGCACACCGTGTGCGTGAGCGGACCAGCGGAGGAAGCATGAGCCAGACCACCCCAGGCAGCGCCACGTCCGTGGCCAACCAGTCGCTCGCCGAGCTCGACCCCGAGATCGCGGCGGTGCTCGACGGCGAGCTCGCCCGCCAGCGCGAGACCCTCGAGATGATCGCGAGCGAGAACTTCGTGCCGCGCGCCATCCTGCAGGCGCAGGGGTCGGTGCTGACCAACAAGTACGCCGAGGGCTACCCCGGCAAGCGGTACTACGGCGGCTGCGAGCAGGTCGACATTGCCGAGAACCTCGCCATCGACCGGGCCAAGTCGCTGTTCGGCGCCGCGTACGCCAACGTCCAGCCGCACTCCGGCGCCCAGGCCAACGCCGCCGTCCTGCACGCGCTGGCCAACCCCGGCGAGACCATCCTGGGCCTCTCGCTCGCCCACGGCGGGCACCTCACGCACGGCATGAAGATCAACTTCTCCGGCAAGCTCTACCACGTCGCCTCCTACGGCGTGGACGAGCAGAGCCACCGCATCGAGATGGAGACCGTGCGCGCCAAGGCCCTCGAGGCCCGCCCGAAGGTCATCATCGCCGGCTGGTCCGCCTACCCGCGCCAGCTCGACTTCGCCGCGTTCCGGCAGATCGCCGACGAGGTCGGTGCCTACCTGTGGACCGACATGGCGCACTTCGCGGGCCTGGTCGCCGCGGACCTGCACCCGTCCCCGGTGCCGTACTCCGACGTCGTCTCCTCTACCGTCCACAAGACCATCGGCGGCCCCCGCTCCGGCTTCCTGCTGGCCCGCGACGAGGAGGCCTTCGGCAAGAAGCTCAACTCCGCCGTCTTCCCCGGCCAGCAGGGCGGCCCGCTCATGCACGTCATCGCCGCCAAGGCGGTCGCGTTCAAGATCGCCGCCGGCGAGGAGTTCAAGGACCGCCAGCGCCGCACGGTCGAGGGCGCCTCGATCATCGCCGAGCGCCTCGCCGAGCAGGACGTACGCGACGCCGGCGTCGCCATGGTCAGCGGCGGCACCGACGTCCACCTCGTCCTGGTCGACCTGCGCAGCTCCGCCCTCGACGGCCAGCAGGCCGAGGACCTCCTCCACGCGGCCGGCATCACCGTCAACCGCAACGCCGTCCCGTTCGACCCGCGCCCCCCGCGCGTGACCTCCGGCCTGCGCATCGGCACGCCGGCGCTGGCCACCCGCGGGTTCGGCGCCGCCGAGTTCACCGAGGTCGCCGACATCATCGCCACCACGCTCGTGGGCGGCGCCGGCACCGACGTGGACGCCGCCCGGGCGCGCGTGAAGGCGCTGACCGACGCCTTCCCGCTCTACCCCGGCCTGCAGCAGTGACCGCACGGGTCCTCGACGGGCGGGCCACCGCCGCCACCATCAAGGCCGAGCTCGCTCAGCGGGTCGCCGGGCTCGCCGCCCGGGGCATCACCCCGGGCCTGGGCACGGTGCTGGTCGGCGACGATCCGGGCAGCCGGGCCTACGTGGCTGGCAAGCACCGCGACTGCGCCGAGGTGGGCATCGCCTCCCTCCGCGAGGACCTGCCCGCCTCCGCCTCGCAGGCCGACGTCGAGGCCGCCGTCGCGCGCCTCAACGCCGATCCCGCGTGCACCGGGTACATCGTGCAGCTGCCGCTGCCGCGCGGGATCGACACCAACGCGATCCTGGAGATGGTCGACCCGGCCAAGGACGCCGACGGCCTGCACCCGACCAACCTCGGCCGGCTGGTGCTGCGCGTGAAGGAGGAGGTCACCTCCCCGCTGCCGTGCACGCCGCGTGCGGTGCTCGAGCTGGTGGCCCGGCACGGGCTGGACCTGGCCGGCACGGAGGTGTGCGTCGTCGGGCGCGGCACCACCGTGGGCCGCAGCATCGGCCTGCTGCTCACCCGCAAGGACGTCAACGCCACCGTCACCCTGACCCACACCGGCACGGCGGACCTCGCCAAGCACGTGCGCGAGGCCGACGTCGTCGTCGCGGCAGCCGGGCAGCCCGGCATCATCACCGCGGACATGGTCAAGGCCGGCGCGATCGTGCTCGACGTCGGCGTCTCCCGGCAGGTCGACCCCGCCACCGGCAAGGCCAAGCTGCGCGGGGACGTGGCCGACGGCGTCGCCGAGGTCGCGGGGTGGCTCTCGCCCAACCCGGGCGGGGTGGGCCCGATGACCCGGGCGATGCTGCTGGCGAACGTGGTCGACACCGCGGAGCGGCTGGCCGCCCGCTGAGCTGTTGAGGCACGACGGCGCCCGGTCACCCTGAGGGGACCGGGCGCCGTTCGTTGGCCGACCAAAGGCGCTCACGCCGACCGAGGGGCGTCGGGCCGACCGAGGGTCGCCGGCCACCCTCGCTCGGCCCGACGACGGTCGGTCGATGAGGCAACCCCGACGATGCGCCCTCGATGAGCGGGGGCATGGTGCCGCGGACTACGGCGCCACCACCACCGCGGACGGGTGCTGGGCCAGGGGCGTGACCGTCATCGTCATGTACGGGAAGAGCGGCAGGTTCGACAGGACCTCGTGCAGCTGGTCGTTGCTCTCGACGTCGAACACCGAGTAGTTGGCATACTCCCCGACCACCCGCCACAGGTGCGCCCAGACGCCCGCCCGTTGCAGCTCCTGGGAGTAAGCCTTCTCCCGGGCCTTGATCTCCGCGGCTTGCTCGGCGGGCACGGTGTCGGGGATGTGCACGTCCATATGGACGAGGTAGAGCATGTGGGGTCCTCTCGTGGGGTCGGTGGGGCGGTGGGGTCGGATGGTGCCCTGCTCAGCGGTCCGTGCGGTACCTGGTCAGCTTCTCCTCGTCGATCAGCACGCCGGTGCCCGGCACATCGCGGACGTGCAGCTCGCCGTCGACGATCTGCAGGGGCTCGGCAAGAAGGTCGTCGGCCATGTCCAGGAAGTTCGACAGCTCCCCGGCCCGGGCGGACGTGCCCCGGTACGCGGCGCCGAAGGTCACCGAGCAGAGTGTGCCGACCTGGCCGTCGATCTGGTTGCCCATGACGTTCTCCACCCCGAGCGACTCGCACAGGAAGTGCACGCGCTGGGAGTAGGTGAAGCCGGTACGGGCCGTCTTGATCGAGATGGCGGTCGCCGACCCGCCGAGCAGCTCCCGCACGACCTCGGCCGGGCCCGGCACCGACTCGTCGGCCACGAACGGGATGGCGGTGCGCTCGACGAGCCAGCGCCGGCCCAGGACGTCGTCGGCCGGGTTGAGCTCCTCCGCGAGCGTGAGGTCGAGGTCGTCCATCTCGCGCAGCGCGCGGGCGGCCTCGCTGGCCGTCCAGCCCCGGTTGCCGTCGACATAGAGCTCGATGGCGTCCCCGAAGTGCTCACGCAGCGCCCGCACGACGGCGACGTCGAGGCGGTAGGGCCGGCGCCCCACCTTGACCTTGTAGGTGGTGATCCCGTACCGCTGCATGAACTCGGCGACGACGTCGACCGCCTTCTGCGGCTCGTCGAACCCGACCATGTGGCTGACCCGCATGCGGTCGGTGTAACCGCCGAGGAGCTTGGTGACGGGCTGGCCCAGGGTCTGGCCGATGGCGTCCCACAGTGCCATGTCGACGGCGGCCTTCGCGGCCGGGTTGGCGACGGTGCGGTTCAGCCGCGCGTGCACCTTCTCCCGGTCGAGCAGGTCGAGACCGACGACCTGCGGGGCGAAGACCTTCTCCACCACCGCCCGCACGGAGTCCTGAGTCTCGCCGTAGGTGTAGGGCCGGGGCGGCGCCTCCGCGGTGCCGACGACGCCGTCCTCGGCGTGCACCCGGACGAGCACGTGCTCGGCCACGTGCTGCTCGCCCGAGGCGAAGCGCAAGGGGTGGGTGTACGGGATGGCGAAGGGGATGGTCTCCACCCGGGTGATCTTCATGCCCCTCCTCGGGCTCGGGACAGGTGCCACGCGCGGCGCGGCCGGGTCATTGCGCGGCCGGTCGCGGCGCGGCTGGGCCGGTCGAGCCGACGGTCACGCCGCGGCTGGGCCGGTCGAGCCGACGGTCACGCCGGGTCGAGCACGAAGCCGTAGTGGACCTCGCTGCCCTTGCCGTCGGCGCGGGGAGTGGGGGCCAAGATGAGCTCGGGCTTGACCGCCTTGGCGATGTCGTCGTCGGTGTGCACCCCGCCCTGGAAGTACAGCTGGGCGGTCAGCTGCTCGTGCCCGGGCGCGGAGGCCTTGATGTGCAGGTGCGCGGGGCGGAACGGGCTCCAGGCCGCGGCGAGGCACATCTGGCCGGTCGCGCCGTCGGTGGGGATGGCGTACGGGGCCGGCTGCATGGTGTCGATCTCGAACCGCCCCTCGTCGTCGGTGACGATCGTGCCGCGCAGGTTCCACTCGGGGATGCCCATGCCCTCGGCGAACTGGGAGTAGTAGCCGTCGTCGTCGGCGTGCCACAGCTCGACCGTCGCGCCGCCGAGCGGGGTGCCGTCGACAGAGGTGACCTGGCCGGTCCAGCGTAGCGGGGTGCCCTTCTCGTCCGGCCGCATCGGCATGGTGCAGCGTGCAGGCAGCTCGGGGGCGTTGGGCACGTAGTACGGGCCCTCGATGGAGCCCTTGCTGCCCTTGCGGTGGGCGGTGTTGACGTCCTCGATCTCGTGCTCGAGGAAGACGTCCAGCCACAGCGGCCACTCGCCGTCCTCGCCGACCTGGATGAGCCAGGACTTCAGTACGTCGTACTCGGCGTAGGTGACCTTGTGCTTGTGGATCACCTCGAAGAGCGCGCCGAGGGTGTCGTCGAGGATCGCCGAGACTCGCTCGGGCGAGCTGTCCGCGGTGACCTTCTTGGTGAGGAACTTGTCGGTGGCCTTGGCGCCGGACTTGGCGGCCGCGGGGACGTCGACGTGTGCGTTCATCGGGGAACTCCCTTGTTTCCGGTGTGGGTGCGTTGGTCGGTTGGATGAGGCTCTGTGAACTCGGGCCGTCAGGCCGCTTTCTCGTGCTTGTTCGTTGCCAGGTGGGTGAGGAGCAGGTCGCGGAACCGGACGATCAGCGGGGAGGTCTCGTCCTCGCGCCAGGCCAGCGCGAGGTCGACGGTGCCGGCGTCGGTGACCGGGAGGTACGTGACGCCCTCCATGGTGAGCGCCCGGACGGAGTCCGGCACGAGGGCGACGCCCATGCCGGCGGCTACCAGCGCGATCATGCTGGAGGTCTGCGCGACGTCGCGGCTGCGCCCGATGGTGGTGCCGGCCTCGCGCAGGGTCTCTGCCACTCGCGCGGCGACGACGGAGCGTGCGCCGGGGTAGGTCAGCAGCGCCTCGCCGGCGAGGTCCGCGACGCTGATCTCCTCGCGGGCGCTCAGGGGGTGGCCGGCGGGAGCCGCCAGGATGAGCGGCTCGCTGGCGAGCGTGCGGGTGGCGATGCCCGGGACCCGGACCGGTGGCCGCAGGATGCCGAGGTCGAGCCGGGACTCCGCCAAGGCCTGCTCCTGCTCGGGCGTGAGCATCTCGGAGCTCATCTGCAGCTCGACGTGCGGCAGGTAGTGCTGCACGAGGCGCGCCACCTGGGGCAGCTGCCGGTAGGAGGCGGAGCCCGCGAAGCCGATCCGGAGCAGGCCTGACCAGCCCTCCGCCAACGCCTGGACGCGGGCCCGGGCGGCGTCGACCTCGGCGAGGATGGCTACCGCGTCCGGGTAGAAGACGCGTCCGGCCTCGGTGAGCTCGACGCGGCGGGTGGTCCGCGCGAACAGCTCGGCGCCGAGCTCGCGCTCGAGCTGGCGAATCTGCTGGGACAGCGGCGGCTGCGAGATGTTGAGATGGTCCGCGGCCCGGCCGAAGTGCCGGTGCTGCGCGACGGCGACGAAGTACCGCAGGTGCCGTAGCTCCATCGCCCCTCCCCGTCGAGTCCTGATCTCTGCCGGAATGTTACGCAGGGCACATTGAGTCAGACAAATACCAGATATGCGTGGATTGGGTCGTGATGCGACTTGGTCGGGCCGCCGGTCAGCCGAACGCCTGCATGATGTCCATCACCGCTGGACCCAGCAGCACGATGAACAGCACCGGGAGGATGCACAGCATCAGCGGGAAGATCACCTTGACCGGGATCTGCATCGCCTTCTCCTCGGCGCGCTGCCGCCGCTTGAGCCGCATCTCGCCCGCCTGGGTGCGCAGCACGTCGCCGATGGCGATGCCGAACGCGTCGGCCTGGACGACGGCGCGAACGAAGCGGCGCAGGTCGGGGACGTCGGCGCGGGTGGCGAGGGCCTCGTAGGCCTGCCGCCTGGCCTGGCCCAGCTGGATGTCCTGCAGGGTCCGCAGCAGCTCGTCGGCCAGCGCGCCGGTGCCGTTCTGCCCGGCGCGCGCCATCGCCGAGTCGAAGCCGAGACCCGCCTCGACGGCGATGGTCATCTGGTCCAGGGTGTCCGCCAGCTCGGCCTGGATCCGCTCACGCCGCTCCATGCCGCGGCTGAGCAGGAGCAGCTCGGGCAGGAAGTACAGCACGATCGTGGTCACCGCCCCGAGCAGCACGGGCACCGGCCCCGGCGCCGCAGCGACGAGGAGGAGGGTCACCACCGCGGATGCGGCGGCCAGTGCGAGCTTCGCCGCCACGAGGCGGTCGAGCGGCCAGGCCGCCGGCCGCCCCGCGCGGGCGTGCAGCCGGTCGAGGGCGCGGAGCGAGGCCGACGGCGTCAGGCGGCGGACGGCGTGGCCCACGCGGCCGCGCCGGCCGGCCGGGGCAGCCGGCGCCTCGACCGCGAGGCCGCGGTGCAGGTTGGTCACGGTGCGTCGCCGGGACCCGCCGGGGCCGGCCAGCAGCAGCCACGCGAAGGTGCCCAGCGAGCCGGCGAGCATCGCGGCGGCGAGGGTGGCGAGCAGGGGCGGCACCGGGGCTCCTTCTCTAGAAGGTGAAACTGACGACCTTGCGCATCCACACGCCGCCGACCAGGAGCAGGACGGCACCGAGCACCATGAGGGCGTAGCCCAGCGGGCTTTGGGTGAAGGCGGCCAGGTAGCTGCGGGAGGTCAGGGACAAGAACCCCACGATCCCGACCGGCAGGAGCATGAGGACGATCGCGGAGAGCTTGCCCTCGGCGGCGAGCGCCTTGATCTGGCGGCGGATCTGGTGGCGTTCGCGGACCGTGTGCGCGACTCCGTCGAGCACCTCGGCGAGGTTCCCGCCGACCTCCCGGTTGATGGCGATGGCCTGGGTGACCCAGACGAAGTCCTGGCTGCCCATGCGCGCGGCGGTCTCGTTCAGCGCCTCGCCCAGGTCGCGGCCCACGCGGGTCTCGTTGATGACCCGGGCGAACTCCTCCGACGTCGGCTCCTCCGCCTCGCGGGCCACGGAGGCGAGCGCCTGCTGCAGGCTGTGGCCGGCGCGCAGGCTGCCGGCCAGGAGCTGGAGCGAGTCGTCGAGCTGGTCCGCGAACGCGCGCCGCCGCTTCTCGGCCCGGCGCGCCAGCCACACCTTCACGGCCACGGGAGCGGCCGCGGCCAGCACGAGGCCGAGCAGCGGCCCACCCAGCGCGAGGCCGGCCGCGCCGGTCACCAGGGCGGCGACGACCACGAGCACCGCGAGGTCCTGCGGGCGCATCCGCACGCCGGCCCGTTCCAGCGCCGGCACCCGGCCGCCGCGACGGCGGATCATCCGCTCCACGGCGCCGGTTGCCTGCTCGGCGGCTCCGGTAAGGAGCCCCGGGCCTGGGGCGACGCCGGGCCGGCGTCGGGCCCTGGCCAGCCGCCGGGGCCGCGGGGCGAGCAGGAGGTAGGCGGTCAGGAACACCGCTGCGGCGCAGCAGCCCGCCGCGACGACGGCGACGCTCACCGGAAGCCTCCCGTGCCGGCCATCGCGAAGATCTGCGGCGGCAACGCGATGCCGAGGTCGGCGAAGCGGTCGGTGAACCGGGGACGCACCCCGGTGGGCACGGTGGAGCCGAGGAAGCGGCCGCTCGGGTCGACGCCGGCGGCGTAGTCGAAGAGGAAAGCGTCCTGGAGCGTGACGGTCTGTCCCTCCATGCCGTGGACCTCGGTGATGGCGGTGACCCGGCGGGTGCCGTCGCGCAGCCGGGTGAGCTGGACGATGACGTCGACTGCGGAGGCGACCTGCTCGCGGATGGCCCGCAGGGGCAGGTCCATGCCGGCCATGAGCACGAGTGTCTCGAGGCGGGCGACGGCGTCGCGCGGGGAGTTGGCGTGCACGGTGGACAGCGAGCCGTCGTGGCCGGTGTTCATCGCCTGGAGCATGTCCAGGGACTCCCCGCCGCGGACCTCGCCGACGACGATGCGGTCGGGTCGCATGCGCAGCGAGTTGCGCACGAGGTCGCGGATGGTGACCTGGCCGCGGCCCTCGCTGTTGGGCGGGCGGGACTCGAGCTGGACCACGTGGTCCTGCTGGAGCTGGAGCTCGACGGCGTCCTCGATGGTGACGATGCGCTCGCCGTCGGGGATGAACGAGGACAGCACGTTGAGCAGCGTCGTCTTCCCGGTGCCGGTGCCGCCGGAGACGATGATGTTCAGCCGGGCCTGCACGCAGGCGCGCAGCAGGTCGGCCATCTGCGGGCTGAGGGTGCCGAACCGGATGAGGTCCTCCACCTGGAACGGGTCCCGGGAGAACTTCCGGATGGTCAGGGTGGAGCCGCTGAAGGCCAGGGGCGGGATGATCGCGTTGACGCGGGAGCCGTCCTCCAGGCGGGCGTCGACCATCGGTGACGACTCGTCGATGCGCCGCCCCACCCGGGAGACGATGCGCTCGATGACGCGGCGCAGGTGCTCCTCGGACGTGAACCGTGCGCCGGTGCGGGTCAGCTTGCCGTGCTGCTCGATGTAGACCATGTCCGGCCCGTTGACCATGACCTCCGTGACGCTCTCGTCGTCGATGAGCCGCTGCAGGGGGCCCAGACCGAGCGCGTCGTCGAGGACCTCACGGATGAGCCGGCGCCGCTCCTCCCCGGTGAGGGGCACCTGCTCCTCCTCGACCACCTGGTTCAGCTCGGCGTGGACCAGGGCCCGGAGCTGGTCCTCACCGAGCGCGGGATCGCTCAGGCGCGCCCCGATCCGCTGGAACAGGGCGGTGGCGGCGTGATCCTTCAGCCTGGTCAAGGCGTCGGACCCGGGGACGGCGGCCGACGCCGGGACCGCGGTGGCTGGTGAGGACGGGGCCGGCGCACGTGTCGCCGGTGGAGCCCAGGCCGTCGCCGTTGCGCCCTTCACTGGCCCTGCCGGCGCGGCCATGACCCGCGCCGACCCGGTCGACGCGGTCGACGCGGCCCCTGCCCTTGCCGACCCGGCCGGACCGGCCCCGGCCGGTGGTGCCGCCGCCGGCACCGTGCCCGCGAGCACCGTGCCAGCGGGCACGCCGGGCACCCGTGCGGGCGGCTCGACTGCCGGTCCGCCGTCCCCCCGGACGCTCCGGAGCCGCTCGGCCAGGTTCATCGCGACCCCACCCGGACCCCCCGGTGGCGTGCGCGGCGCCGCCCGGGCTCGGCGACGAGCGTGGGGACGGGGGTGAACAGGTCCACCAGGCGGTG
This sequence comes from Georgenia yuyongxinii, assembly GCF_006352065.1. NCBI lineage: Bacteria > Bacillati > Actinomycetota > Actinomycetes > Allobogoriellales > Allobogoriellaceae > Georgenia > Georgenia yuyongxinii. The sequence goes on along the minus strand of NZ_CP040915.1, from coordinate 3,346,619 downwards.
CAGCTGGGAGGTCATCGGGTCTCGCCGCCCGCTCTGCAGCAGCGGCACTCCCTCGTTGACCGAGGCCTGCACGGCCTCGGAGCGGGGCAGCCGGACGTCGACGCCGGTGCCGATCGTCGCCTCGATGTCACCGACCGACAGGCCACCGCGCGGTTCCGTGAAGTTCAGCACCACGTGCCGCGCGTCGAGGAACATGCCGAGCTGGGTGAGGGTGTCGAGCTCCTTGCGCAGCCCCCGCACACCCGGGACGTCCATGCTGGTGAGCAGCACCGGGTCGGTGGTCTGGTCCGCGGCGGCGAGGGTGTGCTCGGAGAGCCCGGGGGCGGTGTCGACCACGACGTAGGAGAACTGCGAGGCGAGCACGCGCAGGAGCCCGTCGACGTCGGCCCCGGTGATGTCGTCCGCCGCCGCGGGGGACTCCGGCGCGCACAGGACGAAGAGCCCGGTCTCGTGGCGGGCCAGGAGCGTCTTGAGGGCCATGGCGTCACGGCCCGCGCCGCTGCGCACGACGTCGGAGAGCGAGTACTCGGGCGAGAGGTTCAGCGCGCTGGCGACGTCCCCGAACTGCACGTCCAGGTCGACCAGCACCGTGGCATGGCCGGCCCGGGCCAGCCCGACGGCGAGGTTGGTGGCGACTGTGGTCTTCCCGACCCCGCCCTTCGGGGACAGCACGCTGATCACCCGGCCCCCGTCGGGCGGTGCCGCGGGTCCGGCCCCGACCGCGGCGATCGCCGCGGCAGCCGGGGCAGTGGGCAGCGGTCGTCGCGCGCGGGCGAGCTGCCAGGCGCGGTCGATGGCCTGGGTGAGCTCGGCGACGTCGGCGTCGGGGTCCACCACGTCGCACGCGCCGGCGCGCAACGCGAGCAGGCCGATCCGCGGTGCGTCCGCACTGAGCAGGACGACGCTGGTGCCCGGGCTCTGGTGCCCGAGGCCGGCGGCCAGCTCCAGGCACTGCTCGGTGCCCAGCCGGGTGTCGAGGAGCACGATGTCCGGCGGGCCGCCGGGCTGCGCGAGCAGCGGGCCGGGCTCGGCGGGGGCGGGCCCGGACAGCACGACCAGCCGGCCGCCGGTGGCCTGGTGGACGCGGTCGGTGAGGTCGGCCGAAGCCGATGCCAGCAAGATGCTCATCCGAGAACGTCCTCCTCGGTCAGGATGCGGGTGCCCTGCTCGGGTGCGTCGGCGCTTTCGAGGGAGAGCCAGAGGGTGCCGTGCTCCGCGCCGAAGACCACGCGCTCGGCGTCGGCGGCGCTGACGGCCAGCGTGACCAGGACGCTCTCGGCGGGCACCGGCTGCGACGCGGCGGGCGCCTCCGGGTCCGCCGCCGCGCCGTCCGTCGTGACGCCCGCCGTCGCGACGCCGTCCCGGGCCGGGGCGGCGACCCCGCCCTGGACGTTCGCGACCAGGACCTTGTGCAGGACGGCGTGGGTGCGGGCGGGGTCGCGCAGCGAGACGAACACCGCCACCGTGTCACCGGCGACGAGCCGGCCCCCGACCACCCGTTGCGGGTCCAGGAGCACCGACACCTGGTGCAGGTCCGCGGGGATCTCGACCTGACCCGTGGCGGCGGCCGTGTCGGCGTCGGTGAACCGGCCCCCGTGGAGCTGCTCGCCCGGGTGGACGCCCGCGGCGGTCACCAGCCCGGCGACGTCGTCCAGGCTGGCGAGTGCCCCGGGCACGACGGCGACGGCGGGGATCTCCCGGGCGGTCACCAGGGCCGCCACGTCCGCCGCCCCGGTGCCCTGGGGAATCGGTTCGGTTGCCACCAGCACGGTGGCGGGCGCCATCCCGGCCTGGGCGCGGGCGTCGGCCCCGGCCACATACCCCAGGAGCAGCACGCCGCCGGTAATGGCGAGCACCAGGGCCGCGACGGCGGCGAGGAGGCGTCTCTTCATCTGGCTCACTACTCCACCAGCGCCACGATGCTGGCGCCGAGGTCCGGCGCCCCGGCGCCGTAGCGGAAGGCGGTGCTCAGGTCGACGAACTCGACGAAGCGGCCGCTCAGGCAAGTGTTGACGGACTTCGGGCACGGCACGCCCCAGGTGTCGCCGCCGTGGCCGACGAATGCGTAGCCCTTCAGGGTGAACGCGGCGTAGCCGATGATGTCGAACCAGGCGTTGTTGCCCTGTCCGCCGTACTCGTCGTAGACCGGGAGCAGCACGGTGGCGTCGCGCAGCGCGGTGATGTCGGATCGCTCGCAGCTGGACGGCAGGCTCTTGCCCGGGTCCGAGCCCTCGACGTGGTCGTCGATCCTGCTCGTGCTCCGGCAGGTGCCGGGGTCCGACTTGAGCCAGCCGAAGCCACCCGGGACGTGGTTGCCGGACGGGGTGGCCTCGCACGGCCAGTCGGCGGGGAGCTTGGAGTGGCTGAGGTCCTTGGAGGGCAGGATCGTCAGCATCACGGGGCTGGGCGTGGTGAGGCTGCCGCCCTGGGCCCGGATCTGGGCCGTGAGCTCGCACCGGTGCAGGGCGAGCGGCAGCATGGCGGTGCCGCCGGTCGGGCTGCCCCACGCGGCCGTCGCCGTCGTCGTGATGGCGAGGGCGTCGAATCCGAGCACCGGGGCGAACCAGTGCTCGGTGGTCCCCGAGGTCCGGACCGTCACGCGGCCGGTGGCCGGGGTCAGGGCGGGGTCGGTGACGACGGCGGTGGCCTCGCCGTCGTTGATGTTGGCCTCGGCCATCCCGGCGGCGGTCTGGCCGGGCGTGCGGCAGTCGCCGCGCGCACAGTCTTGCGCGATCGCCAGCGCGCCGGCGTCCGCTCCCGTCTGGAGCTGCTGACGGTCGGACCACATCGCCGCGACGTCGACGGCGATGGCGGCGAACCCGATCAGCGGCACGGCCAGCAGGGCCACCATCACGCTAATGGCGCCGCGCTCGCGGCTCAGCCGTGGCATCGCATCGTCCCCTTCCCGGTGAGGGTGAAGTCGGCCCCGACGAGGCCGGTGAGGAAGTCCATGGGGTAGGTCACCGTCACGGTGGCCGTCGCGGTCGGTGCGCTCGCGCTGCTGAGGCACGTGGTCGGGGTGACGCTGATCTGCGCGTTGGTGAGGTTCAGCCCGGCGGCGTACGCCTTTGCGGTCGCCCGTGCGGCGGTCGGGTCGTTGTGCAGGGCCATCTCCCGGACGGCCTCGCGGGCGGCGCCGGAGAGCTGGGTCTGCAGGTGGTAGGCGCGGCCGAACTCGACGATGCCGAGAACGAGCAGCAGGAGCAGCGGCAGCACGAGGGCGAACTCGACGACGGCGGCGCCGCGCTCGCGGTGTCGCTTCATGAGCTCGCACCTCCCCAGATGTGTGGGTCATCCCGCCGGCCAACCCGGCGCAGCGGTCAGGAGGATCGCTGCGCCGGGTGGCGCTGTGCAGTGGTCAGCCGCCGGCGGGAACAGGAAGCTCGTCGCTCACCGAGGTGAACAGCGCGGCGAGTTGCGGTCCGAGGATGACGAGTGCCGCGATGATGGCGACGGCGATGAGGCCGACGAGCAGGCCGTACTCGACCGCGGTGGCGCCGCGATCCCTCCGGCCCTCGATGCGGTCGCCGACGGCGGTGTACAGGGTGACGAAATAGGCGGCTGCGCGGTTCATGATGCACTCTCCCTATGGCTTCTTCGCCGGGTGGCCCCGGTCGGTGGCCACGCGGGCCGGATGGCCGCGTGCTTGTTCCGACTGTCGAGCAACATTGCGTATTGGGCAATCATTCCCTGTTGGCAATAGACTGCCATGGCAGGAACCTGCCAGTGCGGCGTGTTGAGGTGAGGCAATCGGCGCCTGCCCGTTATCGGAATCCGGCGCGATCGCTGGACAGGGATGTTTGCGATCTCGGCAAGAGCGCGGAGAGCGCATCCACTACTGTTCAGGTGTGACCCAGACGTTGCCCGCGGACGACCGGCCAGAGCTGGGTCTGCGAGAGCTGAAGAAGCAGATGACGCGCACGGCGATCGCCGACTCAGCGCTGCGGCTCGCCGTCGAGCACGGGCTCGACAACGTGACCATCCACCGGATCGCGGGTCTGGCGTTCGTGTCGCCACGCACCTTCTCCAACTACTTCTCCTGCAAGGAGGAGGCCGTGGTGGCCGCCGGGACGCATGAGCTGGTGGCCGTGGTCGCGGCGGTCGCGGACCGGCCGACGGCCGAGGGGCCCTGGGAGGCGCTCCGTGCGGCGCTCTCGGAGTTCACTGGCTCCCGCAGTGCCGAACAGCTCCACTCGATGGTGCAAAAGCTGGAGCTCGAGCAGCAGTACCCGTCGTTGCGGCCGTACGAGTCGTGGTTCTGGAGCCACCTCGAGGACGAGCTGCGGACGGTCGTGGCCGAGCGCACCGGCTCGGACGCCGACACCCAGCTGTACCCGTGGCTGGTCGCGGCGAGCGCCGTCGCGGGCATCAGGAGCGCGATCCGCCTGTGGGCGGCGTCGGGCGACGGCGCGGCGGGCTTGGCTGCGCGTGTCGAGGACGCGCTCGACCAGCTCAGCAGCGGGCTGCGCGCGCCAACCCCGTGAGCGGGCCGGCCGCTCGCACCCGCTGAGCGGCGGCGCCGCACCGTCAAGGTGGCAGGTTCCTGCCATGGCAGGAACCCCGCACCCCGGCCGGAGCCATATGTGCAGATGAATGGGACACGATTCGTCCTGACGGCGCCGGAACTGCGGCGTCGAGACCGGGGGTCGGGGCGGGGCTCCCCACGCAGGTGAGCGAGCCCCCCATGACTGTTCCGTCCCTCGATGTCACCCCGCCCCCGTGGGCGGGGACCACCGACACCGCAAGCGCTGCCGGTATCGCCAGCACCGCAGGCGTCGGCCCGCGCGTGCGCCGCTCCGCCGTGCAGGTCCTGGGGGCCGCCGGCCCGCGCGGTGACGGGACGGTGCTGCCGTGGACGCTCGGTGCGCGCGAGCGCCCGGACTGCGCCCTCGACCTCGCCGACCTCCGTCGCCTCGGCCGTGCGGTGCGCCGGCTGGCGGGCGGGATCGCGGTCGCCGCGACGCCGTCGTCACCGGATGCCCTCTTCGCCGATGATCTTCCCGCCGGGCAGAGTGCCGGGTTCGCCCGTGGGGCGGCCGGCGTGCTGTGGGCGCTGGCCGAGGTGGGCGCCGACATCCCCGGGGAGCTGGTCGAGTGGCTGGTCCGGGCCGCCCGCCGCGCGCCGCGCGACCAGCCCGGTCTCGCCAACGGCCTCAGCGGGCTCGCTCTCGCGCTCGACCGGCTGGGCTGCGGCGACGAGGCGGCGGAGCTGTGGTCGGTGGTGGAGAAGGCGCCCTTGGGCGAGCTGGGGCCGACGCTGGCCGACGGCCTGCCCGGGCTCGGGCTCGCGCTGCTCGAGCGCGCACCGGTGCTGGACGGCGAGGCGCTCCTGGATCGGGTCGAAACAGTGGCGGCCGCGCTCGTGCGCCAGCTCCGGTGGCGCCCCCGGCTCGACCGCCTCGGGGTGCTGCGGGGCGGGTCAGGGGCGGCGCTGTTCCTCCTCCACGCCTACGAGCTCACCGAGGACCCGACGCTCGTCGAGCCCATCGAGGACTGCCTGCGTCACGACCTGGCCCTGCTCGGCTGGCGCCCGTTCGCCCGGCACGCGGCGCTGCCGCTGTGGTCCCGGCCGGGTTCGGTGGCCAACGGCAGCATGGGGGTCGCCGTCGTCCTGCACCATGCCGCCCAGCACCTCGACGCACCCTGGGTCGCCGAGGCCGCTGAGGCCATCACGGCGGCCGCGGAGCAGCGGCTCCGTGAGGCCCCGGGCCTGTCGCGCGGACGGGCGAGCGCGATCCTGGCGCTGCAGTACCTGCGTTCCCTCCCGTGGGAGACGGCGGAGGAACGGTTCGCACGCGTGCGGCCGTACCTCGAGCCGGTCACCCTGCGCCGGGCGCCGAACGGGGCGGCGCCGGCCGGGGGCTTCCCCGTCGGGCTGGAGGACGGCGCCGCCGGAGTCCTGCTGGCGCTTGGCCATCTCGGTACGGCGGGGGACCGGCGGGTGCCGTTCCTCTGGTGAGACGAGACATGGTGTGACGTAGGAGTCCGCCCCCGTGTCCAACGTCGCGCTGAGTCGCGACGTCGCCGGTCAGGTCATCCCGGCGCGAGGGCGAGGCGGACGGTGGGCCGTCCCTGCCCCCGGCCGACCTCGATGAATCCCGCCCGGAGGAACAGGTCGAGCGGGCCGCGGAACAGCCCGGAGTCCGACTGCGCGGGACCCGGCTCCACGGGGTAGGCCTCGAGGTGCTCGGCGCCGTGCGCGCGGGCGTGCTGGACGGCGGCGGCCAGGAGCCGCTCGAGCAGGCCCTGCCGGCGGTGGTCCTGGCGGACGAAGAAGCAGGTGACCGACCAGCAACCGGGGACGTTCAGGTAGGTGATGATCGTCGAGCGGGGGATGCGCGGGTACTCCTCCCGGGGCGCCAGTGCCACCCATCCGACAGGATCCTCCCCGTCGTAGGCGATGAGCCCGGGCGCGGGAGCCTGCGTGGCGCGCGCGGCCATGAGCCTGCGGCGGTCGGCCAGGGCGGTGGCCCCGAACGCCTTGCCCGGCAGGCGCCACCACATGCACTGGCAGGCCCTCTGGTCACCGGGTCGGGCGAAGAGCCGCTCAAAGTCCGGCCAGCGTGCGGCGTCGAGCGGGCGGATCTCGATGGTGGGTTGCGTGTACGTGGCCATGGGGCTCCTGTACCGGTTCACCGTTGGACCGAGCATCGCGTCGGCCCGGGCGGGTGGCAACTAAGTAGCGCGGGAACGTGTCCAGAACCGTGCGGTTGGCCTCGACGCGGGAGGGGCTGGACAGCCAGCGTCGGCGTCGACTGTCCCAGCTCGCTGCCCGCCGACCCGAGTGAGAAAGCGAACCGCCCGCGAAGGCAGAAGGTCCCACGACATCGAACAGCGTTCGAACGATGATGTTGTCATGGACAACGGCCGCTACTCCAATCTCCCCACTCCCGCGTTCGCCCGCGCCCGTAAGGCGTTCGAGTCGAAGCGCGCGGCGGAGGTCCTCCGCGAGCGGCAGCGGCGTGAGGCGGCCAGTTCGGCCGACGAGGCGGCGGCGGGCGGTCGCTCGGCCGCCCGATCCGGCCGGCGTGCGTAGGAACCACACCCGGGAGGTCGAGGATCCAGGACGCCGGTACGAGATGACATGTCGCGGAGAAAATGACATCTGGCTCTTCTGACATCTCGGCATGAGCGGGGGAGTGTGGTCAGCCGAGGGGGGCGCCTGCCGCGGCCATGAACGGCTCGGGGTCGGTGTGCTGACCGCCGAGGTAGACGCCGAAGTGCAGATGGCAGCCCGTGGAGTTGCCTGAGTTGCCCACCAGGGCGATCACCTGCCCCGCGGCCACGTGCTGGCCGGGGCGCACGAGCGTGCCGCCGGCGTTCATGTGGTTGTACGAGGTCTCCACGCCGTTGCCGTGGTCGAGGAACACCACGTTGCCGGTGAGGCCGCGGTACGGGCCGGCAGCGTAGGTGACGAGACCCTCCGCGGCTGCGTAGATGGGTGTGCCGCACGCGGCCGCCAGGTCCGTGCCGGCGTGGAACGTCTGGCCGTGGAGGTCGCGCGGCCCGTAGGAGGAGCGCACCGGCGCATCCAGGGGCGCCACCCACTGGCCGGTGCCGAACGCGGCCGGCTGGACCGCGGTTGCCAGCAGGCAGGAGAGCACGCCGGCGCCGGGTCCGGGCACCGGGGTGAGGTTGATGTGCGGATGGTCCATGTGGTTGGCCGTCGGGCTGCCGCGGTCCTCCATCGGCTGCCAGCCCTGACCGGGGCTCGCCGCGAACCAGATGTGCTGACGCCAGATGATGTAGTCGACGCTCAGCCGCTCCGCGTTCTCCATGGCGTAGGTGACGATCGCGTCGCCCTTGGCCTGGTCCGCGCCGGTCATGAGGTCGATGGCGAGGCCGGCCGGGTGCCCGCCGGAGTCCACCGCGTTCTCCCGGTAGCCGCCGATCTCGGCGACGTCGAAGCGCTCGCCAAGCTCGACGGCCAGGGCGGCGGTCTGCGGGGCGACGGGGCCGAGGTTCCACCGGCCGCCCGCGAGTGGCGGGGCGGAGGCGGGCGCTTCGGGGGTGGGCGTGGTGGCGGGGGCGACGACCGAGGCGGGCGCTGTGACGGCGGCGGGCGCGACGCCGTCGGACGGCGTCGAGCCGCTCGCGAGCGCGGCCACCACCGCCACCGCGGGGCTCCAGTACGCGGCGTAGTGGTAGGGGTCGGCGTTGCGCTGGGTGCGGTGCGCGGCAAGCGTGGGTTCGAGCTCGCGCCACCCCTCCACCTTGCCGAGGGCATCGAAGAACAGGCCGGCCGAGCGCGCGGGGTCCATCCGCTCCTCGAGGGTGCCCCACCACTCCTGCTGCTGGAACAGCCCCACCGACGAGGTGGGCGTGCCGTCGGGGTTGGTGACGCCGCGTAGGTCGTCGCCGAACGGCACGTTGCGCAGGGACGACTCACCCATCGCCGTCATCACCGCGATGGCCTGCCCCCAGGGGTCGAACCCGCGGTCGGCGCCCACCTGCACGATGGTGGCGGCGTTCTGCAGCTGCTCACCGGAGTAGCCGGCCACGTCGCCGGTGGGCACGCCGGCGACGACGATGCTCGCCCCGCCCGGCTGGCACCAGGCTGTCTGGGGGCGACTGCTCAGCCCGGCGCCGACGAACAGGACGAGCGCGACCCCACCGCCGACCACCACCGCGAGCGCCGCCAGCACGGCGAGAAGCTTGCGCACGTCTCACCCGCCCGCGGGGTCGGCGTACTGCACCAGCCAGGGCTCGCCATCGGCGGTGCGGCTGAGGGTGACGGTGTAGTCGCCGGCGTTCGTGGCGACGACGACGGTGGCGACGTAGGGGGACGGGCCGTCCTGGACGAGGCTCGCGCCGGTCAGCGCGGAGGCGGGGACCTGGGCCGGGTTGACGGCGGCGTAGGTCTCGCGCGCCTCGGGGGCCATGAGCGGCTGGATGCCGGCGAGCCACTGATCGGCAGGGAGGTCGGGGCGGGCGAAGCCGGTCATGAACTCCACGGCCCGGGCCTGGGCGGCGGCCTTGGCGGCGTCGTCCCACACCGGCGTGGCGTGCGTGGCGCCCTGCCCGGCGACGTCCTCCATGGGGGCGGGCTCGCTGGGGCTCGGTGCGGCGGAAGAGGTGGCGCTCGCGGTGGCCGTGGCGGGCGGGCTCGGCTCCGGCTCCTCGGCGTCCGGGCTGCACGCGGTGAGCAGCGCGAGGGCGAGCAGGGCCGCCGCCGCAGCCCGCACCGTCACCGCCGTCCGCCCTGATGAGCACCTGACATGTGGCGACATGTCAGGTGTGCCGTCCGCCCCGGGTCATCGCCTCGTCGGTGTTGGTCAGGCCGGTCTCGAACGCCGAGCGCACGTGCTCGACCATCACCTCTGGGTCGCGGCCGCGCTTGAACAGGTGGAACCCGTCACCGAGCGCGGGCAGCGTGGCGGCCAGGCCCGGTTCGAAGCCGAAGTCGTGGACCACTCGCTCGATGTCGTCGGCGCGCGAGGTGCGGTAGCAGTGGACTGTCTGCGCCTCCTGCAGCACGGTCATGGCGGGGGAGTCCGGCGGGATGTCGGCGATCTTGTGGATGGCGACCACCAGCGCCAGGCCCAGGCCGCGGGCGAGCTTGGTGTTGGCGCGCATGAGCTGGGCGTTCGGGCCGCCGACCAGGTGCCAGCCCTCCTCGGCGATGAGGTTGGTGAACCGGCCACGCTCGCGGCGCAGCGTGCCCAGCAGCCACATGTTGGCGATGGCCATGACGGTCGGGACGGCGGGGCCGTCCTCGGGCAGCTGGGAGACGTCGAAGCTGGTGAGCTTCTCGTTCAGGGAGACCCAGGAAGAGGTGGGGCCGTCGAAGATGCCGGAGTACTCCTCCAGGAGGCCGTCGAGGAGGAACCGCACGCCGAGGCCGGCCTCGTGCATGCGTTCGGTGGCGGCGGGGCTGAGGTCGGCGTAGGCGGGGTCCTGGGCGGCGTGCCCGGCGTGCGCGAGGACGTCGGGGAGCACCGGGGTGCGGCTGTCGACCTCGGCGGCGCGCATGGCGAGCCGGTACGCGCTGCGCAGCGCCTCGCGCTCCCACTGGTCCAGCGGCCGGCCGCCCTGGGCGAGCTCGGCGGCCACCTGCAGCAGCTGGGCCTGGTTCTTCGCGCCGATCCCGCCGGTGATGACCGGGTCGAGGAGGTTGAGCACCGTGCCGCCGGGCTCGAGGGAGAATTTCAGCGGGGCGGCGCCGTAGCGCTCCACCAGGGCGCAGTACTCGCCCTCGCCGCCGCGGTCCTTCTTGTCGAAGACTACCGAGCGGCGCCCCGCGAGCGTGAGTGGCCGCAGCACGTACGCGGTCTTGAGGAGGCTGGACTTGCCGGCGCCGACGTCACCGAGCACGAGGACGTTCGGGGAGGAGATGACGCCCTTGCCGTAGGCGGTGAAGGGGTCGTGCGCGACGACCGCGTTGGACAGGCAGTCCCGCCCGATCGCCACGCCCTCGAGGTCCGTCGGGGCGGCGACGACGGCGGTGTTGAGCACCTCGGCCTGGCGGGTGGTGGTGGGCGCGCCGCGGTGCAGGGGGGCGTAGAAGCCGCGCTTGGCCTTGCGGAGCTTCGCGCGGGTGGCCCAGCCGCGGGCGTCCCAGGGGGCGCGGCCCTCACCGTCGCCGGGGATGGCGGACGGGGCGCGGAAGATGTTGCGGCGCTTGGGCCTGGGGGAGCGGGGGGCGCGAATGGTGGGGGGCTCGGTGACGGCCTCGGGCTCTGCCGTGACCTCGGGCTCTGCCGTGACCTCGGGCTCCGCCGTGACCTCGGGCTCCAGCACCTCCACCTCGAGCTCTTGGGTGACCAACGCGTCGGATCGCGCCACAAAGTCCACGGTGGGCGGCACCTTCGGGTCCTCGTGATGGCGTGTCGACGGGATCGCGGCGGACTGTGTGGCGCGGTCTTTGTGGTCGGTGTGGTCGGTGTGGTCGGTCCCGGCGTCGAGGCGCGGGATCGATGCCGGACCGTCCGTCGGGGCTGCCTCGTCGGCAACCGGGGTGGCGGACGAACTGACATCGGCCGAATCCGGCTTCGCCATGGCGGCGGCGAGCGCCGGTGGCAGCCGGGACGGGGCCGCGGCCAGGGTCAGCCGCCCCCGGCCGGGCGCCGTCTCGACAACCGGCGTGCTGCTCGGCGTCGTGGTGTGCGCCCGCCCCGCGGGTTCTCGCGCCGCCTCGTCGGCGGCCAGGGCCTCGGCATGCAGGGCGGCCTGCGCGACGGACGCGGCGGTCTTGCCGGCCCGCTCGCGGCGCTGCTTGCGTGTCTCTCCGACGGTCATAGGGCCTCCCTCGCCCCGTGCCCGCTCAGCGTGCGCATGACCCGCTGCGCCGCGGAGGGCGCCGGCGGCCGCATGCCCCGCACGATGGGCCACGTGCACCCGGAGGCGGCGGACTGGTAGGTGTCGAGCCAGTCCAGCCGCTCGATGCCCAGGCCGCGCTCCGCCGTCGCGGAGATCAGGCGAACCGCCTGGGCCAGCTCGTCGCGCGAGCGTGCGGAGACGGTGAGGTGCCCGAGCCACTCGGCGCCGTGGTGCTGGGTGCCCGGCCGCAGGTCCTCGAGGCGGCGCTGGGCCGCGGTGAGCGAGACCTCGGACTCGTCGTCGAGCAGCCGGCCGGCGTCCCGGCGGCGCAGCAGCTCGGAGTGGTCGGAGGTGGCGTCGATGCGGGCGGTGGCCTTGGCCTCCCGGGCGGGCACCATCCAGGTCTGCAGGGACAGGGTGCGCACGATCCGCTCGGGCATCCCGGAGAGCAGCGGTGTCATCCACAGACTCGTCCGCTCCCCGGTGGCCATCGCCCGGGCCGTGATGACGGCGGTGCGGTGCCACCACTCGACCGGCTCGTCGGTGAAGGGGTCGACGTCGTGGACCACGTGCGCGGAGTAGTCGTCCACGCTGGGCAGACCGAGGGTCTCGGGGTCGACGTCGTCCAGCTGGTCGATCGGCCGGGAAGGGTTCTGCATGTGCAGGATGACGGCGGCGACCTCCCGGGCGGTGAGCGGCCGGACGTGCCCCATGCGGGCGCGGCGCAGGCCGCGGGTGAGCGCGTCGACCTCGTCGACCATGAGCCGGCGCCAGCCGTCGCGGCCGGGCCCGTAGCGCTCCGCGGCCCGGTGGAACGCCGGGGTCAGCGGCCAGCGGACCGCGACGTAGTGCCGCTGCGCCATCTCCCGCCGGCCCATGCGGTGCAGGAGGTCGTCGTAGGAGCGCAGCAGCTCGTCCGGCGCCTCGCCGTCCACCTGGGAGACCACCCAGGCCTCGTGGCCCGCCGAGTCCGGGGGCAGCACCCGGGTCAGGCTCTGCACCGTCCGGGCGATCGACTCCTCGCTGCCCAGCGATGCCAGGAAGGCACCCCACGCCACCTGCCCGGCCTCGACGGCGTGCTCGGACTCGATGCCGCGGATCTGCCCGGAGACCTCGAAGACGACCGACAGGTACGGGTCCTCACCCGTCGGGGTGTGCCAGGCGATGCCGGGCCGGCCCGGCCGCAGGTCCAGCCAGCCCATGCCCTCGGCGCCGTCGGGGCGTTCGCGCAGCGCGTGAGCCTGTTGGGCCGCGGCGCGGCGACCGGGCCGGCGTGCGGTGAGCTCGTCCCACCGCGCCTGGTCGAACGGGGCGAAGGCGGCCGTCCCGGTGCGGAGTCGTTCGCGCCACCGGCGCCGGGCCACCCACCGCTCGAGCAGCGAACCGTGCACGGTGGGGGAGCTGACCAGCCAGGCGACGAGCACCACCGCGGCGCCGACGGCGAAGCCGGCCGTGCCGAGCGTGATCGTGAGGATCATCGCGGCGATGGCCGCCACGAGCAGCGCGATGAGGCGGCTGTGCGGGACGGACCCGCCGAAGAAGCTGCGGTGGCCGCTCTCGCCGCCGAGGATCGAGGTGCGGCTCATCGGGCGCCTCCGCCGTCAGGGCGGGGGGCGTCGATGGCGGCTTCGGGCGCTTCCGCGGAAGCGTCCACCGCTCCCGCTCCCGCTCCGTCCGCAGCTTCCGCGGAAGCGGGCCGGGCGCCGTCGTCGGATCCGCCCTTGCCGGACGGCGCGGACAGCCGGCCAGGCTCCACCGTCGTGTCCTCGTCACGCGCCTGCTGGGCCATCGCGGCCCGCTGCACCGGGCCGGGCTCGGCCGGCAGGGTGCGGACGTGGACGTTGGAGAACATCGGCAGCAGCGCGCCCGGGCCGCCGACCACGGAGACGTCGGAGGAGCGCTCCGCCTGCAGCCGTGCCACCCGCGCGACGCTCGACTCGCCCGCAGGTCCCGCCTCCCCGCGCGCGGCCGGACCGCCCATCGACAGCGCCGGCGTGGGCAGCCGCGGGGTGACGCGCAGCAGCGCGAACGGGGCGAGGGCCGCCAGGATCATCGCCATGGCCGCGGCCGTGAGGGTGGCGAGCTGCTCGACGCGGGGGTCGGTGGACAGCCACCTGGTCTGGGCCGCGGTCATCCGCAGGGCGATGCCGAGCAGGAAGAACACGAGCGGCTTGGCCGCGAGGATCGCGACCCACGTGGTGATCATCCTGGTGCCGGTGCGGCGGTGGGCGGGGTCGACCAGCCATGCCAGCGCCAGCGGCACCAGCGCCCCCGTGAAGTACAGGGTCACCGTGGTGACCACCAGCACCAGCGCCACCAGGATCAGCCCCAGCAGCAGCAGGCTCATGACGATGAGGGCGACGACGACGCCCCCGGTGACACCGTCGGGCTCGGTGGCCGCGATCGTGTCGGCGAGGCTGTCGACGGCGGTGGGGGCCGGCCCACCCGACGCCCAGCTCATCAGGGACTCGCTGAGCGCGCCGAAGAAGCGCACCACCACCCAGCCGGCCGCCGGCCCGTACATCGCGCCGGCGAGGAAGAGCAGCGAGTAAGTGGTGAAGGACTCGGCGAGCTCTGCCCCGGTGATGACCCGGCGCGCCGCGCGGACCAGGTTCCACAGCAGCAGCGCCACCCATAGGAACACGGCGGCCGCGAAGGAGATGCGGTAGGCGTCGAGGAACCACTGCGCGCTCAGGTCGGGCTGGGTGGCGTTCATCAGCCAGGGGAGCAGCTCGGTGGTCAGGCCGTGGGCGGCCTCCTTGACGTTGGTGAAGAGGAAGCCGAGGGGGTCGACGTCGAAGGCGACCACCGTCGTCGGGTCCGGGCTCGGGACGGTGCCGGGCAGCGGGGTGGTGCCCGGCAGCGGGGCGACCGTCCCCACCCCGGTGGGGTCCTGGGTGGCCACGTCAGCCATCCCCGGTGGGGCGTCGTTGCCGCTGGTGGGTGCTCATTCAGGCCTCGGTTCGGGCGCCGGCGGGCCGGTTAGCCGGCTACCTGGAGGATGGCGCCGACGATGACCCCGAAGGCGGCCACGCACACCAGGGAGATGCCGGCGACGACGGCGCGGGAGCGGCCGCGGCTGTGGCTGTGCGGGTTGTCGCCGGCGTTGGCCATCACGACGATGCCCTGCAGCAGGAAGAAGATCGTGACGAGCAGGGCGAGGGCCCAGAGCGCGGCGAAGACCTTCTGCCACCATTGGGTGAACTCGGTGCCGAAGACGGAGAAGTCCGGCAGGATGCCGTCGATCGGGTTGTCGATCGTGGCGCGCACGTGAGCGGCGAGCAGCCGCTCGCCGAGCTGGTCAACCATGACACCTCCCGCCCGCACGGACCGGACCCACTTCGCCTGTGCCCTGCCGCTCTCAGTCGATACGTGAAGACACCACTCTCCCTTGAAGCCGCCGGCCGCGCTCTGGGTTCGGACGCGGCATCGGGAGTTTGTCACGCCGGGTTGCCTGCGGTGCCCGGATCGCTACTCGAAATTGTGCCCCTCGGCGTCGGCTCTGCCCACCCCAGTTTTCGGCCCTCTCGACCCCCCACATGAGGGGGTGGGCCCCGGAGGGAACGCTCCTGTGTGACCGGCGCGACCGTTCTGGGAGACCGTCTCGATCGCTCCTGAGAGCCCGGTGCGACTGTTCTGGGTGAGACTCGCCTGATTTGCCGCAGTCCCCGACGGCGGTAGAGACTTTGCGTCGGACACCCACCGCACGATTCCGCAGCGAATCGGTATGACAATGGTGTAATTTTCCGTCCTGAATGAGGAGGGCAGGGGCGTGAACGAGACCGACGACCGCTGGGACTGCGACCTGGAGTAGGCCGTCCCGTCTCTGGCTGACCGCCAGGGGCGGCCGTAGCCATCCGCTCGGGAGCGTCGTAAGGTCGAACGGACAGCCGAAAGGGGTTGTCCGACCATGACCAGCGTCGCGCACAAGCTCATCGCTTCCCACCTCGTCTCCGGCGAGATGGTGCCGGGCACCGAGATTGGTCTGCGCATCGACCAGACCCTCACGCAGGACGCCACCGGCACCCTGGTGATGCTCGAGCTCGAGGCCATGGGCCTCGACCGGGCCCGCACCGACGTCTCGGTGCAATACGTCGATCACAACCTGCTGCAGACCGACTCCAAGAATGCCGACGACCACCGCTTCCTCCGCTCCGCCTGCCAGCGCTGGGGCCTGTGGTACTCCAAGCCGGGCAACGGCGTCTCGCACCCCACGCACATGCAGCGCTTCGGCAAGCCCGGCGCGACGATGGTCGGCTCGGACTCGCACACCCCGGCCGCCGGGTCGCTCGGCATGCTGGCCATCGGCGTCGGCGGGCTCGAGGTGGCGCTCGCGATCGCCGGCAACCCCCTGTACCTGGTGATGCCCGAGATCTGGGGCGTCCGGCTGAGCGGGCAGCTCCCGGAGTGGGTCAGTGCCAAGGACGTCATCCTCGAGATGCTGCGCCGCCACGGCGTCGCCGGCGCGAAGAACCGGATCATCGAATACCACGGTCCCGGGCTGGCCGGGCTCAGCGCGATGGACCGGCATGTCATCGCCAACATGGGCGCCGAGCTCGGCGCGACCACCACCGTGTTCCCCGCCGACGACGCCGTCCGCGCCTTCCTGCGCGCCGAGGGCCGCGAAGACGACTTCACCGAGATCCTCGCCGGCGATGACGCCGTCTACGACGTAGAAGACGAGATCGACCTGTCCACCCTCGAGCCCCTCATCGCCCGGCCGTCGTCCCCGGGCAACGTCGTCACGGTCCGGGCGGTGGCCGGCGAGCCGATCGGGCAGGTGGTCATCGGCTCCTCCGCCAACCCCGGGCTGCGCGACTTCGCCGTCGCCGCGGCCATGGTGGCCGGGCGGCAGACGGCGGACGGGGTCAGCTTCGACGTCAACCCGACCTCGCGCGAGCTGCTGATGGACCTGACGAAGATGGGAGCGACGTTCGAGCTCATCGGCGCGGGTGCGCGGCTGCACCAGTCGGGCTGCTTGGGTTGCATCGGCATGGGGCAGGCCCCGGCGACGGCGACCAACTCGCTGCGCACCATGCCGCGCAACTTTCCCGGCCGGTCCGGGGTGGCCGACGACGCCGTGTGGCTGTGCTCGCCGGAGACGGCCGCGGCGTCGGCGCTGACCGGGGTCATCACCGACCCGCGAGACTGGGCTGAGGCCGAGGGCTTCGCGTACCCGGCGCTGGCCCTGCCCGAGCGGGCGACGGTCAACACCGCGATGCTCGAGGCACCGCTGCCGCCGTCGGAGGCGGCAAGGGTGGAGCTCGTCAAGGGGCCGAACATCACCGCACTGCCCGACCTCGACGAACTGCCCGCGCACCTGGAAGCGCCGGTGCTGCTCAAGGTCGGCGACGACATCTCTACCGATGCCATCAGCCCGGCCGGGGCACGGGCGTTGCCGTTCCGGTCGAACATCCCGCGGATGGCGGAGTTCGTGTTCGACCAGCTCGACCCCTCGTACCATTTGCGTGCCCAGGCGCACGACGGGCCGCACGTGATCGTCGGCGGGGACAACTACGGCCAGGGCTCCTCCCGTGAGCACGCCGCCATCGCGCCGCGGTACCTCGGGCTTCGGGTGGTCATCGCCAAGTCGTTCGCCCGGATCCACTGGCAGAACCTCGCCAACTTCGGGATCCTCGCGCTGGAGTTCGCCGACCCGGCCGACCACGACCGCATCGAAACGGGCGACGTGCTGACCGTCGAGGACCTGCCGAACTGGCTGGCCCGGACGCACGAGTTCGATGTCCGCAACGTCACCCGGGACCGCACGTTCCTCGTGCGGCACCACCTCTCGCCCCGGCAGGTGGAGATGGTGGTGACGGGCGGGTTGATCGCGACGCTTCGGGCGGGGGCCTGAGCGCCCGGCACACCCCGCGCGCGTCCGGCGAGATGTCATCTTCTCCGCGACAAGTCTTCACACGTCGCGGCCGACGATTCAGCCGAGGATGGGCTCGGGGTGCTGGGACGCTGTGCGGGGGCGGGCATCTTCCTCCGGCATGGTCAGCACCCGTGGACGTGCTCTCGTCGACCAACAGCACCAAACCCGCCCGCCGCGGCCACAACCCGTGTAGGGATGGCACTCACAGCGAGATTCGGGACGGATGTCGCTCGGTCGGGGACCAGAGGCGGTGGCGAAGGTGGGTATTGCGGGGGAGCGGCGCGGTGAGCCGGCCGCCGTCGTCGAGGAAGTCGATCGCGGCCGGGCGAGCCCAGAGGCTGGCGCACCACAGGGAGGCGACGACGACGCTCGAGCCGTCGCCCTCGCACTGCCGGAGAGCACGGAGCCGCGGCGCTCGCGGACGAAGGTCGCACTGTGGCTCGCCGCTGCCATCGTGGTCATGCTCGTGGCCGGGCTCGTCGGGACCGCCGCGTACATCCAGGGGCGGATCGAGGCCGGCATCGAGCGCATCGACGACCCGTTCGCGTCCCTGACCGACCGCCCGGACAACGGGTCCGGGACCGACTCGAGCGATCGGGCCGGCCCAGCGCCGTCTGCGGCGGTGAACATCCTGGTCCTCGGCTCCGACTCACGAATCTCGGCCGGCGATCCCACCCAGTGGAGCTACGGCGCGCAGCGCACCGACGCGATCATGGTCCTCCAGGTCTC
Source organism: Georgenia yuyongxinii (assembly GCF_006352065.1). Lineage (NCBI taxonomy): Bacteria > Bacillati > Actinomycetota > Actinomycetes > Allobogoriellales > Allobogoriellaceae > Georgenia > Georgenia yuyongxinii. The sequence goes on along the minus strand of NZ_CP040915.1, from coordinate 3,328,753 downwards.
CGGCGACCGGCAGCACGCCTACGTCATGTCCATCCCGCGCGACTCCTGGGTGGACATCCCCGGCCACGGGACGCACAAGCTCAACGCGGCGTACTCCTTCGGCGGTCCACCGCTCATGATCCAGACGGTCGAGGCGCTCACGGGCATCCACATCGACCACTTCGCCATCGCGGACTTCGAGTCCTTCTCGGAGCTCACCGACGAGCTGGGCGGCGTGGAGATCACCATGCCGAACGGGATGGACAACGCCGGCGTCGCGCTGCCGCCGGGCACGCACACGCTCGACGGCGAGGGGTCGCTCGCGTACGCGCGGCAGCGGTACGGCGTGCCCGGCGGGGACTTCGGCCGCGTCCAGCGCCAGCAGAACTGGATGCGCTCCATCCTTCAGGCGGCGTACCGGCGAGACGTCCTGACCGACCCGGTTGCGCTGGTCGGCCTGCTCGAGACGGTCGCGCGCACCGTCGCCGTGGACGAGGGCTTCACCATCGGCGAGATGCGCAACCTCGTGCTCTCGATGCGCAGTGTCCGCCCCGAGGACCTGACGTTCATGACCGCGCCATACACCGGCACCGGGCGCAGCCCCGACGGTGCGCAGTCCATCGTGCTGCTCGACGCCGCACGGTTGGACGCGCTGTGCCGTGCGTTCGCCGCGGACAGCGTGGCGAGCTATCTCGAGGTGAACCCTGGTGCCGTCGTCACGCTGGGTGCCGACGTTCCGTGAGGGGTGGGCAGTGGGAGCACTCGCGCGTCATGAGCTTCTGAGGAGTTCCTGAGCGCCAGCAGCCGCTGCGGTGCTCGCCCGGTAACGATGCGGCCGTAATGTGACGCCATGAGCACCCTGGTGATCGGCGGCGCCGGCTACATCGGCGCCCACGTGGTCCGTCTGCTGCTCGAGCGCGGGCAGGACGTCGTCGTCGTCGACGACCTGTCCACCGGCGCGGCCGATCGCGTGGGCCAAGCCACCCTGGCCGAGCTCGATGTGGCCGGGCCCGGTGCGCAAGAGACTCTCGAGAAGCTCATGGCCGAGCGTGGCGTCACCGCCGTCATCCACTTCGCCGCGAAGAAGCAGGTGGGGGAGTCGGTGGCCAGGCCCGCGTGGTACTACCAGCAGAACGTCGGGGGCCTGGCGAACGTGCTCGCCGCCATGGAGAACGCCGACGTGAAGCACATGATCTTCTCCTCCTCGGCGGCCACGTACGGCATGCCGGACGTCGCGCTCGTCACCGAGGACACGGACTGCCGCCCCATCAACCCCTACGGCGAGACCAAGCTCATCGGCGAGTGGATGCTCGCCGACTGCGAGCGGGCCTGGGGGCTGCGGTGGTCGGCCCTGCGGTACTTCAACGTCGCGGGCGCCGGGTGGCCCGAGCTGGGGGACCCGGCCGTGCTCAACCTCGTCCCCATGGTGCTCGATCGGCTTGAGCGTGGGGAGCGGCCGAAGATCTTCGGCGACGACTACCCCACGCCCGACGGCACGTGCATCCGCGACTACATCCACGTCCTCGACCTCGCGCAGGCGCACCTCGCGGCCATGGACTATCTCGAGGGCGACGCCGCGCTCGCCGAGCATGTCTTCAACGTCGGCACCGGCGAGGGTGCCTCGGTGCGGCAGGTCGTTGACACGCTCGGCGAGGTGTCGGGTTTGGACACGACGGCGGACGTCGAGCCGCGCCGTCCCGGCGACCCGCCCCAGCTCATCGCCTCCCCCGACCGGATCGGGAAGGTGCTCGGCTGGAAGGCCGAGCACCGCCTCGAGGACATCGTCCGCAGCGCATGGCAGGCATGGCAGGCGGGGCCGCGCCGGATCGGGTGATGGTCGAGCGCACATCGGCCCTCTCGTAGACCCGTCGGCGTCCCGCTCGACTCGGGCCGATGCCCATCTGACGCTGGATCGGCCACGCTGAACCGACGTCAGCGACGCTGACACCACCCACGTAGCCGCATCCCACCCGGGCGTGACTGCTGTGACTGCCGGGGCTTTCGGGAGCGAGGTCCGCCAACGCGCTGCGCCGGACGGTCACTCAGTCCACGGCTGGATCCCGCGCGGGCGGTGGAGGGCTCCCTGCCCCACGCGCGCCGACCTCTTTGGTCAGCAGCGCGACGTGCAGGCTGGTGCGCGTCTCGGCGTCCCCCAGGTCGGCGCCGAGCACTCGTTCGATGGTGTGCAGCCGTGCGTAGAGCGCTTGCCGGCTCAGGTGCGAGGTCCGCGCCAGGCCGGCGACGTTCCCGCCCGCCGCGAGGTACTCCCGCAGCAAAGGGACGAGAGCGGTGCTGTGGCGGTCGTCGTGCACGAGGAGCGGGGCCAGCTCACGCTCGGCGAAGGCTGTGAGCCGGGAGTCGTCGGCCAGCAGCATGAGCAGACCACGGAGGCGAATATCGGTGATGCGGTAGTAGTCCTGGCGGTGCGGTGCCGGCATGAGCGCCGCGGCGCGGGCCACGTAGCTGGCCTCCGGCAGGTCCGCGCCGGCCTGGACGAGGCGGTCGCGCTCGCGGGCGGTGGCGACCACATGGCCGCGCGTGCGCGACGGCTTGAGCGCAGCGGTCAGGCGGTCGAGCGCGCCGGCACCCGTGAGCTTCTCGGTCAGTGCCACCACCAGCCCGACGACGCCGTCCTCGAGCGGTCCGGTCAGCGCCGACAGCCCCGCAGTTGCCGCCGCGGTGGCGACCGCGTCGGCGAGCGCCTGTTCCCGCCGCTGGCCATCGAGCGGATCGTGATCGGCCGCCCCACCCCCCTTCCGTGACATGTCATCTTCTCCGCGAGACGTCATGACATGTCGCGGAGAAGATGACATCTCGTCGGTCGGGAGGGTGGGGGCGACGCACACCGCCAGGAACCGTGACGCCCGCGCCAGGCCCAGCACCTCGGCCGCCGCACGCAGGTCCTCCTCGTCGCCAGACCCGGCGCTCACAAGGCCGGTGAGGAACCGGTTCAGCGCCCGGGCGCGCAGCGCCGCCACGTCCCGCTCCATGAGGCGAGCGACGGCGAGCGCCTGCGCTGCCCGCTCCACCAGCATGCGCGCCGCCGCGGGCGGTACATCGGGGGAGCCCGCGAGGAGCAGCCGCGCCCACACGCCCTGCCGCGACCCCACGTCGGTGACCAGCCACCCGTGCTCGGGCACCTCCCGCGTCCCCGACCCGGCCACCACGCGCGAGCGCGCCGTCCAGTCCCGCAGCACGCGGGCACCCGCCCCGGCGTGGGCCATCACCTCGTGGGCGAGGTCCTCCAGGACGACGGCGCAGCCCGCCATCGCCGCGGTCCGCTCGACGATCGCCTGCGCGTCGGCGCCCTCGACGGCGGTCTCCGTGAAGACCTCGTGCACCCGTCGGGCGAAGGTGAGCAGGTCGTGCTGCTCGTCGACGATCTGCGCGTGCACCGCCTCGGTGATGGTGACGAACTTGACCACCTTGTGCAGGGCCACGACGGGCAGCGACGCCGCGGCGGCCTCGTCCACCATCACGCCCGGCACCCGGGCGAAGCGCCGGCCGAGCTCGACCACCAGCGCCGCCGCCCCGGCGCCGGCCACTGCGCGCACGTACCGCCGCTGCTTGCCTGGATCATCCGGCAGGGCCAGCAGCGTGGTGAGCAGCAGCTCCCCGCCGGAGAGCAGCGCGCCGGGGTCCGAGCCCTCGAACACGTGCACCCAGCGCACCGGCCGGTCGAGCTGGTCGGCGGCGCTGAGCAGCTCGGGATGGCCGGCCTGGACGGCCGGCGTGGCCAGCACCTGGCCCACTGTCATCGGCATGGAGACAGAGTGTACGGATCTCGTAGTGAACGCGGACACATTGCCTCTGGTCCGCGCGACCACAGCGGCACAGACTGATGACATCTCGCCGAGAAGATGACATCTCGCGCGCACGTGGCGCGCAGAAGATGACATCTCGCGGAGAACTTGACATCTCGCGCACATGAACGCACATGAAGGGGAACCCATGACCACCACGCAGACCACCACCACGAGCACCACCACAGCCCCCGCCTCGCACTGGCTCGACGGCAAGCCCTACGCCGGCACCTCCACCCGCACCGGCGAGGTGTTCAACCCCGCCACCGGCGAGGTCAGCTCCCTGGTGGCCTTCGCGGACGAGCAGGACGTCGCGGCCGCCGTCGCCTCCGCGAAAGCCGCCTTCCCCGCCTGGCGCGACACCTCGCTGACCAAGCGCACCCAGGTCCTCTTCGCCTTCCGCGAGCTGCTCAACGCCCGCAAGAACGAGCTCGCCGAGATCATCACCGCCGAGCACGGCAAGGTCCTCTCCGACGCACTCGGCGAGATCTCCCGCGGCCTGGAGGTCGTGGAGGTCGCCTGCGGCATCGCCCACCTGGTCAAGGGCGAGATGTCCGAGAACGCCTCCACCAACGTGGACGTGTACTCCGTGCGCCAGCCGCTCGGCCCGGTCGCGGTGATCTCCCCGTTCAACTTCCCGGCCATGGTCCCGATGTGGTTCTTCCCGATGGCCATCGCCGCCGGTAACACCGTGGTCCTCAAGCCCAGCGAGAAGGATCCCTCCGCCTCCTTGTGGATGGCCGAGCTCCTCGCCGAGGCCGGCTTGCCCGCCGGGGTCTTCAACGTGGTCCAGGGCGACAAGGTCGCCGTCGACGCCCTCCTCACCCACAAGGACATCAAGGCCGTCTCCTTCGTCGGCTCCACCCCGATCGCGAAGTACGTCTACGAGACTGCCACCGCCCACGGCAAGCGCGTGCAGGCCCTCGGCGGTGCGAAGAACCACATGGTCGTCCTGCCCGACGCCGACCTCGACCTCGCCGCCGACTCCGCCGTCAACGCCGGCTTCGGCTCCGCCGGCGAGCGGTGCATGGCTATCTCCGCCCTCGTCGCCGTCGGCCCGGTCGCCGACGACCTGGTCGCCAAGATCGCCGAGCGCAGCCACGGCCTGAAGATCGGCGACGGCCGCCGCAACTGCGACATGGGCCCGCTGGTCACCAAGCCGCACAGAGACAAGGTCGCCGGCTACATCGACGCCGGCGAGAGCGACGGCGCCACCGTCGTCGTCGACGGCCGCGACGTCCAGCCCGACGGCGCCGCCGGCGGCTTCTGGCTCGGCCCCACCCTGCTCGACCACGTCACCCCGGACATGAGCGTCTACACCGACGAGATCTTCGGCCCCGTGCTGTCGGTGCTGCGGGTGGAGACCTACGAGGAGGCGCTCGAGCTCATCAACTCCAACCCCTACGGCAACGGCACCGCGATCTTCACCAACGACGGCGGCGCGGCGCGGAAGTTCCGGACGGAGGTGGAGGTCGGTATGGTCGGCATCAACGTGCCGATCCCCGTGCCGGTGGCCTACTACTCATTCGGCGGGTGGAAGAACTCGCTGTTCGGCGACACCCACGCCTACGGCGTCGACGGCGTGCGCTTCTTCACCCGCACCAAGGCCATCACCGAGCGCTGGCTCGACCCCAGCCACGGCGGTATCAACCTCGGCTTCCCGCAGAACCACTGACGACGGCGATCAAGGAGACACCCACCGTGCCCGCACCCACCGACCCCGCTGCGAAGCGCGCCTACGAGCTCGACCGCGCCCACGTCTTCCACTCCTGGTCCGCCCAGGGCGCGCTCGACCCCATGGTCGTCACCCGCGCCGAGGGCTCCTACGTCTGGGACGGCGACGGGAACAAGTACCTCGACTTCTCCTCCCAGCTCGTCAACACCAACATCGGTCACCAGCACCCCAAGGTGGTCGCGGCCATCAAGGCGCAGGCGGACAAGCTGTGCACGATCAGCCCGTCCTACGCCAACGACGCCCGCTCCGAGGCCGCCCGCCTCATCGTCGAGCGCGCCCCGGAGGGCCTGAACAAGGTGTTCTTCACCAACGGCGGCGCCGAGGCGGTGGAGAACGCCGTGCGCATGGCGCGCCTGCACACCGGCCGGCAGAAGGTGCTGTCCACCTACCGCAGCTACCACGGCGCCACGACGACGGCGATCAACCTCACCGGCGACCCGCGCCGCTGGCCCAACGAGTTCGGCAACGCCGGGTTCGTGCACTTCTTCGGCCCGTTCCTGTACCGGTCGCCGTTCCACGCCACCACCGAGGCGGAGGAGTCGGCGCGGGCGCTGGAGCACCTCGAGCAGATCATCGCGTTCGAGGGCCCGGGCACCATCGCGGCGATCATCCTCGAGACCATCCCCGGCACCGCCGGCATCATGCCCCCGCCGCCGGGCTATCTCGCCGGCGTGCGCGAGCTGTGCGACCGCCACGGCATCATGTTCATCGCCGACGAGGTCATGTCCGGGTTCGGGCGCACCGGGGCCTGGTTCGCCGTCGACCACTACGACGTGACGCCCGACCTCATCACCTTCGCCAAGGGCGTGAACTCCGGGTACGTCCCGCTCGGCGGGGTGATCATCTCCGACGCGATCGCCACGACGTTCGACGAGCGGGTCTACCCAGGCGGGCTGACCTACTCGGGCCACCCGCTCGCCTGCGCCGCCGCGGTCGGCACCATCGAGGCGATGGCGGAAGAGGGCATCGTCGAGCACGCCGCCGAGATGGGGGAGCGTGTCATCGGCCCGCGCCTGCGGGAGATGGCCGAGCGGCACCCGGTCATCGGCGAGGTGCGCGGCCTGGGCGTCTTCTGGGCGCTCGACCTCGTGGTGGACCGCGACACCAAGGAGCCGCTGGCCCCGTACGGCGGGTCGTCGCCGGCGATGGGCGAGCTGCTGGGTGCGGCCAAGAAGGCCGGGCTGCTGCTGTTCAACAACTACCACCGCATCCACGTGGTCCCACCGTGCACCATCAGCGAGGCGGAGCTGGAGGACGGGCTGGCGATCCTCGACGAGGTGCTGAGCCTGGCGGACGCGCACACCACATCCGGGGCAGTCGTCACGGCGTCGTAGGACCTCCTCGCGCGCCGCGACCGAAGCGGCGCGGCCATGGGCCCGGGGCGGCTCTCCTTCGAGGAGAGCCGCCCCGTCGCCTCAGGTTCGTCGCGTGATCTCGTGGCGGTCGCGAAGGCGGTGACCCCGCGCCGGAGGTGCCGGGCGAACCCCTCCGGTCCTCAATACCCGGTGTCGCGCGTGGTCACAGCACAGCTGCTAGGCGGGTGAGCGCGGCCATGGGGTCGGGACCGGCGGGGATGAACAGGCTCGAGGTCACGCCCGCGCGGCCGAGCTCGTCGATCCGGTCGCGCACCTGCTCGGGAGTACCGGCCAGGGCGAGCAAGCGGACCCACTCCTCGGGCATCCGCGCGACGAACTCCTCCCGCGTGGAGCACCGGGCCCTCAGTGCGGCGAACTCCTCGGCGAAGGGCAGCGGCGCCAGGTGGGGGGCCCAGTCCGCCTCGCCGATCCACTCCAGGCCGGGGCGCACCGCCTCCACCGCCGCGTGCGGGTCGTCGTCGACGGCGCCGATGTTGTACGTCACCACACTGTGCTCGCCCGTGGGTGCGATCGATTCCAGCGCGGCCGCCGTGTACTCCGGTGTGACGGGCTCGGCCAGGATCGTGCCGTCCGCGATCTGGCCGGCCAGGGCGAGCGACCGAGGTCCACGTACCCCGAGCAGCAACGGCGGCACGGCGGCGGGCACCGCCGAGGGATCGAGACGCACGCCGCCGGCCTCGGCGCCGCCGAGCAGCGCCCGGAGCGCGGTCACGTACTCGGAGAGGAACGTCAGCGGCCGCTCCGGCCAGCAGCCGGCCTGACGCAACCAGCCGGGCATGCCGTGGCCGATGCCGACGTCCGTGCGGCCGGGAAAGAGCTGTTCGAGCGTGGCGATCTCCATGGCGGCGAAGGCGACGTTGCGGACGGCGGCGGGGAGGATGCCGATGCCGACTCGAATGCGGGTGGTGACACCCAGGACCGCGGTCGCCTGGACCAGTCCGCCGCGGTAGCCAAGGTCCTCCACGACCCAGAGCTCGTCGAAGCCCAACCGCTCGGCTGTGCGGGCGTACTCGAGGACGAGGGGAGACGGAAGGTCGCGTGGGAGAACCACGCCCATCCGCGGGCGAATAGTGGTCATGACATTGGTCTATCAGAGTGTCCGTATTTAGGGGAAAGCTGGTCAGTACATGGCCTCGACATATGGGGAGATTTGGCCAGACAAGGGATGAACTCTCCCCAGCTAGATGTGCTGACCTGCAAGGTCGAGAGGCCGGACGTCATACGACAGCGCCGAACATCGCTTCGACCTCCACGAGAGTCGGCGAGGAGGTCGAAGCGCCGCGGCGGGTGACCGCGACGGCTGCGACGGCGGTCGCCAGCTCGACTGCCTCAGTCAGGGACGCGCCCGCGGCCAGACGGACGGCAAGGGCGCCGACGAACGCGTCGCCCGCGCCCGTGGTGTCGGTCGCGGCGACACGGCGCGCCGGCACCCACACCGGCGGGCGGGCTCCGCCGTCGGGCGCCCGCTCCACGATCACAGAGCCGGCCGCGCCGAGGGTCAGGATCACCGAGCGAGGGCCCAGGGCGAGAAGCCGGGCGGCGAGGGAGTCGCCGCCGGGTGCCCCTTCGCCGTCGGGCGAGGTCGCGCCGTCGGCCGCCCCGGCCTCGGCGAGCAGGAACTCGGCCTCGGACTCATTCACCACCAGGGGATCGGCGACGGCGAGGACCTCGGCGGGCAGGGAAGCGGCCGGGGCCGCGTTGAGGACCACCCGGCCGGTGGCGCCGGCGGCCACCGCGGCGACGCTCTCCATCGGGATCTCCAGCTGCAGCACGACCACCGCGGCGGACGCCCACACGTCCTGCAGCCCGGTCAGCATCGCCGGGGTGACGTGCCGGTTGGCGCCGGGGGAGACCATGATCGAGTTCTCCCCGTCGGGGGTCACCGAGATGATCGCCGTCCCGGTGGGCGCGGCCACCGTGCGCAGCCCGGTCGCGTCCACCCCGGCGCCCTCGAGGGAGCCGCGCAGCAGACGGCCGTGGTCGTCGTCGCCGACGCACCCGAGGAACGCGACGCGCCCGCCGACCTTCCCGGCGGCGACCGCCTGGTTGGCGCCCTTCCCGCCGGGAGTGGTGACGACGTCGGAGGCGAGGATCGTCTCGCCAGGCGCGGGCCGGTGATCGATGTCGAGCACGAGGTCGGCGTTGGCCGAGCCGACGACGACCACCTGCGACTGCTCCATGGTTCCTGCTCCTGTTCTGTGCCCGTCTCAGACCGAGACGGTGTCCTGGTCGGCCGTCACGCTCGGCTTCGCGCCACGCTTCTTCCTGCCGCGACGCACCGTGCTCAGCAGCACGACCACGGTGAGGCCGAGCAGCGCGATCGAGATGGGGCTGCCCACCAGGCTCTCCGGGCCGCCGATGAGCAGCGCGCGGCGCAGGTTGCTCTCCGCGAGCGGACCGAGCAGCAGGCCCAGCACCACCGGGCCGGCCGGGATGGCCGCCCGCTTGAGCGCCAGGCCGATGAACCCGAACACCAACATCGTGGCGACGGTGAAGAGGTTGTTCGTGGTGGCGTAGGTGCCCACCATGCAGAAGATCAGGATGATCGCCCACAGGTACTGCGGCTTCATGTCGAGCAGCTTGACCATGCCCTTGGTCCGCAGCAGGCTCAGCCCGCCGGTGACGATGGTCGCGATGATCATGATCGCCGCGATGAGCACCACCATGTCCGGGTGCTGGGTGAACATCGACGGGCCGGGCTGGATGCCCCAGATGATCATCGAGCCGATCATCACGGCCATGACGGAGTCGCCCGGGATACCCAGCGCCATCGTGGTGGTCAGCGCGCCGCCCAGCGTGGCGCTGGACGCGCTGTCCGAGGCCGCGACGCCGCCGATGTAGCCGGTGCCGAACTTCTCCGGGTGCTTCGAGGCCGCCCGGGCCCGGTCCCAGCCGACGAGGCCGGCGATGTCGCCGCCCGCGGCCGGAACGATGCCCACGCCCAGGCCGACGGCGGTGCCGATCGCGGTCGGCTTGGCGATTTCCTTGAGCTCTTGTCTGTTCGGCCACCAGCGGCCCAGGCTCGAGATGGGCCGCACGCTGGTGGCGCGGTGGGTGAGCATCTGGTCGAGCACCTCGGCGATGCCGAACAGGCCGATGATGACCGCGATGAACTCCAGCCCGGAGCTCATGTCGTTGGAGCCGAAGGTGAACCGCGCGTCGCCGGTGATGGGGTCGCGGCCGATGACCGCGATGATCAGGCCGAAGAGCCCGGCGAGCAGGCCCTTGAGGATCGACTTCGAGGCGATCGAGATCATGATCGTCAGGCCGAAGAGGACGAGGGCGAACATCTCGGCGGGCCCGAACTTCAGGGCGAACGTGGCCACCGGCCGGGCGATGAGGATGAACATCAGCATGCTCGCCAGCAGCGCGCCCGTGGTGACCAGCGCCGAGACCACGAGCGCCAGCCCGGCCTGGCCGTTCTTCGCCATCGGGTAGCCATCGAGCGTGGTCGCGATCGACGCCGGCGTGCCCGGGGTGTTGACCAGGATCGACGGGATCCGGTCGCCGAACTGGCCGGCCACGTAGATGGTCAGCATCACGGCCAGGCCCTGCTCGGGCTCGAGCGAGAGGGTGAAGCCGCTGGCCAGCGCCACCGCCATGGTCATGGTGACGCCGGGGAAGAACCCGACGAGCAGGCCCAGGACGGTGCCGACAGCCATGCACAGCAGGAAGGTCGGGTCGGTGAAGGAGCTGAGTCCCTCGAGGAGTGTGCTCATAGCGGAACCCTCAGGATGACGTCGAAGAGGACGTAGATGACGGCGGTGACGGCCACCGGGAAGATGACCAGCCCGCGGCTGCGCAGCCCGTACGTGGCGAGCAGGCCCGCCAGGTAGATCGGGCACGCGATGATGAAGCCGACCGGCTCCCAGGCGACGAGGAAGAGCACCGAGAGCGCCGAGCTGATGAGCACCCGGTAAAGGCCCTCGCGGGTCCCGGACTGGAGGTCCTCACGCTCGCCCGGGGCCCGGACCAGCGCGAGGACGAGCAGCGCCAGGGAGATGGCGAGCGCGCTGCCGGCCAGGACGGCGGGCCACCAGCTCGGGGCCAGGCCACCGGAGTCGACCCGGGACTCGATGCCCTGGCTGAGCACCAGGACGACGACGGCGAGCGCCACCGCCAGCACCGCGATGAGCAGCTCGAGGCGGCGCGAGGCGGGCGCGACGTGCTTCTCATCGAGTGCGGGCTCGGCCTGCTCCGGCTCGCGGTGCCCGGTCGTCGGGGGCGTGGTCACTTGTTCCATCGCTCGAGCTCCCGCGCGATGGCGGCGCGGTCGTCGTCGGAGATGGGCTCGACGCCGGCGCGCACCGGGCCGGCCGGGAGACCCTGGAGCTCCAGGCCCGCCTTGAGGTGGGTGAGACTGCCGGCGCGGACGAGCCCGACGGCGCGGGCCACGTCCTCCTTGGCGGCGCTGACGCCGTCGGCGTCGCCGGCCCGCAGGGCACCGCGCAAGTTGAGGAAGGGCTGCGGGAAGACGGAGGAGACGCCGGAGATGATGCCCTGGCCACCGGCCGCGACGAGCTCGCCGTAGGCGATGTCGTTGCCGGAGAGCACCTCGAAGCCGGCCGGGGCGTTGGCGAGGTAGGCGGAGACCGACTCGTCGGACTCGCCGGAGATCTTCACGCCGGTCACGCCGACCTCGGCGAGGCGACCCAGCGCGTCGTGGGGGAAGACCGTCCAGGTGCGGGCGGTGAACAGGTAGGCGTAGACGGCGGCGCCCCCGGCGGCGTCGACCACCTGGCGGAAGTAGTCCACGACGGCGTCCAGCGGCGCGGGGAAGTAGTACGGGGTGATCGCGGCGAGCTTGCGGGCGCCAAGGGCGACGGCGGCCCGGGTCAGCTTGACGGCGTGCCGGGTGTGCGCGGCGCCGACGTGCAGGTAGGCCCGCTCGGCGCCGAAGGCCTCGAGCCCGGCCTCCAGGACGGCGAGGCGCTCGTCGTCCTCGAGGGTGGTGAACTCGCCGGTGGTGCCGGCGACGAACGCGCCATCGATGTCACGGGCGGCGAGGGCGGTGAAGAGGCGCTTCGTGCCCGGCACGTTCAGCGACCCGTCCGCGAGGAACGGGGTCGGGACGGCGGTGATGAGGTCGCTGCGCGAGGCGGCGGTCGCCGTCGGGTCGGTGAGCACGGACTGGGTCTCGGACGAGGGCACGGAAAGCTCCTTGGAGTGCGGGTGGGGGGTGCCGGGGCGCCGGCACGGGATGGCGTCGGCCTCGGTGGGCGGGTCGGCAGGGCGTCGGCCGGGCCGGAGGGGCCGGGGCGCCGCCGTGCGTGGCGGCGCCCCGGCCCCGGGTCCGGTCAGGCGTCAGTCGGCGAGGATCGTGCCGAACCGGGCGGCCTCGTCGGCGACGAAGCTCTGCGTCTCGGCCGCGGATCGCCAGGCGGGGATGTTGCCGGCCTTGGTGATCACGTCGACGTAGCTGTCGGAGGCGACGGCCGCCTCGACGGCGGCGTCGAGCACCTCGATGACCTCCTCGGGCAGCCCGGCGGGCGCGCCGAGCAGGCCCCAGCCGCCCATGGAGACGTCGATGCCGAGGTCCTTGGCGGTCTTGACGTCGGGCAGGGCGCCGGCAGGCTCGTCCGCGAGGACGGCGAGCACGCGGATCTGCCCGTCCTTGTGAGCCTGCGAGGTCTCGGAGACGCCCGCGATGACGGCGTCGACCTGGCCGCCGATCGCGGCGGTCACGGCGGGCGCCCCGCCGTCGAAGGGCACCGGCTTCAGGGCCGCCCCGGTCGCCTCGTTCAGGGCGGTGGTGACGGCGTGCCAGATGGACCCGGCGCCGGAGTTGGACACGGTGAGCTTGTCCGGGTTCTCGGTGGCGGCGTCGATGAGGTCCTGCAGGGTCTGGTACGGGCTGTCGGCCGGGACCGCGATGGTGGCGGGGACCGAGACGATCTGGCCGAGGTAGTCGTAGGCCTCGGGGTCGATGTCGTAGCCCTGGTGGCCGAGCATGACCGTCTCGACGGGCATGTAGCCGAGGGTGTAGCCGTCGGCGTCGGAGCCGGCGAGGGAGGACAGGCCGACCGAGCCGGCGCCGCCGGTGCGGTTCTCGACAATGACGGAGACGTCGAGGGTGTTCTCCATCTCGGCGGCCAGGGTGCGGGCCGCGAGGTCGGAGGCGCCGCCGGCGTCGTAGGGCACGACGAGGGTGATGTCGTCGGTCGGGTAGTCCGCCGAGGCCTCCGCGTCGCCCTTTGCCGACGAGCAGGCGGCGAGCAGGGAGGTGGCCGCGGCGACCGCGATGAGGGACGAGGTGGTGCGCTTGGACATCTTCATGGTGAAGGTCCACTCCTTCGTGGTGGTGGTGGTGATTGGTGGTGGTGGTGGTGGTGGTGGGGTTGGGGACAGCGGGGGACGTCAGCTGGCGGGCGCCGCGACCTCGGCCTCGTAGAAGGTCCGCACGCGCCGGCGCGCGTTGTCGAGGTGCTCGGTCAGCTCGTAGAGGGCCGGGCCGGGATCGCCGGCCCGGATGAGGTCGGCCAGGGTGTAGTGGCTGCCGATCGATGGCGCGAGGTCCTGGTAGGTCTCGCGTGACGAGCGGAGCACCATCTCGATGCTGGGCCGGTACTGCGCCCAGATGGCCGTGAGCCGGCTGTGGCCGGCGGCCAGGTAGAAGCTGGAGTGGAAACGGAGGTCTGCCTGGGCGAACGCCTCGGCGCCGCCGGTCGTGACGGCGGCCTCCATGCGGCGCAGGGCGGCTTCGAGCCCGGCGAGCAGCGTCTCGGGGTCCCGGTCCATCGCCAGGCCCAGCGCCGTCGACTCGAGCATGTGCCGCAGCGAGAAGAGCTCGTCGATGTCCGTCCCGGTGAGCCCGCGGATCTCGGCGCGGCGTCCGCGGACGGTCACCAGGCCCTCGGCGGCGAGGATCCTCAGGGCGTCGCGCACGGGGCCGCGGCTGACGCCGAACTGGTTCGCGAGGGCCTCCTCCACCACCGGCGTGCCGCCGGCGACCCGGCGGGTGGCGATGAGGTGCCGCAGCTCGCGGGCGACCTGCTCGCCCAGCGAGTCCTGCTTGATGGGGGTGATCTGCATGGCGGCTTGACCTCGTTGTTAACCGTTAACTGTTGACCGTTATTGGATATAACACCTGTGAGGTCCGTTACGTCAAGTTCGCCCTGGGGCGAGCAGCCCGGAGCCGCGCCGCTCACGCTCGTGAGATGGGAGGCGCGCGCACCCGAGGGCCGCCGCCACCGCGTCGATGATCAGGCAGCGCAGCGGCGCGCCTGCCTCGCACGCAGCGGAGGGTCGTCTCGGTGAGCCGGTCGCTAGCTGGAGCGCGCAACCGCCCGGATCAGCGGCACGGGGAACCGTGCTGCCCGAATCGGGTCGAGCGTGTCGTCCGTGATGCCCGCGGTGAAGCTCTCGAACCCGAAGACCTTGAAGAGCGCGTCGCGGCCGAACTTCGTCGAGTCTGCGACGAAGAACGCCTCAGAGGCGATGGAGCGCATCTTGCGCTTGAGCTCGATGGCGTAGCTGCTGCTCGCATAGATGCCGTCATCCATGACGGTGCCGGCGCCGAAGATCGCGACATGCACCCGCATGGTCTCCAGCTGCTGGATCGATGTCGGCCCCCACATGGAGGTGCTGGTCGGGAGCAGCTCACCGCCGACGAAGACGAGGTTGATCTGCGGCTTCGTCGAGATCTCCAGGCCGACGTGCAGATCGTTGGTGACGACCGTCAGCCGGTGATGGTCCAGATGCCGGGCGACCTGGAGGCACGTGGACCCGCCGTCCAGGAGGATCGTCTGACCCTCCAGGATACGTTCCGCCATCGCTGCGCCGATCGCACGCTTCTCCGCCAGCTGGGGATCGCGGTCGGTCACCCGCTGCGCCGTGTCGCCGTCGCTGGGCAGGGGGGCGGCGGCGCCGCCGTGCGTCCGGATCACCAGGCCCTCGTCGGCCAGGCGGTCGAGGTCGCGGCGGATGGTGGAGGTGTCCACCGCGAATCTGCGGGCGAGCATGGTGACGCTCTGGAAGCCGCGCTCCTCGATGAGCTCGGCGATCTGCTGGCGGCGCGACATCGTTGACCTTCCGCTGGATCTGGGCACAGGTTAGCAAACCTGGATGCATGGAGACGCGCAAGATGTGCACGAAACTGTGCAGATTCTTGCACGATCGATTTGCAAGTTCGCGCAATGACCCTCTAACGTCTGCCCTAGTCAGAGCATCTGACGGCACGAATCTAGGATGTGATGCGCGGACACAGGCGTCTCTGCGCACGATCACGAGGGAGTGAACGCATGAGGAACAAGCGCACCGCCGGTGTCATCGCCGCGGGTCTGGCGACCCTGCTCATGGCTGCTTGTGGGTCGGTGAACGATGGCGCCGCGGCGTCCGGCGACAAGAGCGCGGGAGGTGGCAGCGAAAGCTCCGACCTCACGATGGTGACGGTCGTCAAGGTCAAGGGCATCGCCTGGTTCGACCGCATGGACGAGGGCGTCGTCGCGTACGGCGAGCGCACGGGGATCGACACGCGCACCGAGGGCGGCGACGACGTGTCCCCGGAGAAGCAAATCCAGATCATCCAGGACCTGATCGCCCAGAAGCCGACTGCCATCACCGTCGTGCCCAACTCGCCCCAGGCACTGTCCGCGGTGCTCGCCCAGGCGCAGGCCCAGGGCATCATCACCGTGGCGCACGAGGCGACCGGCATCGAGAACGTCGACATCGACATCGAGGCGTTCGACAACGCCGACTACGGCGTCGACATCCTCGAGAACCTCGCGCAGTGCATGGGTGAGGAGGGCGAGTACGTCCAGTTCGTCGGCGGTCTTACCGCGAAGACCCACATGGAGTGGGTCGGCGCCGCGCACGACTACCAGCTCGAGAACTACCCAGACATGACGCGCGTCGAGGAGCCGATCGAGAGCACCGACAACGAGACCGCAGCGTACGAGAAGGCCAAGGAGATCCTCGCGAAGTACCCCAACCTCAAGGGCTTCCAGGGCTCTGCCGGCAACGACGTGCCGGGCATCGCACGCGCGATCGAGGAGGCCGGTCTGGAGGACACCGTCTGCAACATGGGCACGTCCATCCCCTCGGCTGCCGCGAAGTACCTGGAGACCGGCTCGATCGACAAGATCTTCTTCTGGGACCCGGCGCTCGCCGGTGAGGCTCAGCTGGAGATCGCCCGCATCCTCGCCGAGGGCGGCGTGATCGAGGAGGGGACCGACCTGGGCATCGAGGGCTACACCAGCCTTCGCAAGATGGACGGGTACGACAACGTGTTCGTCGGCAATGCCGGCATCGCGGCCGACGCCGAGGCCGCGAAGCAGTACGCGTTCTGATCCGGTCCACCAGCGCGGGGCGGACGCACCGGTCCGCCCCGCGCTGGTGGTGGCAGGCGCGCGCGGCACGACAGCTGGCGAGACGCGCACGGCATCCCAACCGTTGAGAGGCGCACGGCATGACAACCACCACCCTTCCGGGTACCCCGGCACCCGTCCTCGAGGTGCGCGACATCGTCAAGACGTTCGGTGGCGTGACCGCCCTGGGCGGGGTGTCGATCGGTCTTCGCCCCGGTGAGGTCCTGTGCCTCGCCGGCGAGAACGGCAGCGGGAAGTCCACCCTGATCAAGATCATCTCCGGCGCCGAGAAGCCGGACTCGGGCTCGATCGTCGTCGACGGCAAGACGTTCACGTCGATGGACACCACCGACGCCATCAAGAGCGGGATCCAGGTCATCTACCAGGACTTCTCGCTGTTCCCCAACCTCACCGTCGCCGAGAACATCGTCTTCACCTCAGCGGTCGCCTCCCGGCGGCGCCTGCACAACCCGCGGGCCGCCCGGCCCGCCGCCCAGCGCGTCGTGACCGACCTCGGCCTCACCCTCGACCTCGACGCCGACGTCGAGACGCTCTCGGTGGCGGACAAGCAGCTGACGGCGATCTGCCGCTCCCTCGTCGATGACGCCCGGGTGATCATCATGGATGAGCCCACCACGGCCCTGACCCACACCGAGGTGCAGCGTCTGTTCGCCATCGTCGAGCGGCTGCGCGCCCGGGGCGTGGCGTTCATCTTCGTCTCCCACAAGCTGGACGAGGTCCTGGCGATCTCCGACCGGGTGACCGTCCTGCGTTCGGGACGGCACGTCATCACCAGCCCGGCGGCAGAGCTCGGCCTGCGGTCGATCGCCGAGCACATGACCGGCCAGGAGGTCGACGACACCCGCCGCGTCAGCGAGCTCAGGCCCGACGCCCCGCCGGTGCTCGAGGTGGAGCACCTCAGCCTCCCCGGCGCCTTCCACGACGTCTCGTTCACGTTGCGCCGTGGCGAGATCCTCGGCCTCACGGGCCTGCTCGGCTCCGGCCGCACCGAGATCGCCGAGTCGCTCTTCGGTGTCCATCCCTACGAGTCCGGCACGGTGAAGGTCGACGGCGTGGGGAGCCGCCTGCGCAGCATCGACGACGCGATCGCGGCTGGGATCGGGTATGTGCCGGAGGACCGCCTCACCCAGGGCCTCTTCCTGGAGAAGTCCATCGCGGACAACATCATCGCCAGCTCCGCGGACCGCCACCGCACCAAGTGGCGCACACTCGACACGCGCGCCATCCGCCAGACCATCGACCGGCTCTTCCAGCGCCTGCGCGTGAAGGCCCCGAACGTCCACGCACCGGTGCGCTCCCTCTCAGGCGGCAACGCCCAGCGCGTGGTGCTCGCCAAGTGGCTCGCCCGCGGTCCGAAGGTGCTCATGCTCAACGGGCCCACGGTGGGCGTGGACGTCGGGTCGAAGTCCGAGATCCTTGACATCCTGCGCGCCCAGGCGGCCGACGGGATGGGGGTCATCGTCATCTCCGACGACGCCCCCGAGCTCGTCGCCTCCTGCCACCGCGTGCTCGTGGTGCGTCACGGGCGCGTCGTCGACGTGCTCGAGGGCGGCGACGTCGACGTCGAAAGTATCCGGAAGAAGGTTGCAGCATGAGTGCGCTCGAGTCGCCCACGCCGTGGTTGCGCCGCCTACGGGGGCGCAACAACGAAGGGATCCTCGCCCTTGTCCTGATCGTGCTGGTCATCGGCATGTCGATCGCCAACCCGGTGTTCTTCACCGTGCCGACGGCGTTCAGCATCGTGCGCAGCGCGATCGTGCCGCTGATCTTCGCCCTCGGCGTGCTGCTGGTCATCATCTCCGGCGGCATCGACATGTCGTTCGCCGCCATCGCGGTGGCAGCGGCCTACACGACGATCAAGGTGCAGCTGGCCGGCGGGTTCGATCTCGGCCTCGTCGGCGCGTTCGTCCTGGCCCTGGCCATCGGCGCCGGGCTGGGCTCGATCAACGGCTTCCTCATCGCACGGTTCCGCCTGAACACGATGATCGTCACGCTGGGCACCCGGGGCATCTTCACCGGTGCGCTGCTCACGTACGTCGGCTCGCGCTACATCGCCAACCTCCCGGACGGCATGGCCTCGGTGTCGACCACCAACCTCATCCATGCGCAGACGAGCGCCGGGAACTCCTACCTGCACGTGATGGTGGTCCCCGCGATCCTGCTCGCGGTGCTCATCGCGTGGGTCCTGCGTCGCACCATGTTCGGCCGCAGCATCTACGCGATCGGCGGTGACACCGAGGCAGCCCGCCGCGCCGGCATCCGGGTGGTACGCACCCAGGTGCTGATGTACGTGCTGGTCGGGATGATGGCCGCCGTCGGCGGGATGATCTACATGATCATGGGCCGCAGCGGCACGCCGCAGGAGCTGGTCGGCGGCGAGCTCGACATCATCGCCGCCGTCGTCCTCGGCGGGGCGTCCATCTTCGGCGGCCGGGGCTCCGTCACGGGGACCGTGCTCGGTGTCCTCCTGATCCAGGTCATCAACAACAGCCTCATCCTGGCCGGGGTGCCCAGCGCCTGGCAGCGCACAGCGGTCGGCCTGCTCCTCGTGATCGGCGTGGGCGTCCAGGCGGTCGCGGCCCGGCGCGCCGCGCGCACCATCCGCACGCTGGATCCCGACGACGACGCCGAGCGCCCGGCGGAGACCAGCTTCGAGCACGAGAAGGTGACGGCATGAACGACACTCAGCCCTCGATGCGGCGGCTCAACCGGTCCGTCGACACCCGGTGGCAGGACCTGCTCGCCTCGGTCCACGTGGACCGCAGCGCGCGGCGGATGCTGCTGCTCGTCGTCGCGGCGTTCGCGCTCTTCACGGTGCTCAACCCCTCGGTGTTCCTTAGCCCGATCAACCTGCAGAACATCGCGCTGGCGTCGCCCGAGGTCGGCGTGCTCGCCCTGGCGATGATGCTCGCGATGCTCAGCGGCGGCATCGACCTCTCGCTCGTGTCGATCGCGAGCCTCACCGCGATCACCATGTCCACGCTCTACACGGCGGTCGCGGCGAACGACCCGGCCCAGGCCGACCAGCTGTTCCCGGTGATCGTGCTCGCGGGAGTTGGGGTCGGGCTCCTCGGTGGCCTCATCAACGGCATCCTGGTGGCCAAGGTCGGGATCACCCCGATCCTCGCGACGCTGGGCACGATGCAGATCTACAACGGCATCGCGGTCGCCTGGACCGGCGGCAAGACGCTGTACGGGGCGCCGTCGGGACTGACCGCCTTCGGCCAGTCGACGTTGGGCGGGGTGCCCACCCTGTTCGTCGTCTTCATCCTCGTCGCCCTGGCCCTCGGCCTGGTCGTCAACCGTACGCCGCTCGGCCTGAAGGTGACCCTGCAGGGCGCCAACCCCACCGCGGCGCGCTTCTCCGGCATCAACAGCACCCGGGTGCTCATGGGCACGTACCTGCTCACCGGCCTGCTCGGGTCCGTCGCCGGGGTGCTGTTCCTCGGCCGCAACCCCACCGCCTCGGCCGACTACGGCGCCTCGTACTTGCTGCTCGTCGTCGTCATCGCCGTCCTGGCGGGCACCAACCCCAACGGCGGGTTCGCGACGGTGTTCGGGGTCGTCCTGGCGACCCTCACGCTGCAGATCGTCCAGAGCGGCTTCACCGCCGTCCGTCTCTCCGCCTTCGAGTACGCGATGGCCCAGGGCCTCATCCTCGTGGCGGTCATGGTCCTCGACCAGGTCAAGTGGCGCCGCCGCCGTCGGCCGAGACGCGCGGTCGCGGCCACCAGCGCTTGACCGTCATCCCTAGCTGTTCGACGAAAGGAACGTCATGAAGAAGATCATCAACAAGCCCGAGAACTTCGTCGACGAGATGATCGAGGGCATCCTCCTGGCCCACCCCGACCAGGTGAAGACCCCCGGCGACGACCCCCGCATCCTCGTGCGGGCAGACGCCCCGGTCGCCGGCAAGGTCGGCATCGTCACCGGCGGCGGCTCCGGCCACCTGCCGCTCTTCAAGGGCTACGTCGGCAAGGGCCTCGCCTCCGGGGTCGCGATCGGCAACGTCTTCAGCTCGCCCAGCTCGCAGCAGTGCTTCGAGGCAGCGAAGGCCGTCGACGGCGGCCGTGGCGTGCTGTACCTGTACGGCAACTACGGCGGCGACGTCTTCAACTTCGACCTCGCCGCCGACCTTGCCGAGCTCGAGGACATCGAGACCCGTACCGTGCTCGGCCGCGACGACGTCGCCAGCCAGCCGAAGGAGCGCAAGCACGACCGCCGCGGCGTCGCAGGCATCTTCTTCGCGTACAAGGCCGCGGGTGCCGCCGCCGAGCGTGGCGACAGCCTTGAGGAGGTCGCCGCGGTCGCCGAGGACGTCGTCGAGCACACCGCGACGATGGGCATCGGGCTGGCCCCGACCATCCTGCCGACCACGGGCGAGCCGAGCTTCGACCTGCCCGACGGCGAGATGGAGATCGGCATCGGGATCCACGGCGAGCCCGGCATCCACCGCGGCCCGCTCGAGACCGCGGACGAGATCACCGAGCGCCTCGTCACCGCGCTCGTCGCGGACCTGGAGGTCACGTCGGGCGACCGCGTGGCCGTGCTCGTCAACGGGCTGGGCGCCACGCCGCTGGAGGAGCTCTACGTCATGTACCGCCGCGTGCACCAGCTGCTCGCTGACCGCGGCATCGCCATCGAGCGCAAGTACGTCGGCGAGTACGCCACGAGCCTGGAGATGGCCGGCGCCTCCATCTCGCTGCTCAAGCTCGACGACGCCCGCCTCGCCCTGCTCGACGCGCCCGCCGCGTCCCCGTTCTTCCAGGAGGTCTGATCCCATGCATTCCACAGAGCTTGTCGGCGCCATCCAGCGCAGCCTGGCCGAGCTGGTCACGCACGCCGACGAGCTGCGCGACCTCGACCAGGCCCTGGGCGACGGCGACCTCGGCATCACCATCTCGCTCGGCGCCAACGCCGTCATCGAGGCGCTCGGCGCCATCGACGAGGGTGCGACGCCCGCCGAGATCGCCCGGGCCGCCGCGAAGGCGTTTGCCAACGCGAACCCGTCCACGATGGCGGCGCTCGTTGCCGGCGGGCTGCTCGCCGGGTCCAAGGCATGGGCCGACGTCGAGGAGGTAGACGTGGCGGCCGCCGCACGGTTCGTCCGGGCCGCCGGCGAGAACATCGCCCAGCGCGGCAAGACGCAGCTGGGGGACAAGACGATCCTCGACGCGATCCTGCCCGCGGCCGACGCGCTCGCCGCCGCGCCGGACGGCGCCAGCGGTCTCGCGGACGCCATCGCGGCGGCCGAGAAGGCCGTGGTCGACACCCGCGACCTGCAGTCCCGGCGCGGCCGGGCGTCCTGGCTGCAGGAGCGCAGCATCGGCCTGCAGGACCCGGGCGCCACCGCCATGTTGCGGTTCCTCGAGTCCTGGCAGACTGCGGAAGCGGTGGTGGCGTCATGAGCGCTGTCGCGGTTCTCGGGCTGGGCACCATGGGGCGCGGCATGGCCGTGAACCTGGTGGCGGCCGGGCACGTGGTCACGGTGTGGAACCGCACCGCAGGCGCCGAGGTCTCCGGCGCGCGGACGGCGGCGTCGATCGCTGACGCCGTGCGCGACCAGGACGTGGTGCTCTACTGCCTCTCGGACGACGCCGCCGTGCGTGCCGTCGCCATGGGGGAGGACGGCGTGCTGGCCCACGTCGAGGCACCCACCGTCGTCGTCGACATGTCCACGATCAGCGCGTCGCTCAGCGACGAGGAGCACGCGGCCTACGCCGAGCGTGGCATCGCGATGCTCGACGCCCCGGTGTTCGGGTCGAAGGGCGAGGCGGAGGCCGGCGGGCTGTGGGTGGTCGTGGGCGGCGACGACGAGACGGTCGCCCGGGTGCGTCCCGTCCTCGATGCCGTCAGCGAGTCGGTGCACCACATGGGGCCGGCGGGCTCAGGCGCCCGCATGAAGCTCGTGGGCAACCTGCTCGTCGCAGCCCAGCTGCAGTCCCTGGGGGAGGGCCTCACCCTCGCCCGGGCTGCCGGGCTCGACCTGCGCAAGGTGCTCGACGTCGTCGCCGTGACGGACTTCCGCACCCCGATCTACGACGGCGTCGGCGCCTCGATCCTGAAGGACGACTACTCGCCGGCTTTCGCGCTGCACCTGATGCGCAAGGACGTCGCTCTGATCGGGCACCTCGCCAAGCAGGTCGGCGCGCCGGTGCCCGGGGCGTGGGTGGCGGCCGAGACGCTGGAGATCGCCGCGGCGGAGGGGCTCGGCGAGCTCAACGCTTCTGCTCTTGTCAAGGTCCTGGCCGACAAGGCGGGCGTCGACCTCGCGCAGCGCTGAGATGAAGCGCACGCCGGTGGCGCTCGGTGACGCTCGGTGACGCTCTGTGAAGCCCACGCCGTACCGGCTCCGGCGTCACAAGTAGCCAAACAACGCAGACCGAATTAGCCTCGAAACGGCGCCCTCGTCCGGCCCGGGACCGCGGGACGGGCGGGGGCGTCGCCGCGGCTCTGGGCACTGCGGGCCCGCTTCCGGGCTCCGGAACCGCGCCGTGCACGTCTTCGGCGCCGGGAACGGCGCCGTTCCCGGCGCCGCGGGGAACATCCGTCAGGCAAGCCCTGACGGATGTTCCCCGATGTGCGCGTGGTCTCGGCGTGGCCGACTTCATCGGCATCGCCGCCGCGGCGCACCGCCCCGCTCCACCGTGACCGAATCGTGATATTCCGGTGGCAGGTCCGTAGGGCCGCACCTAGCGTGGAATGAATGGCAACCACGCTCCGCCTCCGCACGTCGACGCCTGACCTGGGTAAACACCCAAGGATGACGGCGTACGACCGTCCTCGGCTCTACGCGATCGACGGCATCCGGTTCCTCGCCGCCGTCGGCGTCATGCTCTACCACTTCACCGCACGCTGGTCGCAGGTGTGGGGAGACGACCCCGGACACGTCTTCCCCGAGACCGGCCCGGTCCTCATCTACGCCGTGCTCGGCCCAGAGCTGTTCTTCGTCGTCTCCGGCTTCGCGATCCTCATGACCGCCTGGGGCCGGGACGTGCCGTACGTCGTCGCCTCCCGGCTCGCCCGGCTGTACCCGCCGTACTGGATCGCCGTCGTCGCCACCTCGGTGCTGCTGCTGTTTATCTGGCCCGCCGGGAAGGACATCAGCGTCCACGAGGCGCTGGTCAACCTCACCATGCTCCAGGAGCTCTTCGACGTCCGGCACGTCGACGGCGTGTACTGGACCCTGTGGGTGGAGCTGCGGTTCTACCTGATCATGGTGCTGCTCGTGGAGTGGGGGATCACCCGGAAGCGGCTGCTGTGGCTGTGCGCGCTGTGGCCGGTGGTCGCGCAGGTGGCGCTCGAGCTCGGGTGGGAGCACGCCAGCACCGCCCTGGCCGACGGCTACGCCCCCTTCTTCGCCGGCGGCATGCTCCTCTACCTCATGCACCGCGAGGGCCACGCGGTCGTGCCGTGGCTCCTGGTGGTCATGAACGTCGGCCTGGCGGTGCGCAACACGGTCCCGTGGCAGATGACCTCGGTGACCACCAACACCGTCTTCACCCCCAACCCGTGGGTGCTCGGGGTGCTCACCGCGGGCTGCTTCGCGGCGATCGCCGTCATCGCGCTGACCCGCGTGCAGCACCTGCGGGCGCCGTGGCTCATGACGTTCGGCGCACTGACCTACCCGCTGTACCTCATCCACGAGTACTGGGGCTGGTGGGCGATCGACCTGCTCGCCCCGCATGCCAACCGGTGGGTGGTCCTCGCCGCCGCCTGTGCCCTCGCGGTGGTCTTGGCGATCGGGCTGCACGCCCTGGAGAAGCGGCTCAGCCCGCGCATGCGTCGTTCGGTTGAGACTTCCTTGCGGCGGGCCCGGCCAGCCCTGTCGCCGCGGACGAATCGGTCAACCGTCCACAGCTAGTCCTGCGAGCTGTAGCACGCTCCGCTACGCTTCCAGCCGTGAGTGAGCAGATCAGCCAGCGCGAGCTGCGCAACGACAGCGGTCGGATCATGCGCGCCCTCGAGGAAGGGCGGACGTTCACTGTGGCCCGCCACGGCCATCCGGTCGGAGAGCTGCGCCCGCTGCGCCGCCAGCGGTTCATCGATTCCCGCGCGGCGATCGACATCTTCCGTCACGCTCCGGGTGTCGACTGGGAGCGGATGAAGCAGGACCTCGATGAGGTCGTCGAGCAGGACATCGATCCCAGTGCCTGAGCGGCTCGCACGGGGTCTGCTCGACACCTCCGTGGTAATCGGCCTCGAATCATTGGATCCGGAGCGGCTGCCCGAGCAGGTCGCCATCTCGGCGGTCACCATGGCCGAGCTCGCAGCGGGACCGTCGGCCGCGACCGATGCAGCCGAGCGCGCCCGGCGGCAGGACCGGCTTCAGCGAGCGGAGGCTGCCTTCGACCCGCTGCCCTTTGGCATCGAAGCGGCTCGTGCATATGGCCGGGTGTACGCCGCGGTATTCGCGCGCGGGCGGCGGCCACCGCGACGCTTCGCCGACCTTCTCATCGCGTCGGTCGCCGTCGCCGAGGACCTTCCGCTGGTCACGCGGAACGCGCATGACTTCGACGGGTTAGCCGAGCTCCTGCTGGTCCTCGAGGTGTGACCTCGCGGGTGCGGCGCCGGCACCATCGCTCTCGATCTTCGAGAGCGATGCGGAGAGAGCTCGGCGGGACGAACGCCCTGGCTGATCAGGCGATCCCGAGCCGCGGCGCCTCGATGGCGGGGCAGGTGTTCATGACGACGTCGAGGCCCGCCTCCGTGGCCCGCGCGGCGGCGGCCTCGTCGATCACGCCCAGCTGCAGCCAGACCGCCTTCGCGCCGACGGCGATCGCCTGGTCCACCACGGCCCCGGCGAGCGCGGACCGCACGAAGACGTCCACGACGTCGATGGCGCCGGGCACGTCGGCGAGAGTCGGGTAGCCCGGCTCCCCGTGCACCGTGTCGGCCTTGGGGTGAACCGGGACGATCTTCATGCCCAGGTCCCGCTGCAGGTATTCGGCGATCTCGTACGCCGTGCGGGCCGGGTTCTCGGAGAGGCCCACGACGGCCCACCGGCCCGGCGTGCTGAGCAGCCGGCGGACGACCTCGGTGTCGTTGACATGGCTCGTGGTCGGGTCCATGGTCGAAGCCAACCACGTTCCGGGCGGCCGCGTCCGGTGGGGCCGAGCACCGCCAATCGGACGTTGGCGACCACACCGACGTTACGAAACTGTGATCTTTTCCTCGTGAGCCGCCTCCAGGTTTATCGGACGGCTGTTCGCCACCTAACCTTTCGGGTGGCCCAACGGACGACACAAGGAGCAAACACGGCATGCGTGTGAAGAAGCGCGGTGTTGCCATCAGGAAGCGCGCCGTCGTGGCCGTCGGCCTGACGGTGGGCATCGGTCTGGCCGCCACCATCTCCGCCGGTGCCATCGAGCTGCCGCTCAGCGGGCCCGGGAAGGCCGAGCTTCCGGCGGTGTCCGCACCGGCGGAAAAGCCCGCGGCCGTCACCGACCTCCTAAAGCCGGGTCGCTACGGCGCCTCGTCCGAGGCGACGGACGCACCGACCGCGAAGTCGCCCGCCGAGCCGACCGAGCAGCCCACGAAGGCGCCCCTCGAGATCGCCGAGCCGGCGCCGACGACGGCTCCCGCTCCAGAGCCCACGGCCGAGAACACCGCCGAGCCGGAGACGACGGCGCGGCCGGAACCGACGACAGCGGCCCCAGCCCCCGAGCCTCAACGTGCGGCGCCCACCGCCCCGGCGAAGCCCGCGCCCGCGCCGACCGTGGCTGCTGCCGGCGGCGTCCAGGACTCCTTTGACCAGCGGATGGCCGCGATCATCAACGCCGAGCGGGCCGCGGCGGGCGTCGCCCCGCTGAAGTACTGGGGCGGGCTGCGCGCGGGCGCGCTGGCCCACTCGGGCTGGATGAACAGCACCGGCGCCTTCCAGCACGCCAGCGACGGCACGATGGACGCCGACACCGCGGCCGGCGGCTGCAGTGGCGGCTGGGCCGAGAACATCTACTGGGCCTCGGACACGGCCGCCTCGCCGGAGTCCGCCATGGCCGCCTACATGGACTCGCCGGGGCACCGCGCCAACATCCTGCACCCCGACCTGCGCTTCGTGGCCACCGGCACCATCGCCACCGACAACGGGCTGTACAACACCCAGCGGTTCAGCTTCAGCTGCGACTGACCGACACACCGCACCGACGCCCCACCACCGCCACGGCGGAGGTGGGGCGTTCGTGCGTCAGCGGGGGAGACCGACGCGAGGGGCGTGCTCGACGTGAGGTCGTGCTCGACGTGAGGCGATCCACACGCCATTCGGGCCGTTCAGGACAATTTCTACGCCCGTAGATGTTGCATCCACCTGGCCCGCCAAGGCAGGCTGGTGTCACGTCACGAGCGACGCAAAGGCGCACCTTGCTGGGGAGTCATTTCTGACCTCCTACCCCCAGCAGGGTGCGCCTTACTCATTCTCATCATGCACCCCTCGTCCGTAACGGGAACCCCTTTCGGGGCAATCTCGTCCGATCGTGACCTGACCGAGACATCTCGACCCGGTCGTCGGGCGCCGGTCACGAACGGGCGCGGGTCACCAGCGGGCGCCCGTCACCAACAGGCGCCGGTCACCAGCGGGCGGATGGGCCCCCGGCACCCGCCGGTGGGTAACGTGCCCCTGTCACCTGCCCCCACCGAAGGATCACCGACCGTGCGCGTCGTCCTGGCGACCAGGATCTTCACCCCCGAGCCCGCCGCGGCGTCCTTCCGGCTGCAGTCGCTGGCGGAAGCCCTCGCCCGCGCGGGTCACCACGTCCGGGTGCTCACCACGCGCGTCCCCGAGGGCCGTGCCAGCACCGGCGGGGACCGCGCCAGCGCCGGCGGGGTCCGCGCCAGCGCCCGCTCGGAATCGGCACGCGGCGTCGCCGTCTCCCGCTGGCCTGTCGTGCGCGACAAGCAGGGCTACGTGCGCGGCTACCTGCAGTACCTGAGCTTCGACGTGCCGCTCGCCGTGCGCCTGGCCGTGACTCGCGCAGACGTCGTCGTCGTCGAGCCACCCCCGACGACCGGCGCCGTGGTCCGCGTCATGAGCACGCTGCGCCGCACGCCGTACGTGTACTACGCGGCCGACGTCTGGTCGGACGCCGCCGCCCAGACCGGTGCACCGAAGATCGTCGTCGCCCTGCTGCGACGGCTCGAGGCCTGGGTGCTGCGCGGCGCCGCCCGGGTGATCGCGGTCTCCGACGGCGTCGCCGACCGCGTGCGCCAGCTCGGCGCCACCCACGTCGAGGTCGTGCCGAACGGCGTCGACACTGCGATCTTCCGTCCCGACGGCGACGCCGCGGCTCCCGGCCCCTACCTGCTCTACGCCGGCACCGCCTCCGAGTGGCAGGGCGCGGACATCTTCGCCCGCGCCATGCCGAAGGTCCTCGCCCGTGTGCCCGACGCTCGGCTCGTCTACATCGGCCAAGGCAGCGCATGGGAGCACATCGGCGAGCTCGCCCGACATCTACCCTCCGGCGCCGTCGAGCTCCGCGACGCCGTTCCGCCGGTCGAGGCGGCCCGCTGGCAGCGTGGCGCCGTCGCCGCGGTGGTCAGCATCGTGCCGGGACAGGGCTACGACTTCGCCTACCCGACGAAGATCCTCGCCGCCCTGGCCAGCGGCACCCCGGTGATCTACGCCGGCGTCGGCCCCGCCGCCGCAGACGTGCGGGACCACCGGCTCGGCTGGGTCACCGACTACGATGTCGATGCGGTCGTTGAGGCGATGACGGAGGCCCTCGAGCGAGCGGACGACGGCGCCACGAGCGCGCGGCTGACAGCCTGGGTGGAGCAACACCGTTCTCAGCGCAGCAGCGGCGAGCGGGCCGCCGCCGTAGTCGCGGCCGCGCGAGGTCAAACCACAACCTGAGACGCTGGTACCAACACGTGGACGCGTGCACTAGATTCTGCGGTCACAGCGGGCCGGACGGCCCCGGCGCCACCCTCCAGCCGGCGCCCCGACCCCAAGGGCCCAGCCGGCCCGTCAGCTCGTCCCGGAAGGAACCCCATGAAGCGCTCGAAGTCGAGCATCCTTGGCGCGGCGCTCGCGGCCACCGCCCTCACCCTGGCCGCCTGCAGCAGCGACTCCGAGGCCAACGGCACCGACGCCGCCGGTGGCGAGCAGGAGACCGTCGAGATCGGCATCACCCAGATCGTCTCGCACACCTCCCTCGACGCCGCCCGTGAGGGCTTCAAGAACGCGCTGGCGGACAACGGCTACGTCGAGGGTGAGAACGTCACCTACGACGAGCAGAACGCCCAGGGCGACCAGGCCACCGCCACCTCCATCGCGAACAAGTTCGCCTCGGACGGCAAGGACCTCGTCCTGGCCATCGCCACCCCGACGGCGCAGGCCGCCGCGCAGGCGATCACCGACATCCCGATCCTCATCACCGCCGTCACCGAGCCCGCCGAGGCCGGCCTGGTGGACAGCTGGGAGGCCCCGGGCGGCAACATCACCGGCACCTCCGACCTGAACGCCGTCGAGGAGCAGCTCGGCCTCATTAAGGAGCTCGCGCCGGACGCCAAGACCGTCGGCGTCGTCTACTCCTCCGGCGAGATCAACTCCCAGGTGCAGGTGGACCTGGCCAAGGAGGCCGCCGAGAAGCTCGGCCTGACCCTCGAGGAAGCCACCATCACCACCTCCGGCGAGGTGCAGCAGGCCGCGAACTCCCTCGACGTCGACGCGTTCTACGTCCCCACCGACAACAACGTCGTCTCCGCGCTCGACGCCCTGGTCCAGGTGGCCGAGGAGAAGCAGGTGCCGGTCGTCGTCGGCGAGGGTGACTCCGTCACCAACGGCGGCGTCGCCACCTACGGCTTCGACTACGAGCAGCTCGGCTACCAGACCGGCCTCATGGCGGTGAAGATCCTCGACGAGGGCGCCGACCCGGCCGAGATGCCGATCGAGAAGCCGACCGACCTGAAGCTGTACGTCAACCCGACGGCGGCCGAGCGCATGGGCGTGACGATCCCGCAGGAGCTGCTCGACAGCGCCGACGTCGTCGTGCAGGAGTAAGGACCGCGGATGATCGCCGCCCTCGAGCTGGGACTGATCTACGGGCTGATGGCCCTGGGGGTCTACCTGACCTTCCGGATCCTCGACTTCCCGGACCTGACGGTCGACGGCAGCTTCACCACCGGAGGCGCCGTCGCCGCCATCCTCATCGTGGGCGGCACCAACCCCCTGCTCGCCACGCTCGCGGCCATCGCCGCGGGCCTGGCGGCAGGGGCGGTCACCGGGCTGCTGCACACCAAGGGCAAGATCAATCCGCTGCTCGCCGGCATCATCACCCAGATCGCGCTGTACTCGATCAACCTGCGCATCATGGGCATGAAGGCGAACCTCTCGCTCCTGCGTGAGGACACCTTGATCACGCCGTTGCGCGACGGCGGCCTCATGGGCAGCGCCGTGTCGGTGGCGCTCTTCGCCGTCGTCGCGCTGGTGTTTAAGCTCCTCCTGGACTGGTTCCTGCACACCGACCTCGGGCTGGCGATGCAGGCCACCGGTGACAACGAGGAGATGATCCGCAGCTTCGGCGTGAGCACCGACCGGATGAAGGTCCTCGGGCTGGCGCTGTCCAACGGCCTGGTCGCCCTGTGCGGCGCGCTCATCGCCCAGTACCAGGGCTTCGCCGACATCGGCATGGGCATCGGTCTCATCGTCGCCGGCCTGGCCTCGGTGATTATTGGCCAGGCCGTCTTCGGGGCCCGGACCATCTTCATCTCCACACTGGCCGTGGTGCTCGGCTCGGTGCTCTACCGGGAGGTCATCCAGGTGGCGCTCATGGTCGGGCTCGAACCCACCGACATGAAGCTGGTCTCCGCCGTGCTCGTGGTGGCCGCGCTGATCCTGCCCCAGTGGAGCGGGTTCCGGTGGCTCAACAGCCGGCTCGGCCTGCGCCGCACCCACACCGCCGGCACGAAGGTGAAGGTGGACGCCTGATGCTGCGCCTCGACGACGTCACCAAGATCTTCTTCGCCGGCACCGCCAACGAGCGCGCCGCACTGCAGGGCGTCACCCTCACCCTCGAACCCGGCGACTTCGTCACCGTCATCGGCTCCAACGGCGCCGGCAAGTCCACGCTGCTCAACATCGCCGCCGGCAAGCTGCGCCCGGAGACGGGCGCGGTGACCATCGACGGCAAGGACGTCACCGCCCTGGCCGACCACCAGCGCGCCCGCGACGTCGCCCGGGTCTTCCAGGACCCGATGGCCGGCACCGCGCCGCACATGACCATCGAGGAGAACCTCGCGATGGCCTACGAGCGCGGCAAGGGCCGGGGGCTGCGCCGCGGCGTCACCGCCGCCAAACGGCAGCTGTTCGCCCGCGAGCTCGCCACGCTCGAGCTCGGGCTGGAGTCGCGGCTGAAGGCCAAGGTCGGGATGCTCTCCGGCGGGCAGCGCCAGGCGCTCTCCCTGCTCATGGCCACCTTCAGCGAACCGAAGATCCTGCTCCTCGACGAGCACACCGCTGCCCTGGACCCCCAGCGCGCCGAGCTCGTGGCCCGGCTGACGGCGGAGGCCGTCGAGCGCCATCACCTCACCACGCTGATGGTCACCCACAACATGGAGCAGGCGCTGCGCCTGGGCACCCGGCTGGTCATGATGCACGCCGGCCGGATCATCCTCGACCTCGACGCCGAGGCGAAGTCCCGCGCGACCGTGCCGGACCTGCTGCACGAGTTCGAGAAGATCAAGGGCGCCGGTCTCGACGACCGCACGATGCTGCAGTAGGTCGTCGCCGCCGGCCGCCGTGACACCTAGGTGACTGAGGCCCTGTGCGTTGCTGTACCGGTCGAGTCGCCCGACGGGGACCTGCCAGGAATTCCGATCTGGCGCCGGCGCTGCTGAACCTCTGTCAGCTTTGCGTAAGTTCGGCACCTCTGACCTAGGTTCGGGTTTCCGGGCGCAGTGTCAGCGGTCCCGACACTCCCGCGTGTGCGAACCTCCGCCGGGTGCCGGGTGCCGGGTGCCGGGTGCCGGGTGCCGGGTGCCGGGTGCCGGGTGCCGGGTGCCGGGTGCCGGGTGCCGGGTGCCGGGTGCCGGGTGCCGGGTGCCGGGTGCCGGGTGCCGGGTGCCGGGTGCCGGGTGCCCGCGGCCGCCCTACTCCAGCCGGCGCACCCCGAGCGTGTCGCCGCGGTCGCCGTCCCAGTCCCCAACCAGCGCCTGGTCCGTCGACCTCCCGTAGGTGGCGACCACCTCGGCATCCCCGGGCGTCAGCGAGTTGCGCAGGTAGTAGGTGCTGGCGCGGCGCACGGCGAGGGTGTCGCGGCCGTCGCCGTTCCAGTCCCCGACGAGCACCGTGTCCGTCGACCGGCCGTAGGTGACGACGACGTCGGCCGGCCCGTCGGACAGGGAGTTCCGCACGTAGACGGTGCTGCCGCGGCGCACGGCGAGGGTGTCTCGGCCGTCGCCGTCCCAGTCGCCCACCAGCACCGTGTCGGCCGTCCGGCCGTAGGTGACGACGGCGTCCGCCGGGCCCGGCGTGAGGGAGTTGCGCAGGTGGTAGGTGCTGCCCCGGCGCACGGCGAGGGTGTCTCGGCCGTCGCCGTCCCAGTCGCCGACGACCACGGCGTCGTCGAACCGTCCGTAGGTGACGGCGACGTCGGCCGCCCCGGCTCCGAGCGCATTCTTGGCGTAGAGCGTCGCGTCACGACGCACGGCGAGCGAGTCCCGGCCGTCGCCGTCCCAGTCGCCCGTATAGGCCGCATCGGTGGGGCGGCCGTAGGCGAAGGTGTACTTCGTGCCGGGACCCCACGTGTCGGTGAGATAGAACGTCACCTTCGTCGGGGTGGGGGTGGCCGGTGGGACCACCGCGCCGGAGTCGGTGAGCACCCCGAAGCAGAAGCCGCGCGCCCGGGCGCCGTCGATGATGCCCGGCAGCGCGCCGACGGTGGCGGGGGAGTTGACCACGCCGTCGTGCAGGAGGACGACGGCGCCGGCGGCCAGGCCGCCGAGGACTCGGTCGCGGATCTGCGCCGAGGTGGTGCCGGTGGCGTAGTCGGTCGGGTCCACGCTCCACAGCACCTGACGCAGCCCGAGGTCGGCGGCGACACTGCGCACGGTCGCGTTCGTGAGGCCGTAGGGCGGCCGGAACAGGCGGGTGCCGCGCACTCCAGCATTGCGCACCGCCTGGTCGGCCCGGCTCAGGGAGGTCCGCACCCCGGCGGCGCTGAGGTCGGTGAGCCGCTCGTGCGCCCAGCTGTGGTTCTCCACCCGGTGTCCCTCGGCCACCGCGCGTCGCACGAGCGCGGGGAGCCGTTCCACGTTCTGACCGACCACGAAGAAGGTGGCGCGCACCGAGCGGCCCTTGAGTGCGTCGAGCACCTGGCCGGTGGTGACCGCCCGGGGGCCGTCGTCGAACGTCAGCGCCACGTAGCCGCTGCTGCACGTGGCCGCTGCGGCGGGTGCCGCCGCCGGTCCCGTGAGGAGCCCGAGGGCCCCGGCGACGCTGAGTGCGGTGGCGGCCGCGAGCGGTCGGATGCGTCGAGACATGAGCTCCTCCGGAACGCGAAGCTGCGACCTGGAGGTGGGAACTTACCGCCGTGCGTGGCAGCCCCGGCGGGGATTGCGGTTCGGGGAGGGTCTCAGTTCGGCAACACCTGTCGCGCGGGTGCGGGTCACCCGATCCGTCCCCCGAAGGGCAGCAGGTTCGCCTCGAGCATCGGCACCAGCTCGACGAACTTGCCCGGCGACGGTGCCTGCAGGCGCATGCTCTTGCCCGTCACCGGGTCCTTCCCGGCGTAGAGGGCGTTGTGGTAGATCCCGGACGGTTGCCCGTTGCTCGACCAGAACACGATGTCGCCAGGCTGAAGGTCCTCGAGCGCCACCCGGGTGGTGGAGGCCCACTGTTGCCGGGTGGTCCGGGTCAGGGTGACGCCCGCCGCCTCGTACGCCTTCATGACGAGCCCGGAGCAGTCGTACCCGCCCGTGTCCGGGCCGGTGCCCGCCCACTTGTACGGCACGCCCAGCTGGGTGTGTGCCCAGGCCAGCGACTTGGCGCCGGCACCCTTGCTTAGTGGCGGCGCGGTGTAGGCGGCGGCGATCCGGCCGATCTCGTCGTGCCCGACGGCCTGCTGGACGACGGCGGTGCTCACGGCGCCCGGCCCGCCGAGCACCACGACCTTGCCGGGGGAGAGCCGGGTGAGCTCGGTGCGCACGGCAGCGGGGATGCTGGCGGGGACCAGCAGCACCGGCCCGCCGACGAGCCCGGCCACCGGGGCGCCGGCGAGCGCGTCGGGGAAGTCGAGGCCGCTGGCCAGGTACGCGGCCGGAACGCCGGCGGGGAAGCTGTCCGCCGAGACGGCTGCGGAGGTGGCGTACCGGTCGGCGCCGCCCAGGCGGTCCACTGCGGGCGCGAACGCCGCCAGCTCGGCCTCGACGCCCGCGGACACGGCGCCCGTGCTGCCCAGCACGACGATCCGGTCCGGGCTGAGCCGCGCAAGCTCGGTGCGGACCTCCGCGGTGACCGACGAGCCCGGCACCAGCAGCAGGGGTGCGTCCTTCGCGCCCGCAGCGGCCGCGCCGGAGAGGGCGTCGGCGAATCCGCGGCCGGTGGCCACGTAGGTCACCGCCACGTCCCGCGGGAAGGTCGCCGCGGAGACGGCCGCCGAGGTGGCGTACCGGTCGGTGCCGGCGAGCCTGGCGACCACGCCCGTGGTGAGCGCCTGCAGCCCCTCGCGCACCACCTCGCTCACCGCGCCCTCGCCGCCGAGCACGACGATCGACTTCGGCCTGAGCCGCGCCAGCTCGGCGCGCACGGCCTCCGGGAGGGCGGTCGGTGTGGTCAGGAGCACCGGTGCGCCCTGCGTGCCCGCGGCTGCGGCACCTGAGAGCGCATCGGGGAAGTCGCGTCCGCTGGCCACGTAGGCCACGGCAGCGCCCGGCTTGAAGTTTGCCGCCGAGATGGCGGCCGAGGTGGCATATCGGTCGTCCCCGGCCAGCCGCGTTGAGGCGATGGTCGTCGGTGCGGCTTGCGCGTTCGGGGCCACTGCTAGAGAAGCGGGTGTGGCGCCGAGCGCGAGCGCCGCGGCGACAGCGAGGGCTCGCAGGCGCCCGTTCACGGGCGCGCCGAAAGCGAGACGGACGGGTAAACACTCATACCCGTCATTCTCATCTGTCACACCAGCAACATGGAACCGATACGGACGGCACAATTGTGATGTGCGTCACATATGAGTGTCGGGATGCACCCGCGTCTCACCGAGGCCGCTGTGCGTTCGGGCAGAGGACTTATAACGGGGTACTTCCGTCAGGCTATGCACGACGGAGTTGCCCCGATGACGCGCGACCGCCGCCGGCGCTGCCCCGATGACGCGCGACCGCCGCCGGCGCTGCCCCGATGACGCGCGACCGCCGCCGGCGCTGCCCCGATGACGCGCGACCGCCGCCGGCGCTGCCCCGATGACGTACCGCCGACCCACCTCACGGCGTCTCGACGTCAGCCGCGGTCAGTTCCCCGTCCCGCAGCTTCTGGAAGAACGCCGGCGCCTTCTCCTGGTCCAGCAGCACGGTCGAGCCGAGCCCGCCGCCCGGCCGGTAATCCATGCTCGCGATGGGCGGGGCCCCGACGATCCCGTCCGGCCCGGTGGCGCCCCGGAACGCCAGCGCCATCCGGCCCAGGTCGATGATCCCCGTGTCCGTGTCGACCACGAGCGCGTTCGTCCCCGCGTCGATCAGCTGCACCTGGTCCACCGGGTTGACCAGCGTGGCGGGCTTGGCCACCTCCTTGACGACCGCACCGATCACCTGCCGCTGCCGCTCGCCGCGACCGATGTCGCCCTGGGGGTCGGAGTAGCGCATCCGCGCGAACGCCAGCGCCGTGGTGCCGTCCGCCTGGTGGCAGCCGGCGACCCACTCGAGCCCGCTAAACTCGTCGTGGACGACGTCGTAGTCCAGGCACAGGTTGACCCCGCCGACGGCGTCGACGACGTCGCGCACCCCGCCCATGCCGATCTCGACGTAGTGGTCCATGGTCAGCCCGGTCAGGCCCTCGACCGTCTCCACCAGCAGCGGCGCCCCGCCCTGGGAGTACGCCGCGTTGAGCTTGTTCAGCCCCCCGCCCGGGATCTCCACCAGGGTGTCGCGAGGCAGGGAGATGAGCGCGGCCGGCCCGGAGGCGGGCACATGCATCACCATGATCGTGTCCGAGCGCTGCCCCTCGGTGGGGTCGGCCACGGCGCCGTCGGCGCGGGAGTCGGACCCGGCGAGCAGGTAGGTGGTGCCCGGGGTGTTCGGCGCGCCGGAGAGCGCCTCGGTGTGCTGGATCTTCCCGTTCGCCCACACCAGCAGTCCCACGGGCCAGGCGATGAGCAGCACGAGCAGCACCACGAGGACGGTACGCAGCGGCCGACGCCGACGCCTCCCGGGCGCGTGCGGCGCGGTGGCGGGGGCAGCAGTGCGTGGTGTTCCGCTCCGTGCCGTTCGGCCGGGGTCCACGCGGGTCGCCGTGGGGTCGTGCTCGGCGGCGTCGCGAGCGCCGGCCCTGCGAGCGTGCCCGCCGTTCGCCGGGGCATACGACGGCGGCGGCTGGCCGTCGTAGCCCGCGCCGGCCCGCGCGGACTGCTCGCGCACCGACCGGCGCCGCACCGGGGCATCGGGACGGGGCTGGCTCGCCCCGGCTTGCCGGCGGGGGCGCGGCACGGCCGGTCCCTGATCGGGCCCGACGGGCCGGGCGCCGCGCGCGGCGGGCCGGCGGCCCGACGAACCGGGGGAGTAGCTGGGCGGAACGTCGCGCTCATCACGTCCCATCGTCGCTCCCTCATGCGCCGCCGAGCCGCAGCGAGCAGGACGCTCGTGCGGGACCGCCGTGATCCTAGTCGCGATCCGCGATCGGCTTCATCCAGTGTCGTTCCTGGGCCGCGTCGTGTCGTCGACGGGCCCTGCGGGGTCGTCGCTCGTGCCGGCCTCGAGGCTGTCCGTCCGCTACTTGATCGCTTCCCCAAGGGCATCGCGTACCAAGGGCAGGTTCCCAATCAGGGTGTCCCAGACGATCGGGCGTTGGATGTTGTCGTAATGGTGCGCCAGGAGGCTGCGCATGCGGTGGATCGCCGACCAGGGGACCTCCGGGTGATCCTCCTTGAACTCGTCGGAGACCCGGTCCGCGGCTGACGACAGATCGATGATGATCGACTTCGCCGCGCGGAACAGCAGAGCCGACCGCTCGTCGAGGAACTCCGATTCACCGCGCCGGACGATCTCGTCGGCGTCACTGATGTGGGCGAGCATGTCTCGCACATGCTTGTGGTCGCGCTCGGTGGACCGACTCACAGCGGAACTGCCTCCGACCTGGCGGATGCCAGGGCGTGCTGGTTGCGCGGATCGTCGGGCAAGATGTCGACCGGCACTCTCATGACGTCGTGCGCCGCGTCGGTGATCTCTGCGAGCTCGAGCAGCCCAGCTCCCGTGGGTAGCTCGGCGAGGATGTCGATGTCGCTGCCCGGCCGGTCGGTGCCGTGCAGGACGGAGCCGAAGGTTCGTGGGTTTTTCACACCCATGCTCGTCAGCACCCGACGAAGCTCTTCACGGTGCCGGTCGAGCACGACCGACGGCGGCACGAGGGAGTACATCGCGTCGCGGATCGCGTCCAACATCCGGGGCCGCAGCTCCCGGCCGCGTTCGATGTTCGACAGGTCCGGCTGATGGATGCCGGCGGCACGTGCGACTTCCGCCTGCGTGAGTCCGAAGCTTCGGCGCAGCTCTCGCAAGGCATTCCCGTCCACGCGCGAGATTATAGTGCGGCTATACCGGCCTGTGCTGCCTGACGGCCTACTTGGTGCAGGTCGGCACGGTGGGCTCGGCCTGGGGTGTCGGCGCCGCGCTCGCGACGCCGTCGTCCGGCGCCGTGGTCACCGCGCCGGGCGTCCCGGTGCCCGTGCCGCCACCGGTCGCCTCAGCGCCGGCACCGGCCGGCGCGCTCGGCTCCGCCGTCGGCGCCTCGCCCGTCCCGGTGAGCGTCGCCTCGATGGGCAGGTCCGCGGCCAGGGTGTCCCACAGGTCCTCGGCCGCGGCGGCGGGGACCACGCG
Organism: Georgenia yuyongxinii; assembly: GCF_006352065.1. Classification (NCBI taxonomy): domain Bacteria; kingdom Bacillati; phylum Actinomycetota; class Actinomycetes; order Allobogoriellales; family Allobogoriellaceae; genus Georgenia; species Georgenia yuyongxinii. Next base: position 3,291,528 of record NZ_CP040915.1, on the reverse strand, counting down.
CGCGCCGGCCCAGTCGAAGGGCATGGTGGTGAAAGAGATGCCGCCCGCGTCCAGGCCGCGCAGCGAGCTCGCGAGGCCGGCCATGGTGGTCAGCCCGCCGATGTACTGGCCGGTGGTGAGCGTGGACGTGGTGGCGTCGAGGAACTTGTACAGCGCCGGCAGGTCGGTGAGCAGGTTCTTGCCCAGCGCCTCGCGGGCGATCGCGGCCACCAGCTCCTGCTGGCGGCCGATGCGGGAGATGTCCGACCCGTCACCGAGGGACTTGCGCGCACGGGCGAAGCCGAGCGCGTCCTGCCCGCCGAGCACCTGGCAGCCGGCCTGGAGGGTCAGTCCGGCGGCGGGGTCGTTCACGTCCTCGGGCACGTACATCGGCACCCCGCCCAGGGCGTCGACCACGTTGATGAACCCGGCGAAGTCGACCACCACGAAGTCGTCGATGAGGACGCCGGTGAGGTTCTCCACGGTGCGGATGGTGCACGCGGCCGCGGCGCCGACGTCGCCCGTCTGCCCGCCGATGGCGAAGGCGGAGTTGAACATCGCGTCGGAGTGCGCGGCGGTCTCGGTGCCGTTGGGCATCATGCACGCGGGGATGTCCACGAGGGTGTCGCGGGGGATGGAGACGATCTCCACCCGGGACCGGTCGGCGGAGATGTGGGCGATCATCGTGGTATCCGAGCGCATGCCCTCGACCGCGCCGGCCGCACCTGCGCCGTCGACGTCGCTGGCGCCCTCCCGGATGTCGGAGCCCATGACCAGCAGGTTGATGGGCTTGCCGGCCTTCTGGTCCAGGGGTGCGGCCTCGGCGGCCCCGCCGGGCCGGTCGCCGAGGAGGTCGGTGATGTCGTGCCGGGAGACGTTGCCCTGAATCTCGTTGTAGGCCAGCGCGCCGCCGGTGCCCAGGAACAGGGTGGCGGCCAGCGCGCCGATGCCCACCCTGTTGAGCACTCGGTGCCGGCGCAGCCCGTGGGCGGCGTGCCGGGGGTTGTGCGGGTCGGTCGGCGTCCCACGCACGTGACGCGCGGCCGCGGCCTGCGCCGCGGCGGCCGCCCTGGCCCGCGCCCCACCGACCGGCGCGGCACGGCGGCCGCGGCGGGTGATGGGGGGAGTCGCGGTGGGCACGAGGGTTGATCCTATGTAGCGGGGCTGGGAATGGGCTGGAGGACTGGCCGAGAGGGTGGTCAGCCGGTGGCGCGCCCGTCGGGTCGGACGGCGCCCTGGCGGTCGGGTCGGACAGCGCCGTGATCGGGTCGGACCACCCCGTCACCGGCAACGGCACCGTCACCGTCACCGCCCGCACCGTCACCGTCCAGGGCGTCACCACGCGCCCCGGTCCGCTCCAGCGCCGCCCGCGTCAGCGCCAGCTCGCGCGCCAGCACGGTCAGCTTCTGGTTGAGCCCGGTCAGGCGCCGGTAGCTGCTGGAGACGTAGGTGAGGAACGCGATGACGAGCATGTAGAGCAGCAGGTCGGTCCCGCGGCCCACGCCGAGGGCGTTGGCCACCGAGGTCAGCACGGACGGGAACAGCACGGCGAAGACGGCGAGGAGCACGAACCCGCCGAGCAGGAGCCGGCGGATGGCCTGGTGCCGGGCGCCCGCGGAGCGGGTGAGCGGGATCACCGTGGCGGCGATGCCGAGCAGCAGGAGCAGCTGGATCCACATGGGCGCCCCCTTCAGTTCACGAGCAGGTCGACGAGGATGTTGATGGAGTTCAGCAACGGCTGCCCCTTCGCCCGCGAGTAGTCGGTGTAGCGGATGTGCACCGGGTACTCCCGCCACGCCAGCTTCGTCCGCCCGAGCTGGGTCACGATCTCGCTCGCGTGCGCCATCCGGTCCTGGCGCAGGTGCACCTGCGCCGCGGCGTCGCGCCGGATCACCCGCAACCCATTATGCGCGTCGGTCAGCCGCAGGCCCGTGGACTGGTTCGTCACCCACACGGCCGTCTTGAGCACCATCCGCTTGGCCAGGCCGGGCTTGGTCCGCTCGTCGAGGAACCGTGAGCCGAACACGACGGCGAGGTCCTCCTGCTTCGCCAGCCCCACCATGGCCGCGGCGTCGGCGACGTCGTGCTGGCCGTCGGCGTCGAAGGTCACCACGTAGCGCCCGTCGGTCTGGGACAGCACGTACTCGATGCCGGTCTGCAGGGCGGCGCCCTGGCCCAGGTTGACCGGGTGCCGGACGACGACGGCACCGGCCCGCTCGGCCCGTTCCGCCGAGGCGTCGGTGGAGCCGTCGTCGACGCACACGATCCGCGGGAACGTCTGCCGGGCCTCGGCGATGACGTCCCCGATCACCGGGGCCTCGTTGTACAGAGGGATGACGAGCCACGCCTCGGGCAGGGAAGGTGGCACGGACATGGCCGTCATTCTCGCAGGCCGATCGCTGCCCGGACGGCCCCGGCCGCAATCCTCGCGCGTGGCCCTTGCCACTCCCGCCGGTGGCTCAGGCGGCGAGCCGGACACCCAGGGTGCCTGGCAGCAGGGCGACGAAGCCCTCGACGGTGGCCGGGATGTCGAGGTCCTCGTCCGTCAGGACGGCCTCGACGAGGCCGTAGGTGCCGAAGCCCACCGCCAGGGCGAGCGCCCGTTCATCCATGCCGACGTCCGTGCCGCTGGCGACGGCGGTCCTCACCGCGCGCTGAGCGGCCCGGTTCAGCTCGCTGCACACCAGGCGGGCGAGTGCCGGGTCCCCGCTCTCGGTGAGCAGATGGCGGTAGGTGGCCCGGTCGGCGGCGACCTGCTCGAGCACGCACGTCAGCCAGTCGCCGAAGCCCTGGTGGGACCGCGCGCTCGAGGAGCCCGCCTTGTCCAGCAGGTCGCGCAGCAAGGTGGCCGCCAGGTCCGAGACGGTGTCGAAGTGCTTGTAGAACGTCGTGCGGTGCACGCCGGCGACCCGGCACAGCGCGGAGACGTCGATGTCGGCGGGGGAGGTCGTGCGCATCACCTCGCGGAGACCGTCCTGCAGCGCACGAAGGGTGCGCTGGGTCCGGGGGTCGATGCGCGCGTTGGTCACGGGCACATCGTGGTGAATGAGCCGTCCGAAATGCAAACCGTTCATTTTTTCGTCAAACAGCCTCGGGCCGCCACGTCCGCGCGCGAAGATGCCCACCTCACACGCGTCGGCCCGCCGCGCAGGGACGTAGACGAGCCGCCCGAGCAGGGAGCGGCCATGCGCCACAACCTCAGTCGCACCATCTCCGCCGTCGTGGTCCTGTGCCTGGGACTGCTGGTCGTCACCGGCTCCGCCCCGCCGCGCGCCACCGCGGCCGGCCCCCGCACCACCGTCATCGTCAGCCCGCATCCGGACGACGAGACGCTGCGGCTGACCGGCTACATCCGTTACGCCGTCGAACGCGGGGACCGGCTCATCCTCGTCGCGGTGACCGACGGCGGCGCGAGCGCGGTCCGCGCGCAGTTCGGGTTCACGGTCGGCCAGCTGAAGGCGGTCCGGCGGGCGGAGCAGGTGGCCTCCTGGTCCTACCTCACCGACAACGGGCAGGTGATCCGGCTGGGCCTCGAGGACGGCGCCGTCGCCGGCCGCAAGGCCGCCATCACCGCCCGCGTCAAGGACCTGGCGGCGCAGTACGGCCCCACCACGGAGTTCTATGTGGCCGCCCTGCTCGACGACGACCACCCGGACCACCGCGCCACCGCCGAGGCCGTGCGCGACGGCGGCGCCCGCGTGGTCCGCTACTCCCGCGGCCCCGTGGACGACCGCCCCGGCACCGTGTACCGCCCCACCAGCGGCTACCTGTGGGGTGCCCAGCGCGCCGACGCCGCGTACGACGAGGTCGGTTACGCGTCGGCCGGCCTTGGCTTCACCGCGCTGGAGGAGAGCGGCTACGCGTCGACGGTCGTCCCGTGACCCGAGAGAAGGGACACAATGTGTCGCAACCGTGAGAGGTGAGCATGTCCGAGAACCAGCACGATCAGCCCGTGGCACCGCGCCCCGACCCCCAGCCCGGACCGGCCACCGGATACGGCCCGCAGGGACCACCCGAAGCCCAGTACGGGCCGCCGCCGTACGGCTACGGCGCCCCGCCCGCACCCCCGGCCTTCTGGTACTCCCCGCAGGCCGAGGAGGCGCGTAGCGCCGAGCAGCTCGCCCTCGTCTTCGGCATCCTCGCCATCGTCGCCTTCGGTCCCGTCTTCGGCCCGCTGGCGATCTGGCAGGCCAAGAAGGCCGAACAGGCGGGTGGTCGGGCGACCGCCGGGAAGGTGCTCGGCTGGGTCGGCCTCGGCATCTCGATCGCCGTCGTGGTCGTCTTCATCGTCTTATTCCTGATGCTGGCCGTCGGCACCCTCAGCGCCAATTTCTGACCGAACCCGCTCCGCGTGCACGACCGTTGGTCCGTGCGCTTCCTCACTCACGTCGGCCCCGGGCCCTTCGCCCCGGCAGACCCCCACGCCGCTGGGATAACGTTCTTACCGGCCCGGAAGACGCCGCCCCGGCCCAACCGGGGGGGCGACCGGGCGGCGAGACCGCACCACGAGGAGAGCGCATGGCCACCCGCGTCGTCGACACCGCAGACGTCTCACCCGACGCCACCCTCGGCGAGGGCACCTCGGTCTGGCACCTCGCGCAGGTCCGCGAAGGAGCCCGGCTCGGGAAGAACTGCATCGTCGGCCGCGGCGCCTACATCGGCCCCGGCGTGCACCTCGGCGACAACTGCAAGCTGCAGAACTACGCCCTCGTCTACGAGCCGGCCACGCTCGCCGACGGCGTGTTCATCGGCCCCGCGGCCGTCCTCACCAACGACACGTACCCGCGCGCCATCAACCCCGACGGGTCCCTGAAGTCCGCGCACGACTGGGAGCCGGTGGGCGTGACCATCGAGACCGGCGCCGCCATCGGCGCCCGCGCGGTGTGCGTGGCCCCGGTGACCATCGGCGCCTGGGCCACCGTCGCGGCCGGCGCGGTCGTCACCCGCGACGTCCCCGCCCACGCGCTCGTCGCCGGGGTCCCGGCCCGCCGCATCGGCTGGGTCGGTGAGGCCGGGGTGCGGCTGGAACCCCTCGACGACGGCGGCCCAACCGTTTCCGCGGAAGCCCCCGACGGTGCCGCGCCCGTTCCCGCGGAAGCGCCCGGCCTCGACGGCGGCCCCGCCGCCACGCCCCAGCGCTGGCGCTGCCCCCAGACCGGCAAGGTCTACGAAGACTTCGAGAACACGATCAGAGAGGTGGCAGCCGAGTGAGCCTGCCCATGATTCCCGCGGCCAAGCCGATCATCGGCGAGGACGAGCGCCGGGCGGTCGATGCCGTTCTTGCCTCCGGCATGGTCGCCCAGGGCCCCGAGGTCAAGGCGTTCGAGGAGGAGTTCGCCGCGCACTTCACCCCCGGGTACGCGTGCGTGGCCGTGAACTCCGGCACCTCGGGTCTCCACCTGGGCCTGCTCGCCGCGGGCATCGGCCGGGGCGACGAGGTGATCGTGCCGTCCTTCACCTTCGCCGCCACCGGCAACGCCGTGGCCCTCACCGGCGCCACCCCGGTGTTCGCGGACATCGAGCCGGACCACTTCTGCCTCGACCCCGAGTCGGTCCGCGCCTCGGTCACGGACAAGACCAAGGCGATCATGCCGGTGCACCTGTACGGACACCCGGCGAACATGCCCGCCCTCCAGGCCATCGCCGACGACCACGGCCTCATGGTCTTCGAGGACGCCGCCCAGGCCCACGGCGCCAGCCTGAACAAGCAGCAGGTCGGCACCTTCGGCACCTTCGGGATGTTCTCCCTCTACCCCACGAAGAACATGACCTCCGGCGAGGGCGGCATGGTCTCCTGCGTGGACGACGAGATCGCCCGCAAGGTCCGGCTGCTGCGCAACCAGGGCATGGAGCGCCAGTACGCCAACGAGCTGGTCGGCCTGAACAACCGCATGACCGACATCCACGCCGCCATCGGCCGCGTCCAGCTCACCAAGGTCGACGACTGGACCGCGGAGCGCCGCGCCAACGCCGCGTTCATGGATGCCAACCTCCAGGGTGTCACCACGCCCCCGGTCGCCGGCGGCGCCGTGCACGTCTACCACCAGTACACGATCCGCATCCCCGGCAGCACGGGCCCGGAGCGCGACCGGGTGGTCACCGCCCTGCGCGAGGAGCACCAGGTGGGCTCGGGCGTGTACTACCCGATCCCCAACCACCGCCTGGCCTCTCTCGCCCCCTACGCGCCGGGCCTGGAGCTGCCCGAGACCGAGCGGGCCGCGGCCGAGGTCATCTCCCTGCCGGTGCACCCCTCGCTCAGCCAGGAGGACCTGGACCGCATCGTCACCGCCGTGAACACCGTCGTGAAGGCAGGCGCCTGATGAGCCAGAACGTTCGTATGGGCCTGATCGGCCTGGGCTCCATGGGCCGCCACCACGCCCGCGTCATCCGGGAGACCGAAGGCCTGGAGCTCGTCGCCGTCGCCGACCCCAACGGCGACGCCTGGGGCGTGGCCAAGGACCTCGAGGTGCTCCCCGACGTCGGCGCGCTCATCGACGCGGGCATCGACGCCGCGATGGTCGCCGTGCCCACCGTCTACCACGAGGACGTCGCCCTCGCCCTGGCCGCCGCCGGCGTGCACACCATGGTGGAGAAGCCCATCGCGCACTCCGCCGACGCCGGCCGCCGGGTGGCCGCCGCCTTCGAGGGCGCCGGCCTCGTCGGCGCCGTCGGCTACGTCGAGCGGTGCAACCCCGCCCTGCTCGAGCTGCGCGGCCGCATCGCGGACGGCGAGCTCGGCGAGGTCTACCAGATTTCCACCTCCCGGCAGGGCCCCTTCCCGGGCCGGATCTCCGACGTCGGGGTGGTCAAGGACCTCGCCACTCACGACGTCGACCTCACGGCCTGGATCGCTCAGTCCCCGTACGCCACCGTCGCGGCGCACGTGGCGCACCGCTCGGGCCGCGAGCACGAGGACATGGTCTCCGTGACCGGTCGGCTGGCCAACGGCATCATCGTCAACCACCTGGTCAACTGGCTCTCCCCGCGCAAGGAGCGCCAGACGATCGTCACCGGCGAGCGAGGCGCGTTCGTGGCGGACACCGCCGCGGGGGACCTGACGTTCTACGCCAACGGCACCATCCCCACCGAGTGGGAGAGGGTGGCCGCGTTCCGGGGCGTGACGGAGGGGGACGTCACCCGCTTCGCCATCAGTAAGCGTGAGCCGCTGCGGGTGGAGCAGGAGCACTTCCGCGACGCCCTGAACGGCGACGGCGGCGGCATCGTCACCATGGCCGAGGGCGTGCACACCCTCACCGTGGTCGAGGCCGTGCTGAAGTCCGCCGCCACTGGCCAGACGGTCAACCTGGAGCACGTCGAGATCACCGGTTGAAGCATGTAGAGGTCTTCGGGCGAGTCCGCGTCAGCGGCGTCGAGCTCGCCGACGTGCCACTTCGTCAGCCGGCGTCGCTTGCCACTGCCAGCATCTCGCGCAGGCGGGTGGGGGAGATGCGACCGTCAGGAGCAGCGATGCCGGTGGCGACGAGGACGAAGTCGACGACCGGCAGTATCGAGTGGATGTTCTCGGTCGTGACACCGCTCGCGATGCCGAGCGGCGTCGTCATGCCCGCACCTCGTCGGATCGCAGCGAGCTTCGACGGGTCGGCGCTCTTGCCCGTGCCCGGGCCGGAGGTGGTGGGCACGTCCGTGCGATCCGCTGCCAGCGCGGCCAACGGTTCGAGCTCGGCGTCGCTCACCGGGGCCTGGTACTTGAACGCGATGCCGCCGAAGTGAGCCCCGCGCCACCCGGTCTTCTCGCGCATGAGCGCGATGGTGTCCAGGCCGTCTGGTGACCATTCCTTCCGAGCATCATCAGTCCACAGCGCATCGACCAACGCGGTGGCATCGTGATCCTCGGCCAGTGTGCTCAGGGATTCCGCGAGTCCGAGCCGGATGAAGTTTGCGCCGAGCACGATGCTCGGATGAGCGTCCCGCACCGCGGCAAGGCACCGCACCAGCTTCTTGTAGTCGGCACCGTGGTTGATGAGGAAGACCCCCTCCACCCCGCACGTCACCGCGACGTCGACCTGCGAGACGGTGGTGGCCACATCAGTCGCGTCAACGACCGGATAGACGCGAGGATGTGGCGACCACCGTTCTCGCCCGTGCGGAAACAAGGGGCTCACGGCGCCCGGCTCGTCAGCGTGCGGTGCTCGACTTCTTCGTGCTCGTTCGCCATCGCGCTGCTGAGGAACGTCACGGTACGGGTCAGGTGGCGTTCGAGGGCCTTCTCCGCCTTGTCCGGCTGATGGGTCTGGCACGCATCGAGGATCGCCTGGTGCTCGAGCCGCCTCTCGTGCACGTGTGCGTACTCCGTCATCGTCAGTGCCTGGTAACGCTCGCTGTTCAGCCACACCTGCTTGCACAGTCTGAACAGCCACGGCGACTCGGCGGCGCGGTACAGGGTCAGGTGGAAGTCCTCGTGGGCCGAGCGCGCGGCCGCGAAGTTGCCCGTTGCAAGTGCCTCGGCCTGTCGGTCCAACGCCGCGCGTGCCCTGACTGCCGTGGCGTCGTCCATCCGGGCGGCGGTGCGCCGGATAAGGGCTCTCTCGAGCGGGATCCTGGCGTCATAGGTGTCGACGAGGTCGTCCAACGAGAGCGGCCGCACCCGCGCACCCCGGTGCGGGATGATCTCGACGACCCCGATGCCCTCGAGCTGACGGAGCGCCTCGCGGATGGGCATGGCGCTCATGCCCAAGCTGTCGGAGAGCCCCTTGAGGCTGAGCGACTGACCAGATTTCAAGGAGCCGTCAAGGATTGCGGTGAGGACGGCGTTGTACGCCTGCGACGTCGTCGTGACGCGTTCAGGGGTGTTGATATCAAGGGACATCAGTAGCGTCCAGACAATAGGGATCCTGCGTCAGGCACCACGGTGTCGAGACCGAGCGAGCGCAGGATCTGGTGGGTGGTGGCAGTCGCCGCGGAGATGACCGGTTTGCCGATCTTGTCCTCGACGACCTGAATGGCTGCGAGTGACGGCATCTGCACGCACGCAGAAAGTATGACCACATCCGCGTCGCTATGGTCGAGCTGGTTCACGAGACCCTCCAGGAGCATGGGGTCGCGGCGGCCGACCTCGAGGTTGTCCGGGATCTCCAACGCCAGGCGATCGGTCACCTCGTAACCTTCTTCGGTGATGTAGCGGACGACCTCATCGGTGAGGGGAATCATGTACGGGGCGATCAGGGCGACCTTCCGTGCGCCCAGGGTCGCGAGGCCATGAATGAGCGCTCCCGCGCTCGACACCACCTGGGTGGGCCGCCCGTTGTTCGCTGTGGCCTCCTCCAGGCGGCTCTGGGACTGCAGGTGGTAGCCGGCACCCCTGGTCATGATCGCCACCAGGCAGGCGTACGCCATGATGTCCACCGCCGCGTCGGAGAGCTCGACGGCGCAGCGGTCCGAGGCGTCGTCCATGGCCTCGAGCTCGCTCTTGGTGACCTGCTTCATCCGCATGCGTGCGCTGTGGAACGTGAATCGTTCCGGCCTTAACGTCTCGCGGCGACGGAACATCTCGGGCAGCTCGGTCTCCATGGTCACGTTCGAGCTCGGAACGATCTGCCCGACGCGGTAAAGGGTCTGAGTCATTGTGCCGCCACCTCCGTGACGTGGTTGATCGGTGCCGTCACGGCCGTGACGTAGTTGGAGAGGGTGCCGATGCCCGAGATGGTGGCGACCACCTCGTCGCCGGGCTGGAGGTACTGAGGTGGGTCCATCGCCGCACCCACGCCCTGCGGTGACCCCGTCGCGATCACGTCGCCTGGCTCGAGCGTCATGCCGGACGTGATGTCCGCGATCAGCTGGGGGATCTTGAACAGCATGTCTCTGGTGTTGCCGTTCTGCATCTGCACGCCGTTGACGAGGAGCGACAGGTCGAGGTTGTGCGGATCGGTGACGGCGTCGCGCAGGACGATGGCAGGACCGAGGGGCGCGTAGCTGTCCTGCCCCTTCGAGAAGAACCACTGGCCGGAGCGACGTTGGTCCCGCGCGCTGATGTCGTTGATGATGCTGTAACCGAACACGTAGTCGAGGGCGTCCTCGACTGCGACGTTGCGAGCCTCCCTGCCGATGACCACGGCGAGCTCGCACTCCCAGTCGAGCTGGTTGGTGAGCTCGCTGTTGTGCAGGATCGGTCCGTTGGGGCCCACGACCGCGGTGCCGGGCTTGCTGAAGAGCACCGGCCGGGTGGGCAGGGACGCGTCGGTGTCGAGACTGCGGCTGGACTCGGCGACGTGATCGACGTAGTTCAGGCCGACACCGATGATCTTGCCCGGCTTGAGGGGGGCGAGAAGCACAGGATCGAGGACCTTCATGGAGGTCTCCGGGTCGGAAGCCGCCACCAGCGCCTTGAGTCGGGAGAGTGCATCGGGGCCGTGCTGGATCAGCTCGAGCAGTGTCGCTGGGGCCTCGTCGGGAGTGGGGTAGAGAGCCGGACCGTCGATGACGGTGCCGGGGCTCTGCTCCACTCCCCACGAGGTCGACCCCTCGTTGTCCTTCTTGTACGTCGCAAGTCTCATGGCCTGGGCATCCCAATCAGCTCGTTCGGGTCGGGTGGTGAAACTTCTGGCGCCGGCAGGCCGGCGAGCGATCGGTGCTCACCGTTTGCTCCTGCTGGCACGTCAGGGCAGGCGGCTTCGCCGCTCCAGAGAATCGGGTCCTGGCGCTGTCGGTTCACGCGCAACTCGAAGATGTCGAAGCGGTTGTAGTGGCCGACGATGTCGTGCATCTGCTTGGGCTGGATGCACCGCGCGATGTCGATCTCTGCGTAGACGATCCCTTCGTCGTCGATCAAGGGCTCGGTGAGGAGTCGTCCGTCCGGGCCGAAGATCCCGGAGAAGGCGGAGTGTGGACGCTCCAACAACCTGCGTGACTCGTCGTCGTGTGCGACGGCGTCGACGATCTCCGGCGTGATCGTCGAGCAGGAGACGACGGTGAACACCTTGCCCTCGAACGAGTGGGCGGCCGCACGCACCTTGATGGCTTCCACCATGTCGTAGTCGTCCGGTGCCACCGGCAGTGCGATGTAGTTCGCGACGTGCACGGTCTCGCCCTGGGCGAGCAAGGTGAACCGAGCCAAGGTGTTGGTGTTCTCGCCGCACGCCAGCACGCCGAGGTTGCCGACGGCGGTGTCGTACGTACGCAGTGAGCTGCCGTCGCCGCCCGTCCAGGTCAGCTTCTCCGCCCAGGTCGGCACGAGCTTGCGGTGCACGCCGAGCAGGCTGCCGTCCGGGCCGAGGATCACCACCGAGTTGTAGATGGTCGCCGGGAATCGTGGGTGCCGCTCGTTGACACCGATGACGACATAGGCGTCGGCGGCCCTGGCGGCGCCGGCGAGCTGGGAGATCTCCGGACCCGGCACGACGATCGAGGCCTTGACGAGCTCCTCGAAGTGGGGGCTGCCGGCGATCGGCGTCTTGGTCCAGTTCCAGTACGGATATCCCGGAACGAACACCTCCGGAAAGGCGATGAGGCGCGCGCCGGCGCGGCTAGCCTCGTGGATCAGCGAGCAAGCCTTGTCGATGGTGGCCTGAGTGTCGAGAAACACCGGGGCCGCCTGGACTGCGGCGGCCTTGAACTGTGGAAGATCCACATCGTCTCCTTTGATCAACATACATACTAGCATTTGATCAAACGTCTGTGTAGTGTCCGTCACAAGATGCCAGCAGCACCCGCCCAGAGCGGTAGCGGCGGCGCCCGATTCACGATGACGTGTGGGGAGCTATGCGCGTAGATCAGGCCATCGGCCAGCACCTAGCAGCAGCAGGGGTGAGCCATGTATTCGGCGTCGTGGGAAGCGGCAACTTCCACGTCACGAACGCCCTCAACCAGTCCGGGGCTCGCTTCGTGGCAGCGCGGCACGAGGGCGGGGCCGCCACCATGGCGGACGCCTTCGCCCGGATGTCCGGCGAGGTCGGGGTGTTGTCGGTGCACCAGGGGTGTGGCCTGACCAACGCCGTCACCGGTATCGCCGAGGCTGCCAAGAGCCGCACCCCGATGCTGGTGCTGGCGCCGCAGGCAGTGCTGCGGCACTCGAACTTCTGGATCGAGCAGCAGCAGCTCGCCACATCGGTCGGTGCAGTCGCGCGCACCGTCACCAGCGCGCAGACCGCAGTCGCGGAAGCGCTCGCCGCGCTCGACGAAGCACGCGAGCAACGACGCACGGTGCTGCTCAACCTGCCCATCGACATCCTGGCCGAGGAGATCACGGGCGACGGTGAGTATGCGGTGCGGCGTGCGAGCGGCACTTCCCCGGTCGAGCCCGACGCGGAAGCCGTGCAGACCCTTGCCGACCTTCTCCTGGCCGCCCGCAAGCCCGTCTTCGTCGCAGGCCGCGGCTCTCGCGGCAAGCGGGGCGCCGAGGCGCTGACGGCGTTGGCGGCAGAGGTCGGCGCCCTGGTCGGGACCTCCGCCGTCGCGAACGGGCTGTTCGCCGGGAATCCCTGGAGCCTGGGGATCGTAGGCGGCTTCTCCACCCCGGAGGTGGCGGACCTGGTCCATGGAGCCGACCTCATCGTGGGCTGGGGCTGCGCCCTCAACATGTGGACGATGCGATCAGGCAAGCTCATCTCTGAGGAGGCCACCGTCGTCCAGGTCGACCTCGAACGCGAGGCGTTGGGCGCGCACCGGGCCATCGACCTTGGAGTGGTCGGAGACGTCGCCGCGACCGCCGCCGCCGTCCGAGCGCACCTCGCCTCGCGCCTCACGCAGCCACGCGAGGGCTACCGCACCGCCGCCGTCGGCGCGCGGATCGCCGCGGGGGGCCACTGGACGAACGTCCCGGTCGAGGACGAGCACACCGGTGACCGGATCGACCCGCGGATCCTGAGCAGGACCCTGGACGCCGCCCTCCCGGACGACCGCGTGGTCGCGGTCGACTCGGGGAACTTCATGGGCTACCCGGCGGCCTACCTGAGGGTGCCCGACGAGGACGCCTTCTGCTTCACCCAGGCGTTCCAGAGCATCGGCCTGGGCCTCGCGACCGGGATCGGCGCCGCCCTGGCCCAGCCCCATCGGCTGCCGGTGGTCGCGTGCGGTGACGGCGGATTCCTCATGGGGGTCTCCGAGCTGGAGACCGTGGTCAGGCTGCGGCTGCCGATGGTGATCGTGGTGTACAATGACGCCGGCTACGGCGCGGAGGTTCACCACTTCGGTCCGGACGGTCACGAGCTCGACACGGTCACGTTCCCTGACGTCGACATCGCCAGCCTGGCCCGCTCGCTGGGCTGCGAGGCGGCCACGGTGCGCGAGGCCCGGGACCTCGACATCATCACGACCTGGTTGGCCGGCCCGCGCGACCGTCCGCTGGTCATCGATGCGAAGACGAGCCAGGATCTCGCCGCCTGGTGGCTCGTGGAAGCGTTCGGGCACTGAGCATGGCTGCCACCACCCTCCGGCGCCCCGGCGTGGCACCCGTCGGGCGCCCGCCGCGGCGGCGGTTCCGGCTACGGCTCCAGGGCGTGGTCGGGTTCGCCGTGCTCATCGTGGTGGGGGAGCTCGTCGGTCGCAGCGGGATCGTGCCGCCCAGCTACCTGCCGCCGTCCTCGGTGGTCCTGGTCCGGGCGGGCGAGCTGCTCCTGGACGGTGAGTTCCTCGGTCACGCGGCCGCCACGCTGCTGGCGTGGGTGGCGGGTCTCGCCCTGGCCATGCTGCTCGCCGTACCGGTCGGCATCCTCGTCGGGACCTCGGAGCTCGCCTACCGGGCGTCGAGCGCACTCGTGGAGTTCCTGCGGCCGATCCCGTCCGTGGCGCTGATCCCGATCGCCATGCTCATGCTGGGGACCGGGACCGAGATGAAGGTCGTCCTGACCGTCTACGCCGCGTTCTGGCCGATCTTCTTCAACACGATCTCCGGCGTCCACGACGTCGACCCCACGGCGAAGGACACCGCCGTCAGCTTCAACTACTCCCGCTGGGGAGTTCTCACGCGCGTGACGCTTCCCAGCGCGGCCCCGCACATCTACACGGGTGTGCGCATCGCCTCGGCCGTCGTCCTGGTCGTGGCCATCAGTGCGGAGCTCCTCGCCGGGGGTGACGCCGGAATCGGCACCCTGATCTTCCAGGCCAGCATCACCGGCGCCGGTGCCGACACGGTCTACGCGGCGACCGTGCTCACGGGCCTGCTGGGACTCGGTATCAACAGCGCCCTGGTGTACGTCGAGCGGCGGATGCTGTTCTGGAAGAACTCGGAGCGCAAGGCATGATCGCGACGACCCTCCGGCGAGGCGCCCTCGGGATGCGGGGCGCGTTGAGCCTGGCCGTCATCCTGGCAGCCGGCGTGGTGTGGCAGGCCGCGGCCGTCGCCATCGACTCGCCGTTCTTCCCGCCGCTGCTCGACGTTCTGGGCCGGGCGCGCGAGAACTGGTTGTCCGGGCCGGTGTCCGCCCTCTTCCTCACCCAGGCGGTCGCCGACGACGTGCTGCCCAGCCTGGTCCGGGCGGTCGGCGGGTGGGCGCTGGCGTCGGTGATCGGCATCGTCCTCGGTGTCCTCCTCGGGATGGTCCGCGGGCTCGACTCCTACCTCATGCCGCTGCTGGAGTTCATGAGGGCGATCCCCCCGCCCGTGCTCATCCCGTTGTTCCTGATCCTGTTCGGTGCCACCGAGACCATGCGGATCTCCTTCGTGGCCTTCGCGGTGATGTGGCCGATCCTGCTCAACACGATCACCGGAGTGCAGGCGGTAGAACCCACGCAGCTCCAGGCAGGCATCATCTTCCGCCTGAGCGCACGGCAGCGGCTGATGCAGATCGTCCTGCCGTCGGCCCTGCCCTACATCTTCACGGGACTGCGGATCGGCCTCTCGCTGGGGCTCATCCTCATGGTGATCTCGGAGATGGTCGCGGGCGTCAACGGCGTGGGGTACGGGATCCTCACGGCGCAGCGGTCCTTCGACATCTTGAACGTGTGGGCCGGGATCATCCTGCTCGGCCTCATGGGATATGCCCTCAGCGTGGGCCTGCAGTACGCGGAATCTCGACTACTTCGGTGGCATCGAGGCTCAAAGAAGAGGAGCGTGTGATGCCAGCAGCAACCCTTTCGAACGGCCCGACACCAGACGGCGGCCACGGCGTGCCCCGCAGGTCCACGGGAGTGCTGGTCGCCGACGACGTCATGCACGAGTACGGCGCCGGTGACACCACCCGGCGGGTCCTGGAGAACCTCTCCTTCACGGTCGGGGCCGGGGAGTTCGTCTCCATCGTCGGTCCCTCGGGCTGCGGAAAGAGCACGCTGCTGCGCTGCATCTCCGGCCTGATGGAGCCCACCTCAGGGGCGGTCGCGCTCGACGGCGCGCGGTACACCGGCGTCCCCAGGGAGCTTGCCCTGGTGTTCCAGGACTACAGCCGGTCGCTCTTCCCCTGGCTCACCGTCGCCGGGAACGTCCGGTTCGCGCTCAACGGGCTCAAGCTCTCCAAGGCGGAGGTCAACGCGCGTATCGACGAGAGCCTCCACGCGGTAGGGCTCGGCGACATCCCGGCGCAGTACCCGTGGCAGCTGTCCGGCGGTATGCAGCAGCGGGTCGCCATCGCCCGAGCCCTCGCGTACCGGCCCAAGATCCTGCTGCTGGACGAGCCGTTCGCCTCCGTCGACGCGCAGACCCGCGCCGAGCTGGAGGACCTCCTCCTCGACGTCTGGGCGAAGTTCGGCATGACCATCCTGTTCGTCACCCACGACATCGACGAGAGCGTGTACCAGTCGGACCGTGTCGTGGTGCTCGGCTCCTCCCCGACGCGCGTCATCGCGGACGTGGAGATCCCCATCCCACGGCCGCGGCACCAGATCCGCACGAGGGAGCTGCACGAGTTCATCGAGCTTCGTTCCCGCCTCGCGCGGCTCATCCGCGCAGCGAAGGGGGTCCCGCCGGACCTCGGCCCCACCACTCCAGCCGATTCGGTCGAAGCCACGGCCGTAGCCACCATCCAGACCCCCTGAGGAGCCTCATGAACAACAAGCTTTGGCGTTCTAGCGTGATCGCGGCGATCGCCGCATCGACCATGGTGCTCTCGGCGTGCGGCGGATCCAACGCCGCCAGCGACGCGGAGGAGCAGACCGACATCACGATCGGCCTGATTCCCGTGCTGGACCCCGGCCTCGTCTTCATCGCCCTGGAGAAGGGCTACTTCGAGGACCACGGTCTCAATGTCGAGCTGAGCTCCGGTATCGGCGGGGCGACCAACGCGACCGCGATGGCCGCCGGTGACATCGACGTCGGCTTCGGCGCCTACGTCACGATCCTGCAGGCCCACGACCAGGGCATCCTCGACGTGGCGATCATCGCCGAGGCGGCGCGCGCGACCAAGGGCCTGGCGGGGATCTACTCGCTCGCCGACTCCGATGTGGTGGGGCCCGAGGACCTGCCCGGCAACAAGCTCGCACTGGCCCAGGTGCGAACCATTCCGGACCTCGTCTCCCAAACAGTGCTGGAAGACCTGGGTGTGGACTACGGCGCCATCGAACGCGTGGAGATGCCGTATCCGGACATGGGCGCCGGCCTGGCGCGTGGGGACTTCGACGCGGCATGGCTGACCGAACCGTTCATCACCCTGCTGAAGAAGGACTACGACGTCAACGAGGTCGTCGACGCGTACAGCGGGCCCGCCGACGGGCTCTCGGTGGCCGGGTTCTACACGACGAAGAAGTTCGCCGAGGCGAACCCCACGACGATCGCGAGCATCAAGGCGGCGCTCGCCGATGCTGCGAAGTTCGCGAAGTCGTCGCCTGACGAGACCCGGGACCTGCTTCAGGTCTACACCAAGCTCGACGACGACGTCATGGACGCGGTCACGCTCCCGGAGTTCCCGGCCGACATCGACGTCGACAAGATCGCGGTCAATCCCGACCTCATGGTGAAGGCCGGCTATCTCGATGAGCCGGTTGATATCGAGTCTTTGGTGATCAAGTAGTCACGAGAGTGTGAGGAGAGCAGGCATGACGTATTCGGATGATGTTATTGGTCGGGCGCGGGTCGCGAGTGATGCGGCGCTGGATGAGTTTTATGAGGTTTTGAAGGGGGTGAATGCGGGGGCGCTGTGGACGGTTGCCAATGATATTGAGCCGTGGTTCCCGCAGCCGAAGACGGTGCCGGCGTTGTGGAAGTACCGCGACCTGCGCCCGTTGGTGGAGCAGGCGCTGGGGCTGGTGAAGGCCGATGACGCCGGGCGCCGGGTGATCATGTTGGTCAACCCCGGGAAGCAGGACGGCTCGGCGGTGGTGGGCAACGTGTACACGGGCCTGCAGATCATGGGGCCGGGTGAGTCGATGACGGCGCACCGGCACATGGCGGCGGCGTTGCGGTTCGTCCACGAGGGCAAGGGGGCGTGGACGGTTGTCGACGGCCAGAAGCTCACGGTGGGTCCGGGTGACTTCGCGATCACCCCGTCGGGTGCGTTCCACGAGCACGGTAACGAGTCCGACGACACCAACGTGATCTGGCAGGACGGGTTGGACATCCCGTTGGTCAACGCGATGGACGCGGGTTTCTACCAGGTGCACCCAAAGCTGTACCAGGACGTGGACCCGGTGCCGAACCACTCGTACCTGAAGTACGGGGTGGGGCAGCTGCGCCCGTACGGGTTCGAGGACTCGTGGTCGAAGCGGTACTCGCCGCTGTTCGCCTACCCGTGGGAGCAGGTCTACGACGCGTTGCACAACGTGGCCAAGGCTTCGCCGGGGTCGGAGTGCGACGGGTACATCGTGGAGTACTCCAACCCGCTCACGGGTGGGTCGGTGATGCCGACCCTGAGTGCGCACATGCAGATGCTGCTGCCGGGTCAGGCGACCAAGGCGCACCGCCACACCGGTTCGGTGGTTTACACCGTCGCGCAGGGTTCGGGGTACTCCGTCATCGCGGGCAAGCGGTACGACTGGACGAAGGGCGACATCTTCTGCGTGCCGAGCTGGGCGTGGCACGAGCACGTCAACCTCGACCCCAACGAGGAGGCCTTCTTGTTCTCCTTCAACGACTTCCCCGTGATGCGGTCGTTGGACTTCTGGCGCGAGGAGATCCTGCGCGACAACGACGGCCACCAAGAGATCTCGGAGTGAACTGATGACCGCGTCCACGAGCATGGCGGAACAAGAAATCGACACCCTCGTCGTCGCGGGCCCGGTCAGGACCGAAGGTCCGTGCGGCGAGTGCGCCCACTGTGGGACAGGTCCTGCGGGTTTCGTCAAGTCGTCGCCTGACGTGACAAGAGAGTTGCGTCAGCTGTCTCGATGAGCCGGTTGATATCGAGTCTTTGGTGATCAAGTAGTCACGAGAGTGTGAGGAGAGCAGGCATGACGTATTCGGATGATGTTATTGGTCGGGCGCGGGTCGCGAGTGATGCGGCGCTGGATGAGTTTTATGAGGTTTTGAAGGGGGTGAATGCGGGGGCGCTGTGGACGGTTGCCAATGATATTGAGCCGTGGTTCCCGCAGCCGAAGACGGTGCCGGCGTTGTGGAAGTACCGCGACCTGCGCCCGTTGGTGGAGCAGGCGCTGGGGCTGGTGAAGGCCGATGACGCCGGGCGCCGGGTGATCATGTTGGTCAACCCCGGGAAGCAGGACGGCTCGGCGGTGGTGGGCAACGTGTACACGGGCCTGCAGATCATGGGGCCGGGTGAGTCGATGACGGCGCACCGGCACATGGCGGCGGCGTTGCGGTTCGTCCACGAGGGCAAGGGGGCGTGGACGGTTGTCGACGGCCAGAAGCTCACGGTGGGTCCGGGTGACTTCGCGATCACCCCGTCGGGTGCGTTCCACGAGCACGGTAACGAGTCCGACGACACCAACGTGATCTGGCAGGACGGGTTGGACATCCCGTTGGTCAACGCGATGGACGCGGGTTTCTACCAGGTGCACCCAAAGCTGTACCAGGACGTGGACCCGGTGCCGAACCACTCGTACCTGAAGTACGGGGTGGGGCAGCTGCGCCCGTACGGGTTCGAGGACTCGTGGTCGAAGCGGTACTCGCCGCTGTTCGCCTACCCGTGGGAGCAGGTCTACGACGCGTTGCACAACGTGGCCAAGGCTTCGCCGGGGTCGGAGTGCGACGGGTACATCGTGGAGTACTCCAACCCGCTCACGGGTGGGTCGGTGATGCCGACCCTGAGTGCGCACATGCAGATGCTGCTGCCGGGTCAGGCGACCAAGGCGCACCGCCACACCGGTTCGGTGGTTTACACCGTCGCGCAGGGTTCGGGGTACTCCGTCATCGCGGGCAAGCGGTACGACTGGACGAAGGGCGACATCTTCTGCGTGCCGAGCTGGGCGTGGCACGAGCACGTCAACCTCGACCCCAACGAGGAAGCCTTCTTGTTCTCCTTCAACGACTTCCCCGTGATGCGGTCGTTGGACTTCTGGCGCGAGGAGATCCTGCGCGACAACGACGGCCACCAAGAGATCTCGGAGTGAACTGATGACCGCGTCCACCACCAACATCGCCACCGGGACGGGGCTGGAGAAGAGCCTGGTCTTCCCCCGCGAGGAGTACGCCGCGCGGATGGCCCGCACCCGCGCCGCCATGGCGGAACAGGGCATCGACACGCTCGTCGTCATGGGCCCCGAGGACCTGTACTACCTCACCGGCTACCGCTCCATGGGGTTCTTCGCCTGGCAGGCGCTGATCGTCCGGGCAGACGGCACGCCCGTCATGCTCTCGCGGGACCTCGAGCGGCGGATCTACCTCAACAACTCCTGGGCCGAGGAGTACCTCGCGTACGACGACCACCAGGACCCGGTGACCACCTTCGTCGGTCTCCTGCACGACCTCGGCGCCCAGACCGGCCGGATCGGCATCCCCAGCAGCGGGCTGAGCATCTCCGCCAACGACGTCGCCCGGCTGGCCCGGGAGCTGCCCGGGGCCACCTGGCACGACACCACCACGCTGCTGCCCGGCCTCCGGCTGGTCAAGAGCGAGCTCGAGATCGCCAAGATCCGCCAGGCC
This sequence comes from Georgenia yuyongxinii, assembly GCF_006352065.1. Classification (NCBI taxonomy): domain Bacteria; kingdom Bacillati; phylum Actinomycetota; class Actinomycetes; order Allobogoriellales; family Allobogoriellaceae; genus Georgenia; species Georgenia yuyongxinii. The sequence goes on along the minus strand of NZ_CP040915.1, from coordinate 3,271,634 downwards.
GCCGAGTTCACCCGGATCGGCATGCACGCGGCCGTCGAGGCGTGCGTGGTCGGCAACACCGAGAACGACGTCGCGGCGGCCTGCCTCGACGCGATGATCCGCGCCGGGAGCGAGGACCCTTCCCTGGGGCCGCTCGTCGGCGCCGGGTTCCGCGCACCGTTCGGGCACGCCGCATGGGAGCGCACCAGGCTCGGCGACGGCGACCTCATCTTCATCGAGTGCGGCGGCGCGATGAACAGGTACCACGCCGGCGCCATGCGGACGGTGGCCCTGGGGCGGATGGACGACACCCGCCGGCGTCTCGAGGCCGCCAGCCGCGACGGACTGAACGCCGGGCTGGCCGCCCTGAAGCCGGGCGCCACGTCCGGTGAGGTCGACGCCGCCGCACGGGCCGCCGTCGAGAAGCACGGCCTCGGGGAGTACTTCAACCACCGGAGCGGCTACTCGATCGGCCTGGGCTTCCGCACCTGGATCGAAGGCATGAGCCTGCGCCCGCACGACGACACCGTCATCACCGAGGGCATGGTCCTGCACGTGGTGCCGGCGCTCAGCGACGACGTCACCATGATGGCGATCAGCGAGACCGCCCTGGTCACCGCCGGCGGCGCCGAGCCGCTGGTGAACCTCGAGAAGCAGGTGTGGGTCAGATAGCCATGGTCCACACACTGACGGTGGTCTCCCACGAGGACGTCGACGCGACGGGGCTGAGCATCTCCGATGCGCTGCGCGCCGTCGAGGACACGTACCGCATGGAGGCCGCGTCGGGAAGCATCGTCCCGGTCAAGATCGAGATGCACACCGGCCGGGACGGGGCGTTCAAGCTGGCCATGCCCGCATCGATTCCCGGGTGGCGCCAGTCCGGCATGAAGTGGGCGGCGTTCTTCCCCGGGAACAGCAGATGGGGCGTCCCCGACTCGCACAGCGTCATCATCCTCGACGACTGGGACACGGGCCTGCCCGTGGCGGTCGTCGAGGGCTCGCTCATCACGAACCTGCGCACGGCCGCCTGCGCGGCGGTGCTCGCCAAGTTCACGGTGCCGCGGGCCCCGACGACGGTGACGCTCGTGGGCGCGGGCATGTTGGCGCGGTGGACGCTGCGTGCACTGGTCGAGACCTTCCCGGCCATCGAGACAGTGCGCGTGGTGTCCCGCACCGCCGCCACCAGGGACCGCTTCTGTGAGGAGATGCGCGAGGAGGTGGCGTGCGAGCTGGTGCCCCTGGGCGACGCCGAGCAGGCGGTGCGTGGCTCGCAGCTCATCGTCTCCTCCACGGTGCCGTGCCCTGAGCCCAGCCTGCGCAGCGCGTGGCTGGACGACGACGCGGTCGCCGTCCCGATCGACGGGCTGTACGTCTGGGACGACTCCCTCTTCGCCACGGCCGGGCGATTCGTCACCGACCACCGCGAGTTTCTCGCGGGGCAGTACGACCAACGACCCGACCGGATCGCCTGGCAGGACTGGGAAGAGATCGCCTCGATCCTCGACGGCAGCAGTGCCCGGCAGGCAACCGGACCCACGGTTGCCCTGCCGACCGGGAAAGCAAGCATCGACGTACGGCTCGGCTGGGAAGTCCTGGCACGTGTCGCAGAGCGCACCGTGCCCGCTGCACCACTTATCGAAGGGCGAGTTCATGCTCATTAGGAATGTCGTTGTCTACGACGGCCGGGGGGGTGCACCTCTGTACGACGCCGCCGTCAGCATCGACGGCGAGCGGATCGCGTGGGTGGGGCCGCTGAGCGACCTGCCGGCGGAGGTGGCCGCGGATCCGTCTGTCGTCGACGCCGAAGGCCGCGCCCTCCTGCCGGGCCTCATCAACACCCACGTCCACCTGAGCTTCGACGGCCGGCCGGACCCGACGAGCTACGCGGCGAACTCCGAGGCCCAGGAGACGCTCATCGTGGTCTCCAGCGCACTGCGGTCGCTGGCCGGGGGCGTCACGACCGTGCGTGACTGTGGCGCCCGGACCTCGGCGGTGATCGCGCTCGCCGACGCCGTGGACAACGGTCTGGTGGCGGGCCCGCGCGTGGTGGCGAGCGGGTCGTTCATCACCATGACCGGTGGGCACGGCAACTGGGCGGGCGTGGAGGCCGACGGCGCCGAGGCCGTCCGCGCCGCCGTGCGCGGCCAGGCGAAGCGCGGCGCACGCTCCATCAAGCTGATCGCGACCGGCGGCGTGCTCACCCCGGGCACCGAGCCGGGCGGCGCCTCGTACACCGAGGAGGAGCTGGCCGCGGGCGTGGCCGAGGCCGACCGGCTCGGCATCCCGGTCGCGGCCCACGCCATCGGTACCGAGGGCATCAAGAACGCGCTCCGCGCAGGAGTCGGCTCGATCGAGCACGGCAGCTACCTGGACGACGAGGCGTGCGAGCTCATGCGTGCGCGCAACGTCTCCCACGCCCCGACCCTGTCCGCCTACCACACCCTGGTGGCCGGCGGGTCCCAGGACGGGGTTGCGCCGTCGATCATTCGCAAGGCGGTCGGTGCCGCCCAGTCCAACACGGAGAGCTTCCGGCGGTCCGTCGCGGCCGGCGTGAACGTGGTCTGCGGCACGGACGCCGGCACCCCGCAGAACCCGCACGGCGGGGTGGGCCTGGAGATCCGCCTCATGGTCGAGGGCGGTGTCCCGATCAGCACGGCGGTGAAGTTCGCGACCCTGAACTCGGCGCGGTGCCTGGGGCTTGCCGACCAGATCGGCTCCATCGAGCCGGGAAAGATCGCGGACCTCATCCTGGTCGACCCGAACTTCGCCCGGGACCCCGTCCTGCTCGATTTCCCGTGGTACGTCATGCGCGACGGGCGATCGATGCTTAACGACCTTCCACTGAGTGATGCAGCAAAAGAAATGAGTGTGGCAAAGTGACCGACGTTGTTCTGATGGGCGACAAGTATGTCCCCGCGGCCGAGGCGACCATCAGTGTGCGCACCATGGCCTTCAACTCCGGGTGGAGTGTCTTCGAGGGCATCCGGGCGTACTGGAACGAGGAGGAGAAGCAGCTCTTCGTCTTCCGCCTGCCCGAGCACCTTCAGCGCCTGCACAACTCCGCGCGAATCCTGCGCATGGAGCTCCCGGCAGACATCGACGAGATGGTCGAGCGGTGCCGCTCGCTCCTCGAGCGCAACAACCTGCGCGAGGACTCCTACCTGCGGCCGATCGCCTACAAGGGCCTGCCGACCAAGCTGGGCGTCAACCTGCTCGACGCCGTCGACGAGTTCGTGGCCTACTGCTTCCCCCAGGGGCGGTACCTCCCCACCGAGCGCGGGCTGAGCGTGGGCGTCTCCTCCTGGGTGCGTATCCAGGACAACGCGGCGCCCCCGCGCGCCAAGATCGGCGGCACGTACGTCAACCCCGCGTTGGCCAAGACCGACAGCCTGCTGCAGGGCTTCGACGAGGCCCTGATGCTCACCAGCGAGGGCAACGTGGCCGAGGGCTCCACGTCGAACCTCTTCCTGGTGGTGGGCGGTGAGCTCGTGACGCCCCCGTCCACCGAGGACATCCTCGTGGGGATCACCCGCGGCACGATCATGGAGATCGCCGAGGAGGAGTTCGGGCTGAAGGTCCGCGAGCGGGTGGTCGACCGCAGCGAGCTGTACAGCGTGGACGAGGCGTTCCTGTGCGGCACGGGCGCCGAGGTCGCCGCCATCGGCAGCGTCGACGGCCGAAAGATCGGCGACGGCAACATCGGCCCGATCACGCGGCGGCTGCAGGAGTTCTACCTCGACATGGTGCGCGGCAAGAACCCCAAGTACCGGCACTGGTGCACCCCGGTGCACACGAGCGCGGCCGGTACATCCGAGCGGGAGCTGTCCAGCACCGTCGTGAAGTAGGGAACTGCGCAGGCCAGCCGGTTCGTCCGAGTCCTCCTGGAGGAGCGAGCAGATGATTCAGTCAGTGAGTACGACAGCGCCCGAGAGGTCGGTCCCCGCGCAGGGCAACGACGGTCCGCTCTCGGACGTTCTCTCGCAACTGCGCGGGGCAGTGGACCTCCTCGGGTACGACGAGGGCCTCTACAGCCTCCTGGCCAGGGCGCGGCGCGAGATGACCGTGAGCATCCCGCTCCGCCGGGACACGGGGTCCGTCGAGGTCCTCGTCGGCTACCGGGTGCAGCACAACCTGTCCCGCGGCCCGGCCAAGGGCGGGCTGCGGTTCAGCAGCAGCGTCAGCCTCGACGAGGTACGTGCCCTCGCCATGCTGATGACCTGGAAGTGCGCGCTCGTCGACGTGCCGTTCGGTGGGGCCAAGGGCGGCGTGACGTTCGATCCCAGGATGTACTCGCAGGCGGAGGTCCAACGGGTCACCCGCCGGTACACCAGCGAGATGATGCCGCTGCTCGGTCCGAGCAGCGACATCCCGGCGCCGGACATCGGGACCGACGAGCGGGTCATGGCCTGGATGATGGACACGTACTCCACGGCGGCGGCGCACACGGTCCCCGGCGTGGTCACCGGTAAGCCGGTCGCCCTGGGCGGCTCGCTGGGCCGGTCGAGCGCGACATCCCTGGGCGTCTTCCTGACGGCCAGGCACGCGCTCGACCACGCGGGCATCAAGGCCACCGGCGCGCGGGTGGCGGTCCAGGGGTACGGAAAGGTCGGCCGGGGTGCGGTCCGGTACTTCTACGACGCCGGCTTCACCGTCGTCGGGGTGAGTGACGAGCACGGCGCGATCTACAACGCCGAGGGCATCGACGTCGAGGAGCTGGACACGTACTTCGCCCGTGCCGGCACGGTGGTCGCCTTCGCGGGCGCCGAGATGCTCCCCGACCGGGAGGACCTGCTCGAGCTCGACGTCGATGTCCTGGTCCCGGCCGCCGTCGAGCGCGTCATCACCTCGGCGAACGTCGCCAACGTGTCGGCGCGACTGATCGTCGAGGGCGCGAACGGTCCGACCACCCCGGAGGCGGACGCGGCGCTGCGGGCCAACGGTCAGCTCGTGGTGCCCGACATCCTGGCCAACGCCGGCGGGGTTGTCGTGTCCTACTTCGAGTGGGTCCAGGGCAACCAGGCCTACTGGTGGACCCAGAAGGAGGTCGAGGATCGGTTGGCGGCGCGCATGGAGCTGACGTGGAACCGGGTCCTCGCCCACGCGACCGCCGCCGATCTGGACCTCAGATCCGCGGCCATGTCGCTCGCCGTCAAGACGGTGGCAGAGGCGCACCTGGCCAGAGGGCTGTATCCGTAGGGCGCACCGCGCCTGCTGACCGCAGACGAGGTGGCGCGTGGGAAGTGAGGTTGCTGTGCGTGTTCATGCCGAGATCGACCCCATGAGCGCCAAGGCGTACGTGGCGGCGAGGAAGAAGGACAAGGGACGGATCCTGTCCGAGGTGGTGGACCTCACGGGGTGGTCGCGTGACACTGCGCGTCGTCGACTGGTCGGCGCGGCTGAGGAGCCGGCGCAGAAGGTGGTCGTGAAACAGCGGCTGCGCGCGTCGAAGTACTCCCACGAGGCGCGACGGCTTCTGCGGTGGGTGTGGGAGGTGTCAGGTGAGCAGTGCGGCAAGTACCTGGTGGTCTCGATACCGCTGATCCTCGAGGGTCTGGAGCGCCACGGCGAAGTGGTGGAGGGGGAGCGTGGCTACACCGCCACCGTTCGCGACGAGCTGCTGTCCATGAGCGCTGCGACGATCGACCGCTACCTCCAGCAGATGAAATCCGATGGGCATTCGCGGATGCTCAGCAGAACGGAGGCATCGGCCCTGTCCCGGTCATGGCCCAACAACACCAGGGCTGTGGACGAGGGCGAGGGTGAACCGGGATTCTTCACGGCCGAGGTGATCGAGCACTGCCGGCCCGGAGCCGACGGCGAGTTCGCCCGTACGTTGGTGCTTACTGATGCCCACACGGGCTGGACCTTCACCCGCACCACGCCAAACAAGAATGTCCTGCACCTCCTGGACGTTCTCGAGATCGCGCTCGGAACAATCCCCTTCGCCGTAGTCGCGATCGACTTCGAGAATCGCAAGGAGTTCAGCAGTACCGCGCTGATCGACTGGGCACGCCGGCGTGCTCTCGAGGTCGTCATATCACGGTGCGACGACGGCAGTCCGGCACCCGTGCTCAAGAACACCGACCTGTCGCACCGGTGTCGCTTCCCCTACGGTTTCGACACGGAGGCGGAACGTCAGGTCCTGAACACGGCGTGGAGCCTGGTCAATGACCGGCTCAATCACTTCACGCCCACTCGTAAGCCGCTGGGGTGGGAGTGGGACATGCAGGGCCGCCGCAAGCGGCTGTATGACGACCCCGCCACGCCGCTGGACCGTCTCCTGGCTGCAGGAGTCGTCTCACCGGCGCAGGAGGCCGAGCTGGCTGCCTCGCGAGAGCGGCTCAACCCCGCCGCCATCGACCACCAGATCAACGACTTGTTGACCCGGCGGCGCTTGCTGGCCCGGGCCGAGACCGGGCACGCAAGCATCCCGTCCGCCCATTTCGAGGCCCTGACCGGAAGCTGCGCCGGGGCCACGGGCTAAGGGCCGGTGGACCGCCCGGATTTCACATAGGCGGCGGTATCCGGGATTCCAGGATCAATGGCGTGCTGTTCCCGCCCGAACGGGGCCAGGTGATCGCGCGCCCCTGGTCAAGTGTTTGCTGCTTGCGAAATATTCCATGCCGGACAGGGTTCGCTCGGCCGCTTTCGCGGACGAATTACGTGAGGCACCAGACTTGGTTGACCATGTTTTCAGGGCGCTTGTACCTTCAAATTGTCAACCTCACTCGAAGGGGAGTGGAACCATGAGAACGTCTATCAGCGGATCCAGCTCGGCCCGCCGCGGGATCGCGGCGGCGATGGTCGCCGCAGCGCTTCTTGCAACCGCCGCGTGCGGGGACTCAGGCAACGAACCTGCCGTCGCGGCCGACGGCGACGAACCGACCAGCGGCGACAAGCCAACCAGCGAGACCCAGCCGGCCGGGGAGATGCGCGACGTCACGGTCGCACTTCCCGTGCCACTTGGCCTCTTCTGGTCCCCGTACATCATCGCGGCCGAGAAGTTCTACCCCGAGATGGGGATCAACGTGGATCTGCCGTCCGTGGATGGCAGCGCCAGCGTCGCCCAGCAGATCGCCACCGGCAACGCGTTCGCCGGCAGCGTCTCGGTTCGCGAGACCTATGCCGCGCGGGCAGCCGGCGGCGAGGTCATGGCCATCGCGGCCTTCGGCCGAGGCCTGATCAACCGCGTCAGCGTGCCGGACGACTCGCCGATCCAGTCGCTCGCGGACCTGAAGGGCAAGGCGATCGGTGTGCCGTCGGCAAGTGACGGCTCGGTCGCCCTGGTCAAGCAGCTGATGGAGGAAGCCGGCATCTCCGAGGACGAGTACGAGATCCCCGCGGTCGGCGCCGGTGGACCGGCGGTCGCTGCCGCGTTCGACTCGGGCCGGATCGCGGCCTACGCGCACGGCCTCAGCGACATCCCCGCACTCAAGGTCAACGCCGGGATGACGCTCCGGTCGCTCATGCCGGAGAAGTACCAGGCGCTCCCGGCGGAGGGCTTCGTGGTCTCGGAGGAGTCCATGGCGGACCCGGAGGATCGCGAGGTCGCCATCAATCTCGTCAGGGGCTATTTCCTCGGTGCCTGGTTCCTGCAGGAGCACCCCGAGGAGGCCAAGGAGATCGTCTGCGGCGTCATCCCCAGTGACTGCACCGACGACGAGTACGTGAACGCCACCCTCGAGCTTGTCTCGGAGAAGTTCGCTCCCGAGAAGGACGGCAAGGCCGGCGCCTTCGACTACGAGAACATCCAGATCCTCCTCGACATGACGCTTGGCGAGGCGCTGACGGTGCCGGTCGAGGAGGCCTTCAACGGCAAGTTCCTCGAGTCGATCAACGACGGGCTGCTCGAGCAAGCGGGGGCCTGATGAGGAATCGTGCAGCGATCACAATGGAACGGCCCGCGATGAACAGCACCCCAGAGCTTGACGGATCGCCGCGCCCGGGCACCACGGTGGTGCAGGCCAGTGAGCCCGCGGTCACGGTCTCCGGGATCTTCAAGACGTACGCCACCCGGGACGGCGTTGTCGAGGCGGTGCGGGACGTGAGCTTCGAGGTCCCGCACGGCCACGTGGTCTCGATGGTCGGCCCGAGCGGTTGCGGGAAGTCCACGGTCCTGAAGATGATCGCCGGGTTGGAGACCTACGACCGCGGGACCATCACGGTCCGCGGCTCCGACCCGGCCCCGGGGCGCCGGGACTGCGGGATCATGATGCAGTCCGCCGTCCTCCTGCCCTGGCGCACCGTCCGGGAGAACGTGATGCTCCCGGTCGAGATCCTCGGGCTCGACAAGAGCGAGGCTGCGCAGCGGACGCAGGACCTCCTCGACCTCGTCGGCCTCGAAGGGTTCGAGAAGAAGTATCCCTGGGAGCTGTCGGGCGGCATGCAGCAGCGTGTCAGCCTCGCCCGGCTCCTGGTGTTCGAGCCCGAGCTCCTGCTGATGGACGAGCCGTTCGCGGCCCTCGACGAGATGACGCGCGAGCGGCTCGACCTCGAGCTGGTCCAGCTGCACGAGCGGTTCCAACGCACCCTGATCTACGTCACGCACAACATCGCCGAGTCCGTGCTGATCTCCGACACGGTCATCGTGATGACGGCGCGCCCGGGCGAGATCGTCGACATCGTGCCCATCGACCTGCCGAGGCCGCGAACGCTCCTGTCGATGACGAGCCCTGAGGGGACGGCGCTGATCGAGCGGATCCGGCGGGCGCTGGACGGATCCACCGAGGAGAAGGTTCAGTGAAGGTAGACGTGGCCGCCCAGCCGAACCCGGTGCCGGCTGCCGTCCCGTCCCGCCGAGGGACGCGAACGGCCACCGTCGGCGCGGCTCGCCGGCGCCGCCTCCGTACATCTGTCGCGGCGCCGATCATCACGATCGTCGCGTTGCTGGCACTGTGGCAGGTCGCCAGCACGGCGGAGCTCGTCAATCCGCTGGTCATGCCGGCCCCGACCGAGGTCGCCACGGCGCTGGTCGACCTCGCGGACGAGGCCTTCTTCTGGGGGGCCGTGCGGGTCACGATGTGGCAGGCGGTCGCCGGGTTCGCCATCGGCGCCAGTGCCGGAATCGTCCTCGGCACGCTCATCAGCCTCATCCCGCTCGTGCGCAGCGCCATCTACCCCCTGGCGGTGCTGTTCCAGACCACCCCGCAGGTCGCGCTCGCGCCGCTCTTCTTCGTGTGGTTCGGCTTCGGCCTGACCCCGCGTGTGCTGTTCGCGGCGACCACGTGCTTCTTCCCGGTCCTGGTCAGCGTGATCGTCGGGCTGTCGACCGCGCCGGCGGACGCCCGCACCCTGATGCGGTCGCTGGGCGCCTCCCGCTGGCAGCTGTTCCGGAAGCTGCAGTGGCCGTTCGCCCTCCCGGTCGTCTTCGGTGGTATCCGCACGGCCGTCCCCCTCGCGCTCATCGGCTCGATCGTGGGTGAGTTCGTCGGGGGGAACGAGGGGATGGGCGTCCTCATCACGACCTTCAACATGCAGCTGCAGATGGCCAACGCCTTCGCGGTGATCTCGACGCTCGGGATCGTCGGCCTGGCCGTCTACCGGTTCGTCGAGTTCTTGGACAAAAAGATCGTTTTCTGGCAAAGGAGTGGGAACTGATGGATTTCGAGGAGCAGGAGTACCGGGCGCGCGTCGAGCGTGCGAAGGAGCTGATGGCGGAGGAGAACCTCGACGCGATCATCGTCACGGGGGACGCCACGTCGGCTCCGAATTACCGGTACCTGTCCGGGCACTCGCCCCGGAACTACCAGGCGACCACGAGCCGCCCGCACCTGCTGCTCCTCACCCGTGAGGGCGGCGCGGCGATGTGTGTGCACCACGCCAGCGTGGTGACCGCGCGTCAGGGATGGGTGGAGGAGATCCACACGTACACCCAGCCGTTTGGCCACACCGACGTGGTCGAGCTCTTCAAGCGCGTGGGCCTTCAGCGCGGCCGCATCGGCCTGGAGATGGGTCTCGACTCGCGCGTCCAGATGCCGATCGGTGAGCTGGAGCGGGCGAAGCGTGAGCTCCCCGAGTGCTCGTGGGAGGACGCCAGCCCGCTGCTGTGGAAGATGCGCACGCGCAAGTCCGAGGCGGAGCTCGACCGGCTCCGCACGGCGCACGAGATGAACGGCCGGGCCCTGGCGCACACCTTCGCCGAGGCCGAGCCCGGCATGAGCGAGCGCGACATCTACGACCTGTGCGCGCACGCCCTGATCGACGCCGGTTCCAACGAGCCGCCGTTCTCGCAGATGACGATCTCCTCCAGTGCCCGCTACCGCGGCCACGGCACGATCACGCCGTTCTCCGGCCCGACCGAGGTGCCCCTGGAGCCGGGGGACTCCATCTTCCTCGACACCGGCGTGGTCGTGGACGGGTACTGGGGCGAGTTCGGGCGCATGGCCGTCATGGGCGAGCCGAGCGAGTCCCAGCACCGTTCGCACGATCTCGTGCGGACGCTCGTGCGGCGGTCCATCGACGAGGCGATCCGGCCCGGCGTGACCTCGGACCAGGCCATGCGCGACATCCTGGGCATCCTCGAGGAGGAGGGCTTCTCCGAGAACGGCAGCGGCCTGGCGCCCTACGACCGGTTCCCCTACATGCACGCCGGGCACGGCCTGGGCTTGCAGTCCAGCGAGATGCCGCTCGTGCGGCTCACCGACGAGACCGTCCTCGAGGAGGGCATGGTGTTCTCCGTCGAGATCTACGTGCGGCGGCCGGACATGCAGTGGGGCACGGAGGAAAGCATCGTGCTGACCTCCTCGGGTCCCGAGGTGCTCTCCGTCCCCGACCGCGGGCTCTTCGTGATCACATGATGGGCGCAACGCTCGTCATCCCCATGCAGCAGGTGAAGGACCTGCTGTCGGTCGAGGAGTGTGTCCGGCTGCAGGAAGAGGTGTTCGGGCTGAGCGCCTCCGGCCGGGCCTGGGAGGGGGCCAGCGCCTGGGCCCGGCCGGAGGTCGCGGCCATGGCCCATCCCCGCTCGGCGAAGATGATGCTCGGCGGGATCGAGCCGGACTGGTGGGGGATCAAGATGATCGCCTTCTCCGACGGTGACGTCGACGCCAAGCGGCGGATGGCGATCGTGACGCTCTTCGAGGCGGAGTCCCTGCTGCCGGCCGCGATCATCGAGGCCAACTACCTCGGCTACATGCGGACGGGTGCGGCCGGCGCGGTGGCGACGCGTCACCTGGCCCGTCCCGACGCGCGGGTGATCGGTGTGCTCGGCAGCGGTGCGGTGTCGCGGTTCTCGGTCGATGCCCACCTGGCGCTCGGTCGTGACGTGGACAAGATCTGCTTGTTCAGCCCCTCCGCGGAGCGCGCCGCGCGCTTCGCCGCGGACATCCGGCAGCGGCACGGGGTGGACGTCGAGACGTTCGGCACGGCCGACGACGTCGCGCGCCGGGCCGAGATCCTCATCACCGGCACGGGGGCCGGCACGCCGGCGTTCGATCCCACGGTCCTGGCGCCCGGAACGCACGTCAGTGCGATGGGGCACCAGGGCGAGCTCGATCCCCGGATCTTCTCGATGGCTCGCACGATCGCCGACGAGAAGGCGAACGCCGTCGCCCACGGCAAGCTCAGCACGGCGATCGCCGCCGGGGCGGCGGACGCCGAGGTGGTCGCCGCGAGCCTCGGTGACGTGATCGCCGGCGCGAGACCGGGCAGACGCAGCGAGTCCGAGATCACCCTGTTCGACAGCTCCGGCCTGACCTTTCAGGACATCGCCGTCGGCGTCTATCTCCGCGAGCGCGTGCTCGAGCGCGAGCTGCAGCAGATGGTCGAGATCGATACAGACAAAGCAATGTGGTGAGAAAGGTAGTTCAATGACGAATGCTCCTGCGCAGCTCAAGGGTCCCTCCTACGGTCCCGCGCACGTCCGGCGCCCGGTGCGCACCGCCGCCGGCCGGCCGCCCACCGTCGCAGGGCGTGCCATGGTGGCGACGAGCCAGCCGCTGGCCACGTGGGCCGGGCTGCGGGCCCTGAACCGCGGGGGCAACGCCGCGGACGCGGCGCTCGCCGCGGCGGCCATGCAGACCGTGGTCGAGCCGATGTCCACGGGCATCGGCGGGGACTGCTTCGCGATCGTCTGGAAGGACGGCAAGGCCGACGCCCTCGACGCCGCCGGGCCGGCTCCCGCCCGGATCGACGACGACACCCCGGCCACGCGTGGGCCACGGTCGGTCACGGTGCCCGGCGCGGTGGCGGGCTGGGCGGAGCTCAACGCCCGCTACGGTCGCCTCAGCCTCGAGGAGTGCCTGGCCGACGCGATCGACGCGGCGGAACGAGGCTTCGCCGTCGCGGCGATCACCGCTCAGCTGTGGGCGGCCGCCGACTCCCCCGCGGGCATGCCGGCGCCGACCCTGGGGGAGCGGGTGACCGCGACCGAGCTCGCCGCCACGCTGCGCCGGATCGCCGACGGGGGCCCCGACGCCTTCTACCGCGGACCGGTGGCCGAGGCCATCGCATCCGTCAGCTGGCTGGAGGAGGAGGACCTGCGCGCCTACGCGCCGCGCTGGGTCGAGCCGCTGCGGCACAATTACCGCGGCACCGAGGTTCTCGAGCTTCCCGCGCCCACCCAGGGTGTCGCGGCACTGGAGGCGCTCGGGCTGCTCGAACGGATGGACGGTCCGACCCTGCCGAACCGGATCCGCGCCGCTCGGCTGGCGATCGAGGACGCACTGGCGAACGTGCGTGACGGCGTCGACGTGAGCCACCTCCTGGATCCCGCCCACCTCGACCGGCGCGTCCAGGTCCAGGAGCAGTTGGTTGCCGAGCCGCTGGGCGGGACCGTCTACATCGCCGCCGTCGACGAGGACCGGATGGCCGTGTCGTTCATCCAGAGCCTGTACATGTCATTCGGCTCCGGAGTCGTCGCCCCCGGCACGGGGGTCGTGCTGCAGAACCGGGGTGCGGGCTTCGGCGTCCAGGGTCGCGTGGTCGCCGGCACCCGGCCGTACCACACGATCATCCCGGGGATGATGGCCCGGGACGGCGACCTCTACGGTCCGTTCGGGATCATGGGCGGCCCGATCCAGGCGCAGGCCCACATGCAGTTCGTGTCGAGCCTCGTCGACGACGGGCTCGACGTGCAGGCCGCGCTGGACCGCCCCCGCTTCCTCGTCGCAGGCGACGGCGTCCACCTCGAGGAGGGCTACTGGCCCGAGGCGGCCGCGTTGGAGGAGGCCGGCGAGCAGGTCGTCCTCGACGACAACGCCCACGGCTTCGGCGGCGGGCAGGCGGTCATCGTCCAGGGCGACGCCCTCATCGGTGGGTCAGACCCGCGGAAGGACGGTCACGCCGGTGGCTTCTGAGGCCACGCCATGACGTGGGCCGACGCCCTGCTCCTGCTGGTGGCCGGCACGGCCGCCGGCACGATCAACACCGTGGTGGGCTCCGGATCGTTGGTGACGTTCCCGGCACTGCTCGCCGTCGGCCTGCCCCCGGTGCTGGCGAACGTGACCAACAACATCGGGGTGCTGCCGGGCAACATCTCCGGGGCGATCGGCTACCGGCGGGAGCTGCGGGGCAACTACCGGGTGGCCTCGCGACTGGCGATCGCCTCGATGATCGGCGGCGTGCTCGGCGCACTGCTCCTGCTGGTGCTGCCCGAGGAGATCTTCGCCTGGGTGGTGCCCGTGCTCATCGTCCTGGCATGCGTCCTCATCGTCGTCGGCCCGCGCCTCAAGCAGCGGCTGGCGGCTCGCCGGGCGGCGGTCGGGGCGCCAGGTGCGGTGACCGGGAAGCTGAGTGTCGGGGTGGGTCTGACCGGCGTCTACGGCGGCTACTTCGGTGCGGCGCAGGGCGTCATCCTGCTCTCGGTGCTCTCCATCGCCTTGCCTGGAGGACTGCAGAAGGCCAATGCGCTGAAGAACGTGCTGGCTGCTTCCGCCAACGGCGCGGCGGCTGTGGTGTTCATCCTCATCAGCGACGTCGACTGGCCCGCCGCGGCGCTGGTCGCGGTCGGCGCCGTCATAGGCGGCCAGATCGGCGCGCGGGTCGGCCGACGTATCCCGGACCTCGTCTACAGAGTCGTCGTCCTAGCGGTGGGTGTCCTGGCGATCGTCCACATCGTCGCGTTCTAGCTCAGGCTGGAGCACGACGGCGCGGTCGGCTACGTGGAGCGGTGCAACCCCGCCCTGCTCGAGCTGCGCGGCCGCATCGCGGACGGCGAGCTCGGTGAGGTGTACCAGATCTCCACCTGCCGGCAGGGCCCATTCCCGGGCCGCATCTCTGACGTCGGTGGTCAAGGACCTCGCCACCCACGACGTCGACCTCACCGCCCGGATCGCCCAGTCCCCGTACGCCACCGTCGCCGCGCACGTGGCGCACCGCTCGGGCGCGAGCACGAGGACATGGTCTCCGTCACCGGTCGGCTGGCCAACGGCATCATCGTCAACCACCTGGTCAACTGGCTCTCCCCACGCAAGGAGCGCCAGACCATCGTCACCGGTGAGCGCGGCGCGTTCGTGGCGGACACCGCCCCGGGCGACCTGACGTTCTACGCCAACGGCACCATCCCCACCGAGTGGGAGCGCCGTCGCCGCGTTCCGGGGCGTGACCGAGGGTGACGTCACCCGATTCGCCATCTCCAAGCGCGAGCCGCTGCGGGTGGAGCAGGAGCACTTCCGCGACGCCCTGAACGGCGACGTCGGCGGCATCGTCACCATGGCCGAGGGCGTGCACACCCTCACCGTGGTCGAGGCGGTGCTCGAGTCCGCGGCCACAGGCCGGACCGTCACGCTCGGGTGAGGCGTCGGCGCTGACAACGACGGCGCCGGGCTGAGCTCCCGATCCGCGGTGATTCAGCGCGCCTTGTCCCTGCTACGGACGTCCGACCTTGAGAAGGACTACGAGGCCGCCTGGGCTCGCGGTCACACGCCGCGCCGGGTCGTTCTCGCTGCGCCGGCCGGTTCTTGGGGTGATGGAGTCGACGAGCTGGCCGCCGTCGAAGGCGTCGCAGTGTCAGCGGAAGCGCGACGCCAACCTCTACCGGCGCGTGCTCTACACCCATCATGCTCACTGCAAGCGTCCGCGCGCCCACGTCGGCCAGACAGAACTCACGGTGTTGCCGTCAAGAACGAAGAACTGCTCGTGGAGATGCACGGCTTGGTCGCTATAGCCGATCAGCAGCTGCAGCCGATCGCCAATCCGAACGTCTGCGGTAGGTGCACTGAGGTTGATGATGCCGTGCTCGGCTGAGAACGACATCGATTGGACGTTGCTCAACCCTTGTACTTCGGGCAAAGCAGCGGTGGGGTCCAAAGATTTCCTCCCCGCATCGATAATCACCCGGTCCGGTGCCGGCCGGCTCGTCACTGTTACCAGAAGCGAGAGCGCTGGCTGCACCGGGACGCCAAGTGCGCGGTAGATTTGATCGCCAAAAATGCCTCCACCCGCCTGTACCTCCGTCACGCCTTCGATACCAGCAGTGGTCCGAAACGTTCCGGTGCCACCACACGAGACGATCGGCACGTCTATGCCAGCGTCCTGGATGGCCAGCACCGACTCAAGCACCGGCGCCAGTGAATCGTGGATCGCCTGCTCACGCGCGGCCGGATCGACGACCGTCGTCGTATGTCCCTCCCACGTCATGACACCACCAAAGCGGACATGCTTCAGGGCCACGATCCGTTTCGCCAGCTCTACCGTGTCGTCACCGGGGTCAATTCCCGCACGGTTCATGCCGGAGTTTATCTCGATCACAAGCCGCGGCGATGTCCCCGCCTCGGCCGCGGCAGCGTCATGCTCGAGCGCGTTCTCAAGGCAATCAACCGCCACAGCGATGTCCGCTTGTCTTGCCAGCTGTGCGAGTCGGCGAGTCTTGATCGGTCCGACGACCTGGTTCGCGATGAGGATGTCACGAATACCCGATGCGGCATAGATTTCAGCTTCGCTGGTCTTGGCGCAGGTGATCCCATGTGCGCCAGCCTCAAGCAGCAGGTGGGCGATCGAAGGCGACTTGTGCGCCTTGGCATGTGGACGCCAAGCTGTCCCCAGCTTTCGCAGGCTTGCGCCGATCACTTCAATGTTCCCGAGTAATACCTTTCGATCGATAAGCAATGCCGGCGTATCAAGCGCATCAACATGCTGGCCAACGAGCGAAGTCATCATTGGTGAACCTCCGTAATGTAGGGATCAAGTGGCGATACGGGGCGGCAAGATCGCGTTCCAAAGGAGAGTGGCTCTTCGCCGTTAGCGGTGGAAGAGTCGGCCCGGCCGCGTGTCGGTCGCTGCGTAGAGGGCGAGGTTCTCCGATGCGGACCATCTTCGCCGATCCGACTGTCCACGTGGCTGACGCTACCTTCACCTCCTACTCGGGCGGCGCGCCGGCGTCGGCGACGACGAGCACGTCCAAGAGGTCATGGCTGGTCTGGAACCGTTGCTGAGTCGCGGTCGCGACCGCTCGGCGGGTGGTGCGCTCCGAGCCCGCGCAGCCCAGGGCCACAAGGGCAAGAACTCATCGATCAGCTGTGCCCGGGCGGTGGGCCTGTCGCTCAACCGCCCCCCATCGCGGGCGGCGACGTAGCGGGCGACGGTGTGGGGGAGATCCCGGCCAGTTTGCCGGCGTCGGGGTAGGACCCGGTGAGGTCGAACGCTCCGAGAATTTTCAAGATCTCCTCGGTTCACGTGTCCCCGCCCGGGGCAATGGGCGCTTCAGCGCCGCTTTCGCAACCAAGGTGCGGCCCCGAACCGCGCAAGCGACGAGGCAACGAATGTCCTGTCGGGCAGATCCGATGACCGCCAGCGGGCAACGCTCCATGTCCGCCCGCGTGCAACTCTCATGTCCGTCAGCGGGCAACTATCTGGCCGTCGCCGGGCAAGTTCCTCGGGGCCGCCGACAGCCTGTTCCCCTCGGAGGAACGACTCGGCGGAAAGCCGGCACAGCGGGCCTGGACGAGCTAGCTGACCGACAACGGCCGTGAACCAAGGCGGAGCCGGGACGCTTACGTACTTGTGATGATTGACACGTGATCACAAATTGCGTAACGTCGCGACGACCGCTGGCCACGACGAGGTGACCGACACAGGAGAAGACCGACATACGACACGGACGAGCCATCAATTCAGACGCAGACACATCAGCTTCGCTCAACACTGAGAGCCAGACGTTCTCGTTGTGTAGGCGAACTCGTGATGAGCGGCCGCGTCGCCAAAACGCGTAGTCGATCTCGGACGATACCTACCTGTAAGCACACGTTTTTCGTGGTGCGGACAACCCGAGAGCTGCTCAGGTATCAAACAATTGCCACCGCCATCGGCCGGGACTGTGATCTCACCCTCGACCCCGATCGGCGCACTTCGAGCCCGAACGCCGCCCCGTTCGGGTAACGGACGTGAAGGCTTTTGACGCCGCCACCTTTCAGGACAGAACAGCGTGGCGATCGAAGTGCTATGTCCAGACATCATCCAACCCTTCGATGGCGCGCGCAATCGAAGAAGCGCATAGGAGCGACAATCATGCGAAAAGAAAATCGTCGATACACCGCCGCCGCGGTGGTAGCTGCTTTGGGGGTGTCGTTGGCTGCCTGTACCAGCGCCGACAGTGCGCCGGATGCTGGCGGTGACGACCTCGAAAGTGTCCGGATCTCGATGGGGGTGGATCCATCGTTCGCGCCTTTGTATATTGCGGACCAGGAAGGCCTCTTCGAAGAGGCCGGGTTGTCAGTCGAGTTCGTTGAGACCGAGGGTGGTCCGGCGGCCGTTCAAAACGTCGGTGCCGGCATTGCTGATATTGCGATCACTTCCGACGTGGCAACGCTCAGTGCGCAAAATTCAAAACTCAAAGCCGTCGCGGTATTCCAGGAGACGGGAGACCTCTTCAAGGTGGTGCTCCGAGAGGGGGTAAGTCCCGCCGATATCCGTTCCATGGCGTATTTTCCCGGACTTGGTCACTACATAACCCTGCGCTATCTCGAGAGTCAGGGACTCGACCCGGATGCGATCGAACTGATTAGCGCTGGTCCGCCCGAGTTCCCCGCCATCTTGGGAAACGGTGACGCCGACGGATACATCGTCTTTGAACCATGGGTCTCCAGGGGTGTTGAACAGGGGGGCGAAGTGGTGGGCAGCAGCGCGGACTTTGACACTGAAGCAATCCAGTGGGTCGTGGCGAATGGGGACTGGCTCGCTGCAAATGAAGAAACTGCAGCCAAGGTTGTTGCTGTGCTCGACCGAGCATCTGAGCTTGTCGAAGCAGACCAAGCTAGCGCCGTCGACGCCGCGATGCAGGCGATCCAGGTCGACGAAAAGATTGCCGCTTCCGCAATCGAGGCTATTTCGTTCGATGTCCGCGGGTTCACTCCATCAGACTATGAAGCAGTCGAGGGATTGGTGCAGTTCCTCGAAGGAATCGATGTGCTAGACAAGCCGATCGACCTGCAGCAGGTCATGCTGGCGGATTGGTTCGAGCAGAACGTCGAATCCAGACCCTAAAGGCCGATCGTCTCATCGCGAGAAGCAAGCTGCATGCGACGCGTCTAGGCAAGACGGCAACCAGTGCATGCGGCTCGCGGTTCGGGGCTAACCGTCCAGTGTGACGGGCGTTCACCCCGAACCGCGAAGGGCCGCAAGACGCGACACTGGTGCCGCGTCCCGTCAGTTCCTCAACGGCTCCGCCTCCGCCTCCGGCCCGGCTTTGGGCGTTGCGTGCGGGGTATCGACACGAGTCGATGTGGATCGCGTGCCGAATGGTGGCCTCGCAAGCGTGATTCACCGGGCCCGTGTCGGCGAGCCCCGAAGCCGCCACCAAAGAAGTACCAGCGCCACAACGACCCGGTTCGTCGCGCTGGCGATCGTCCCGTTGTAAAACCTCACAGGCCGCCTGCGAACTTCGCGATAACGGCCCTCAGTAGACCCAAGGAGAAGCTATGCCTGCAGACGATCCGAACGCTCACATTGCGAGCGTGCAAGTTGCGGTGCCTCACGACGTCGCGTTCGAGTTCATGTCCTCAGGGCTCAACCAGAAATACTGGGCGCTAGGCAGCTGGAATCGGCAAGACGAGGGAGATGGTGTCTTTAGCGGCACTTCTCTCTGGGATGGGTCGAAGCTGTTCATCAAGTTGAAGTCCTATCCGGAGCTGGGACTTGTCGATTTCTACACCGGCACCAGCCCCGACGGCTTGCGACGTTTAGTGCAGGCGCGCATCGTTCCAGGGGCCGAGCTCGGGCGGGATCCGGAAACATGTGTGATCACGTTGGTCACCTGGCGAGGCGCACGGCCGACCGACGAAGCGTGGCAGCGCACCTACCACGCATTCAAGACTGAAGTTCACTTGATCAAGGGACGATTGGAAAACACTTTTCCCGAAGCCCTTCAGTGATAATTGGCAGTGCCGGGCGCTCACCGATCCACCCACCGGAAGGACGTCATCGACGCCCTGGTTCTCGACAATCTCCCCTTCGGGACGCAGACGGGGGCAGACGGTCTAAATAGGCCGGGCGGCCACCGAGCCGGCCGTCGCCGCCATCCGGCCGCGGGACCTTCGCCCGGGCCGGAGCGGGTGGCGCTTGGCTGGCACGGCGGTGGACCGCGTGGTCCTGGGTGACGCGGACAGGCGCGGGTCGGAACGCGATACCGAATTCGTCCTCCTGCCGCCCTGGGGGACCATCACCCTGGCGAGAGCACGGCGCTCAGCCCCGCACTTGAGGAGGAGCGCACATGGTGGTCCCGGACAAGCTCTGGTCCCGGGGCTTCGTCCTCGCCTGCGTCATCAACCTCACCATCGCGACCAACTTCTTCTTGCTTATGGTCACGATGGCCCTGTACGCCGTCGACCGCTTCAGTGCCAGTGACAGCATGGCCGGGCTCGCCTCGAGCATGTTCGTGATCGGCGCCATCGTGGTGCGGGTCGTCGCCGGCACCCTCACGGAGGCCGTGGGCCGTCGGCGGATGCTGCTGCTCATGATGGCGGTCTTCGTCGTCGTGTCGCTGGCGTACCTGCCCAGCTCGTCGATGCCCCTGCTGCTCATCGTGCGGTTCGTCCACGGCATGGCCCACGGGCTAGCGACGACGGCGGTGGTCACCATCGCCCAGAGCCTCGTCCCGCCGCTGCGCCGCGGGGAGGGAACCGGCTACTTCACCCTCGGCAGTTCCCTGGCCGCCGCGGTGGGGTCGTTCCTGGGCGTCACGCTCATCGAACGCATCGGCTACGAGGCGCTGTTCTGGGCGTCGTTCACCCTGTCCGTCGTCGGGGTGGTGGTCACCCTGGCCCTGCGGGTACCGTCCGCGCGCCCGGCATCCGCGCGGCGGGTGCGTACGCGGGGCTTCCGCGTCAGCAACCTGCTGGAGCCAACGGCGCTGCCGGTGGCGACGTTCATGCTGCTCGTCGGGGTGGCGTACTCCGGTGTGATCACGTTCGTGAACTCCTACGCCATCGAGCTCGACCTGGCCACAGGTGCCGGGGCGTTCTTCCTCGTCTACTCGGTGGTGCTGTTCGGCGCCCGGCTCGTCGCCGGCCGGGTGCAGGATCTGCGTGGGGACAACGTCGTCATGTACCCCTCGCTCGTGCTGTTCGTCGCTGGCCTCCTCGCAATCGCGGTGGCCCGGACCGACGCCGTGCTGCTGCTCAGCGCCGCGCTGCTCGGCGCGGGGTTCGGCACGCTGATGTCTTCCGGGCAGGCCATCGCGGTCGCCCGGGTCATGCCCCACCGCATGGGCCTGGCGGTCTCGACGTACTTCCTCATGCTCGAGGTCGGGATGGGGCTGGGCCCCCTGGCACTGGGCGCGATCGTCACGCGCGCGGACTACCGCGTGATGTTCCTGGTGACGGCCGCAATCGCCATCGCCGCCGCCGCCCACTACGCGCTGGTGCACGGCCGCCACCGCCGTGGCAGTGCAGGGCCGGCCTGACGCGGTACCGGCCCTGCCCCGAGCACAGCTTGTCAGCGACGGCGCTGCAGCGAAAAACGGCCGCGAGTACTCGTGGTGCTCCTGCCTTCCGGATCACGAGGTTGGCGACGCTTCCGATCAGCGGGGCGCTGCCTTCGGGGGTGCTCCGAGCAGCGCCAGCGCCACAGACATGGCACTGCACGCGCCAACGAAGACCCACCCCGCCCGAAGCCCGTAGCCGGCGGAGAGGGCTCCCATCACGGGCGGACCTGCTGCGAAACCAGCGAACTGGCACAGGCCGACGAGCCCGGAAGTCTCGCCCACCGAGGCGGGCGGTACGGCCTGCATCACGCTCAGAACGACCACGCCAGTGATCGCCAACGTGGTGAACGCATGGATCACCGCTGCGATCCAGTACGCACCTGAGGCGCCGAGCGATGCCGAGACCGCGAGCGTCGCAGAAGCGGTCACCCCGCCGAGGGCCAAGAGTGGAAGCGTGCGCCTGCGGTGACGGGTATGGCCGGACTGCCAGGTCCAGAAGAACCGCCCGAGGATTCCGATACCTCCGACCACGGCAACCACCGAGCCGGCCACGATCGTCAGCCCAGGGTCCTCCTCGACGGGGACCCGTCGGCTGACTTCGGTGCGATCCTCGCGAAGCCGGACGGTGACGTCGCCTCCGTCGCGGACCTGGCCGGCAAGACGGTAGCGATCAACACGCTCAACAACATCAACGACACGCTCATCCGCGAGGCGGTCGAGCAAGCCGGTGGTGACCCCTCGACGATCAAGTTCGTCGAGATGCGGCACCCGGACATGGTTGCCGCGCTGGACGCCGGCCAGGTTGACGTCATCTGGGAGGTCGAGCCCTTCCTCACCATCGCGCGCCAGGGCGGCGCGAAGGACGTGTGGGCGCTCTACGCCGAGGCCACCGACGACCTCACGGTCGCGACCTACTTCACCTCTGGCGCCTTCGCGGAGTCAGACCCTGAGGTCGTGGACGCCTTTGCGACGGCGGTGAAGGAGTCCTTCGCCTACGCCACCGACAACCCTTACGAGACCCGGGCGATCCTGTCCGAATACACCGAGATCGACCCGTCGATCTACGACGCGCTCACGCTCCCGGCGCCCGCGGAGATCAACACCGCGTCCGTGGAGCACGTCGCCGAGCTGGGCGCCAAGTGGGGGCTCTTCGACGAGTCGGACCCGGACCTCGAGGCGCTCCTTCCGTAGTCGCCGCAAGCGGACTCGACGACGACGTACGGCAGGAGAGAAACTATGGTGGGCTCGCGTCTGGCCAAGCCTGGTGCGGCGCACGGATCGACGCGGTGCTCGAGTCCGCGGCCACGGGGCGGACCGTCATGCTCGGGTGAGGCGTCGGCGCTGACTACGACGGCGCGAGGCCTCTCCTACCGCGGTAGTACCTCGGTAGCATGCATGGAGCATGAAGCTCAGTATCAGCATTCCCGAGGACGATGTTGCACTGATTGACGAGTACGCCCGCGCCACCGGGCTGAGCTCCCGATCCGCGGTGATTCAGCGTGCGTTGTCCCTGCTACGGATGGCCGCCCTTGAGCAGGACTACGGGGCCGCCTGGGAGGAATGGGAAGTGTCGGGGCACCGCCACGACTGGGAGGCCACGGTCGTGGACGGGTTGCGCGATGCGCCGAGGTGACATCCACCTCGTCGACCTCGAGCCGGTGCTTGGCAGCGAGGCGAGCAAACGACGGCCGGCAGTGATTGTCAGTAGCGACCACGCGAACGCCACGGCGGAACGGCTCTCGAGGGGTGTTGTCACCGTTGTCCCGCTGACCAGCAACGTCTCACGAGTCTTCCCGTTCCAGACCCTGCTGCCAGCCGAGCTCACAGGGCTGCGGGTTGATTCCAAGGCTCAGGCCGAGCAGGTGCGCGCGGTGGCGGTCGAGCGCATCGGGCCCGCCTTGGGCGGGTGCCTCACCCGATCATGTCGGAGCTGGACGGCGCACTTCGGCTCCACCTTGCTTTGTAGAGTCCGACGACCGCCTTCCGGCAGGTCCCGTGGCCGAGGGCGTGCACACGCTCACCGTGGTCGAGGCGTGCTCGAGTCCCTCGGGCTCAGGCGGGGCTTCGGCCGGCTCGGGACAGCGGCGTCGCCCTTGCCGACGTGCCGCCTCGTCAGCCGGCGTCGCTCGCCACTGCCAGCATCTCGCGCAGGCGGGTGGGGGAGATGCGACCGTCAGGAGCAGCGATGCCGGTGGCGACGAGGACGAAGTCGACCACCGGGAGGATCGAGTGGATGTTCTCGGTCGTGACACCGCTCGCGATGGCTAGCGGCGTCGTCATGCCCGCACCTCGTCGGATCGCGGCGAGCTTCGACGGGTCGGCGCTCTTGCCCGTGCCCGGGCCGGAGGTGGTGGGCACGTCCGTGCGATCCGCTGCCAGCGCGGCCAACGGTTCGAGCTCGGCGTCGCTCACCGGGGCCTGGTACTTGAACGCGATGCCGCCGAAGTGAGCCCCGCGCCACCCGGTCTTCTCGCGCATGAGCGCGATGGTGTCCAGGCCGTCTGGTGACCATTCCTTCCGAGCATCATCAGTCCACAGCGCATCGACCAACGCGGTGGCATCGTGATCCTCGGCCAGTGTGCTCAGGGATTCCGCGAGTCCGAGCCGGATGAAGTTTGCGCCGAGCACGATGCTCGGATGAGCGTCCCGCACCGCGGCAAGGCACCGCACCAGCTTCTTGTAGTCGGCACCGTGGTTGATGAGGAAGACCCCCTCCACCCCGCACGTCACCGCGACGTCGACCTGCGAGACGGTGGTGGCCACATCAGTCGCGTCAACGACCGGATAGACGCGAGGATGTGGCGACCACCGTTCTCGCCCGTGCGGAAACAAGGGGCTCACGGCGCCCGGCTCGTCAGCGTGCGGTGCTCGACTTCTTCGTGCTCGTTCGCCATCGCGCTGCTGAGGAACGTCACGGTACGGGTCAGGTGGCGTTCGAGGGCCTTCTCCGCCTTGTCCGGCTGATGGGTCTGGCACGCATCGAGGATCGCCTGGTGTTCGAGCCGCCTCTCGTGCACGTGTGCGTACTCCGTCATCGTCAGTGCCTGGTAACGCTCGCTGTTCAGCCACACCTGCTTGCACAGTCTGAACAGCCACGGCGACTCGGCGGCGCGGTACAGGGTCAGGTGGAAGTCCTCGTGGGCCGAGCGCGCGGCCGCGAAGTTGCCCGTTGCAAGTGCCTCGGCCTGTCGGTCCAACACCCCACGTACCCTGGCTGACGTGGCGTCGTCCATCCGGGCGGCGGTGCGCCGGATAAGGGCTCTCTCGAGCGGGATCCTGGCGTCATAGGTGTCGACGAGGTCGTCCAACGAGAGCGGCCGCACCCGCGCACCCCGGTGGGGGATGATCTCGACGACCCCGATGCCCTCGAGCTGACGGAGCGCCTCGCGGATGGGCATGGCGCTCATGCCCAAGCTGTCGGAGAGCCCCTTGAGGCTGAGCGACTGACCAGACTTCAGCGAGCTCAGGCGCCTTCTAGACGGGCATCTCGACGACCACGGACGCTGAAGATCGCGGGTCGGCCGCGGCAGCGACGCGCAGACATCGGCGTCGGACGCGAGTGGTGCGAGCGAGCCCCCAGCCGGCGCTTTTTTCTTAATGTCGGACGCTCCTTGACAGTTTTGTAGTTCACCGCCAAGGTGTGGGCACCCGATGAAATGGTAGTTCAGGATATGAAATCAGCCCCCACGCGAATCGGCTCCGTGAGCCGCGCAATACAGCTGTTGGTCGTGCTGGCAGAGACCCCGATGGACGTTCGCAAGCCGCGCGTCCTGGCGGATGCTGCGGGTTTCACCCTGTCCTCGGCCTACCACCTCCTGAATACCTTTGAGGATTCGGGGCTGCTGTCGAAGGACACGTCCGGCTGCTACCAGTTCGGCCCGACCTTCGCCTTCTTGGCCGAGGCGCACCACAGAAGCGGGCGATTGCCCGCCACGGTTGTCGCCAGGGTGCGGGAGCTCGCGGCGAGGACCGGTGAGAGCGCGTACTTCAGTGCGTGGCGGCACGGGAAGATCGAAATGCTCATGTCGGAGCTGGGCAGCAACGCCGTCCACGTGGCGGTCCTGCCGAGCGGTTCTCGAGGGGTGGAGCACGCCCGGGCATCCGGAAAGCTTCTGCTAGCGCTCAGCGATGACCAGACGATCCAGAACTTCCTCCGAAGCGAGAACCTTAACCGGGTCACGGACGAGACCATCACCGACCCCGCCACCTTGATGAGTGAGCTCGTGAAGATTCGCGAGCAGGGCTACGCCACTGAGCTCGAGGAATTCATCGTCGGCGTCGGCTGCGCGTCCGCGCCCGTCTACGCATTGGGGCGCGTGTTCGGCGCGATCACCATCTCGGCACCGATCGAGCGTTTCCGAAACCGGGAGAACGAGCTTGTCACCGCCGTGTGCCAAGCGGCGGCCGACGTCGAGATCGTCGTCCCGGATTCGTCGCACCTGGCCGAAGCGATGGTCGGGGGCTCATGAAAAGCGTCGCGATGGGCAGGGCGGGCGTGGGCCCGGCCCTCCACATGACTCTCGATGAGTTCCGTGCCGGGTTTGACGCGTTGAAAACACTCGCTTGGCTCGACACACCCGGCTGTCCCCCGGCCTCCCGGCCGGTTCTGGAGGCGCTGCACCGAAACCTCGACAGCTGGCAGGAGGGCCACTTCAGCTGGACGGAGTGGGAAGCGGATCCCGATCATGCTCGGGCCGACATCGCGTCGCTCCTCGGCGCGACACCCGCCGATATCGCGCTCGTGAGCTCGGTGTCAGAGGCAGCGTCGACGATCGCGCGCTCGCTGCCGCGCGGAGCCAGGGTCCTGGTGGAGGCCGAGGAGTTCCGCAGCAACCTCTTCCCGTGGACAGCGCTTGCGGAGCGAGGCGAGATCGAGGTCGTCAGCCCCCAGGCGGGAGGCACCGGCACGCTCACCGACCGGCTCTGCGCGAGCTTGGTCGACGGCATCGATCTCGTGGCAGTCAGCACGGCGCTCTCCTCCACCGGTGCACGCCCTGACCTGTCCGTCATCGCGGCACGGGCGCGCGCAGCGGGAGCCAAGCTGTTCCTCGACGCGACCCAGTCCTTCGGCGTCCTTCGCCTCGATCTCGAGTCGATCAGACCGGACTACGTGGCCGTGCACGGGTACAAGTGGATGCTGGCCCCGCGCGGGTGCGCCTGGATGTACGTGCGGTCGGGCAACGTGAGCGAACTCGAGCCGCTCGCCCCGGGCTGGCACACCGTGGACCGGCCCAATGCCAGCTACTTCGGTGAGGAACCGTGGTCAGCGCACGCACGGAAGCTGGACGGCGCGCTGCCATGGCTGCCGTGGATCGGCGGGCGTGCCGCGGTCCAGTGGTTGCGGCGGCTCGACGCGGAGCAGGTCGAGGCCCGCGCCCTGGACCTCGCGGGACAAGCTCGGCGGGGGCTGGAGTCCTTGGGCATCGAGGTCGCGCCCTCTGACCAGCCCAGCCACATCGTCCGGATGTACGCCGGTGGCAGCGACGTGCTCGCCCGCCACCTCCGGAGCCGCGGCGTCATCGCCAGCGGCGGACCGACGGGGCTGCGGGTCGGCTTCCACGGCTTCAACGACGACGACGACGTGACCAGGTTTCTCGACGGAGTGGAGACCTGGCAATCAGAAAGGCTGAGCACAGATGACACAAATTGAGCACATAGACCCCGCGACGATGGGGCCGGCGCAAGGCCTGTACACCCAGCTCATCCATGTGCGATCCGGCGGCCTGGTCTTCGTGTCGGGGCAGGTCGCGATCGGCCCCGACGGATCCTTCGTCGGCGAGGGCGACGTCGAGCGGCAGACCCGCCAGATCCTGGAGAACATCGGCGCAGCCCTGGCGCACGTGGGACAGGGGTGGGGGGCCCTCGTGAAGCTGACCACCTATCTGACCTCGGCGAGCGACTACCCGGCGTTCGCGGCGGCGCGCAAGGACTTCTTCGACACGCACTACCCCGAGGGCCGCTACCCGACGCACACCCTCTTGGTGGTCGACGCGCTCAGCGCCCCGCACCACCTCGTCGAGCTCGAGGCTGTCATCGCGGTGCCCGAGGCAGCCCGATGACGGGCGTTCTGCCCCGCGGCGCGCTGGACGGAATGAAGGTCCTCGACCTGAGCCGATGGATCGCCGGCCCCTTCGCCACCATGCTGATGGCCGACGCCGGCGCCGACGTCATCAAGGTCGAAGGACTCCTGGGAGAGGACGCGCGGCACACCGCCCCGTCCTTGGCCGACAGCAGTGCCTACGTCCACCACTACAACCGGAACAAGCGTGCCTTGGCACTGGACCTGCGCGACCCGCGCAGCCAGGAAATCCTGCGCAGCCTGGCGACCGACTGGGCCGACGTGATCGTCGAGAACTTCCGTCCCGGAATCCTGCAGCGGCTGGGTCTGGACTACGAGACCCTGCGGCAGGCCAACCCGGCGCTGATCATGACGTCAGTGTCCGGGTACGGGGAAACCGGCCCAGAGAGCGACCGTCCGTGTTTCAACACGATCGCGGAAGCGTTCTCCGGGGCGATGAGCCTGACCGGCGACGCCTCTGCGCCGCCCACGATGAGCGGGTACTTCGCGGCGGACCACGGCACCGGGCTGTACACCGCGATCGGCACCCTGCTCGCGTGGGTCGAGCGTCAGCGCACCGGTGTTGGGCAGCGTGTCGAGCTGGCGCTGACTGACGCGATGTTCTCCCTGCTCGGGTTTGCGCTCACGGCGAAGATGAACGACCTGCCCTTCCCGGACCGCAGCGGGAACCGGGACAGCGCCACGGCGCCCGCCGACCTGTTCGTCACGGCAGATGACCGTCCGGTCTACCTCGACGCCGGCACCGACACGCTGTTCCGCAACTTGTGCGAGGTGATGGGCACGCCGGAGCTCGCCGACGATCCGCGCTTCGTCTCGAACGAGGCTCGCATCGACAATCTCGACCTCCTGCACGACCGCATCGAGACGTGGGCGGCCAGCGTGCCGTTCGAGGTGCTGCGGTCCGGCCTCGACCGGGCCGGGATTCCGTTCAGCGCGGTCAACACGGTCGAGGAGGCGATCACGGATCCGCAGTTCCGGGCCCGCGGGATGGTCGCGGAGGTCACCACGGAAGACGGCCAGCGGATCAACGTGCCCGGCATGGTCCTGAACCTCTCCGCCACGCCTGGGCGCATCGTCTCTGCCGCACCGCCGGTGGGCAGGCACACCGTGGAGATCCTCCACGACCTGTGCGGCCTGACCATCGACGAGATCGACGAGCTTCGTCGACACCGGGTCATCGTCACGCACGAACCTGGGCGGGCCCCGAGCAACCCCGCACACGCACAACAACCCGTCCTCGAAGACGTCCGCATCAAAGATGAGGTGAAGGCGCCATGACAGTCGCAACACGAAAGCCCGTGGAATACGAGCTGATGGAGATCGGTGAGGATCTCGGCCCGGTCGAGATCGACATCGACGAGCATTTCGTCAAGTCCACGGCCTTCACCGTGGATGACTACCGGGCCTGGCACCTGGGTGACGCGTCGCCGTTCGGTGGCCCCGTCGCGCACGCCGGCGCGCTTCTGTGCGACCTGCTGCGCCTGCTCTACACGCGCTACGACCCCGACCGCGATCGCGGACTGCACCAGCGCGAGGAGTTCTGGCTGCACAGCCCCGTCTTCGTCGGGGAGCGCGTGCGGCTGACCGGCCGGTTCGTCGACAAGTACGTCAAGCGGGGCCGTGGCTACATCGTGACGGAGGCCGAGGCGCGCACGATCGAGGACGACCGGCTGATCATCCGGCACCGTGCCATCGAGACCACCGAGATCACGGCGGCACGCGTCACCGAGGACGAGCGGGTCGACGCGGTCCCGCCGCGCCGGGTGCGCGGGGAGCTCCCTACCGACCGGCCGCTCGGCGTCACCGTCGGACCGGAGACCCAGGTCGGCGATCCTCTCGCAGGCCCCCGCAAGGTGGTCCACCAGGACCAGATGTCCATCTACTCAGGCGCGCACACGTTCTGGCGCAGCATCCACACCGACCAGGACGTGGCGGTCGAGAGCGGACTTAAGGGGACGGTCGCCCAGGGCCTCATGGTGGCGACCTACCTGTCGGAGTGGGCGACCGACCTCTTCGGAGCACCCTGGTTCACGAACGGGTGGATGTCCCTGTCGTTCCTCGCGCCGCTGTTCGCCGAGGACACCATCTCCATGTACGGCGTGGTGAGCGGCATGACGCCGGACAGAGACGGCACGCGCATCGAGGTCGAGGCCTGGGCCGAGAACCAGGACGGCCAGAAGGCGGTCGTCGGGTGGTTCGCCGCCACGATCGGGCAGGACGAGGGCCGATGACGACGCACCCGGACCTGCGCCCCGGCGGAGCAGCAGTGGCCACGGCCACCAGCGCGGTGCTCGAGAACACCGCGCCGCCCTCCACCCTGTTCGACAGCCTCGTCGTCATGTGGCGTATCCGGTTCTTCGAGGAAGAGGTGATGCGGCTGCGCGCCGCCGGCGACATCGTCGGCTCCGTTCACCTGTGCAACGGTCAGGAGGCCATCTACGTCGGTACGTGCACCGCCCTGAACCTCCCGGACGACCTCGTCTTCCCGACGTATCGCGGGCACGGCTGGGCGATCGCGACGGGCGTGCCGCTGGACGCCATGTTCGGCGAGCTGCTCGGCCGGGAGGGCGGCACCAACGGTGGCCGCGGTGGCTCCGCGTACCTCTCGGCGCCCGCCTACGGCATGTACGGCGAGAACTCGATCGTTGGTGCCGGTGCGCCGATCGCGACCGGTGCCGCGCTCGCCAGCACGTTCGACGGATCCGGGCGGGTGACCGTCGCCGCCTTCGGTGAAGGTGCCATGAACCAGGGGGCGGTGCACGAGGCCATGAACTTCGCTGCGTCCCGCAAGCTGCCCGTGCTGTTCGTGATCGAGAACAACCACTACTCCGAGCTGACGCCCTCGGACTCCATGGTCACGTCCGACCGGTTCTACAAGCGCGGATCGGCCTACGGCATCCCCGGCGTGCGGGTGGACGGCAACGATGTCGAGGCCGTGCGCGCCACCGTGGCCTACCTGGTCAAGAAGGCTCGCGACGGCGGCGGCCCCGCCATCATCGAGGCGATGACCGAGCGGCTTGTTGGCCACTACATCGGCGACGCGCAGGCCTACCGGCCCGCCGGCGAGGTCGAGAGCGCCAGCACGCGCGAGCCGATCGTCCGCACTGAGAACGCGCTGGTCGAGGCCGGCATGTCCCGAAGCGAGCTTGAGCTCGCCAAGGAGCGCGAGCTCGACAACGTCCGGCAGGCGGGCGCTCGGGCCCTGCAGATGCCGAAGGCCGATCCTTCTACTGTGAGGCAGCACCTCTATGCATGAGCAGAACTCGTTAACCTACGCGCAGTCCGTCAATGCCGCGCTGCGCGAGGCCCTGTCCGCCATCCCCAACACCTTGCTCTTCGGAGAGGACGTCGCGCTGCCCGGCGGTGTCTTCGGCGTCACCAAGGGGCTGCACAAGGACTTCGGTGAGCGCGTATTCGACACACCGATCTCGGAGTCGGCGATCCTGGGCGGCGCCGTGGGCTCAGCCCTTGTCGGCATGCGCCCCATCGTGGAGATCATGTGGGCCGACTTCTCCCTCGTCGCCCTGGACCAGCTGGTCAACCAGGCCGCCAACGTGCGCTACGTCTCACGTGGGCAGCTGAGCGCACCCATCACCGTCCGCACCCAGCAGGGCACCGGACCAGGCGCGTGCGCCCAGCACTCCCAGAGTCTGGAGACCTTCTTCGCGCACGTGCCGGGCCTGCAGGTCTGCATGCCCGCCAGCGCCCAGGACGCCTACGACCTGCTGCGCACCGCGATCCGCAGCGACGACCCCACGATCGTCATCGAGAACCGCAATCTGTACCACGGGCCCAAGGAACAGGTCACCACCGGCGGGGCCGTCCAGTCCCTCGGCGGCGCCCAGGTCCGCCGCCCGGGCAGCGACGTCACCATCGTCAGCTGGGGCTCGATGGTCCGCACCGCGCTCGAGGCTGCGGATGCTCTCGCGGCCGAGGGCGTCTCCGCCGAGGTGGTCGACCTGCGATGGATCAGGCCGCTCGACATCACCACCGTGTTGACCAGCGTCACCCGCACGCGGCGGCTGCTCGTCGTCCATGAGGCCCACCAGTTCCTCGGCGTCGGCGCGGAGATCGTCGCCGCCGTCGCCGAGTCCGGCATCGAGCTGCTCTCGCGGCCGGTACGGCTGGGGGCGCCGGACGTCCGCATCCCCGCGGCACCGTCGCTGCTGGCGGCCGTGATCCCGGACGCTGCCGGGATCGCCGGCGCCGCGCGCGCGGTGGCCGCCTGACGGTCTCTCGCGGCCGACAACTCTGACCCGAGGAGGTGCTCGGGGGGGAAGCGCATGCCCAGATCCAACGACTCACCTGTTGCAGACAGAACCTTCAATGGAGAGGTACAACAAATGATCAGACGTAGGCAGAAGATGACCGGCGTGGCCGCGGTGGCCGCACTGGCGACCATGGGTCTCGCCGCGTGCGGCGGCGCTAACGAAGGCACCGCAGCCGCCGAGGGCGCATCTACCGAGATGGTCTTCACCGGTGCCGGCGGCTCCTACCAGGAGGCGCAGACGATCGCCTTCATCGAGCCGTTCCAGGAGGAGACGGGCATCACCGTCGCCCAGGACCAGCCCTACAGCCTCGCCAAGGTGAAGACCATGGTGGAGTCCGGCCGGACCACCTGGGACGTGATGGAGGTCGACCCGTACCTCGCCATGGGCGAGAACTGCGGGAAGTACTTCGAGGTCCTCGACCTGGAGAAGATCGATACCACGGGTGTCGAGCCCGAGCTCATCACCGAGTGCAGCATGCCGGACATGAAGTCGGCATACCTGTTCGTCTACAACAAGGACACCTACCCGGAGGCGCCGACCTCCTGGATGGACTTCTTCGACGCGGAGAAGTTCCCCGGCACCCGCGGCATCATGGACTACCCGGACCAGGGTGCGCTGGAGATCGCGCTCATCGCAGACGGCGTCGACCCGGAGGACCTGTACCCGCTCGACATCGACCGGGCCCTGGCCAAGCTGGACACCATCCGCGACACCACCACCTACCTCACCACCGGTGCCGAGCAGCAGGAAGCACTCGAGAGCGGCGCCGTCGACATGATGCTGTCCTGGCCTGGCCGCGCGTACGGCGCTGCCCAGAACGGCGCGAACCTTGGCACCGTGTGGAACCAGGCGATGCTCTACTGGGACGGGATGGCGATCCCGAAGGGGTCGACCAACCTCGATGCCGCGCACCAGTTCATCTCGTTCTCCATCGCGGCCGGCCCGCAGGCGACGCTGACGGAGAACACGGCCTACGCGCCGATCAACACCGACGCAAAGCCGGAGGTGGACCCGCTCAAGGAGCAGTTCCTCCCCCTCGGGCAGGATGGCGGTACCGCCTTCCTGCGTGACATGGGCTACTGGGCCGAGCACATGGACGAAGCGGTCAACGAATGGACCGCCTGGACGACCGGCTGATGAGCTCCTCCCTCCTGTACTCCCCGGCGCGCAACGCGCCGGGGAGTACCCTCCCGACTCCCGCTCCGAGGAAGGCCAGGCCGCGACGTCTTGCCGGGCTGCTCGTGCTCCCGGCGTGCATCGTGCTGGCGGTGTTCTTCCTCTACCCACTGGCCTTGATCATCTGGCGCAGCTTCAGCGAGCCCAGTCTGGGGTTCGCGAACTATGTCGAGCTCTTCACCAACGAATCGTCGCTCAAGGTCCTCCTCCGTACCTTCCTGACGGCGCTTGCGGTCTCGACCATCACGTTGGTGATGGCGTACCCGTACGCGTACATGATGACCAGGGTCAACCGTCGCACCAGAGCCGTTCTCATGGCGATCGCGATGCTGCCGTTCTGGATGAGCCTCATGGCGCGCACGTTTGCCTGGGTCGTTCTGCTGGGGCATGGAGGTCCCGTGGCGAAGCTCTTCGCGCTCTTCGGCATGGACGACGTCGTGCTCCTCGGCACCGTCTGGGGCGTGGTGGTCGGCACCGTCCAGGTGCTGCTGCCCTACATGATCCTGACGCTGTACGGCACGATGCAGGGCATCGACATGCGCCTGGTCGACGCGGCCAAGAGCCTTGGGGCGACGCCCCGTTCGGCATTCCGTCGCGTGTACCTGCCGCTGTCGCTGCCCGGGGTCGCCGCCGGGTACACCCTGGTGTTCGTCATCTCGCTGGGCTTTTACATCACCCCGCGCATCCTCGGCTCGCCGCAGCAGTCGCTGATCGCCCAGGTCATCGGCATCCGGGTCGAGCGCCTGCTCGACTTCGGCGGTGCGGGCGCGATGTCCGTGCTCCTGCTGGTGCTGACGGCGCTTTTGCTCATCGTCGTCTCGCGGGTCTCCGGGAACCGCAAGCTGCTCGAGGGAGGCTCCTGATGAGCGAGAAGACCCATAAGTCCCCCTGGGGGCTGAAGATCTGGTGCGCGCTGGTCGCCGTCTGGCTGGGCGCCCCGGGGTTCATCATCATCCCGTTGGGGTTCACCGATGCGCAGAGCTTCCGGTTCCCGCCCGAGGGATGGTCGCTGCGCTGGTACCGGCGCTTCTTCACCGAGCCGGCCTGGGTGGACGCGCTCGCCAACTCGATCCAGGTGGCGCTGATCGTCATGGTCGTCGCAACGGTGATCGGTTCGGCGGCCGCGTATTCCCTGAGCCGGTCCCGGCTGCGCGGTCAGGGAATCATCAGCGCGGCCATCCTTGCCCCGATGATCGTCCCGGGCATCGTCACCGCCGTTGCGGTGCTCGGTGTGTTCCTGCGGTGGCGGCTGAACGGCACGCTCTTCGGTTTCGTCGTCGCCCACACGGTGCTGGCGCTGCCATTCGTGTTCGTGGCGGTGACGGCGAGCCTGCGCACGTTCAACCGGGACCTCGAGCGCGCGGCGACCAGCCTGGGCAGCGGCCCCTGGAGCACGTTCCGCCTCGTCACCCTGCCGATGATTTTGCCGGGCGTCCTCTCCGGGGCGGTGTTCGCGTTTGTCACCTCGCTCGACGAGGTCGTGATCGCCCTGTACCTGCAGACACCCGACCTGCGGACCTTGCCGGTCCAGATGTTCAACAGCGTGACGATCGATGTCGACCCGACCATCGCGGCGGGGTCGACGCTGATCCTGCTCGTCACGACGATGCTCGTTCTGCTGCCGCAGGTCCTGCGGCGAAGCGACAAGAGAGGCTGATGGATCCCATGTCTTCGAAGAGCGGCGCACCGATCCGGCTCCAGAACCTGACCAAGTCCTACGGTCAGGGCGACCTTCTGGCGGTCGACGACGTCTCGCTGGACGTCCAGCCCGGGGAGTTTATGACCTTCCTAGGCCCGTCCGGATCTGGCAAGACCACGACGCTGAACATGATCGCGGGGTTCGTTGAGGTCACCAGCGGATCCATCTACATCGATGGCCAGGACATCGTCGGGCTACCGCCCCACCGCCGCAACATCGGTGTGGTCTTCCAGCAGTACGCGCTGTTCCCGCACATGACCGCTGCCGAGAACGTCGCGTTTCCCCTGGAGCGGCGGAAGGTGGAGAAGACCGAGATCTCGCGGCGCGTGGCCGAGGCGCTGGACATGGTCCGGCTGGGCGCTCTGGGTGCTCGCTATCCGAAGGAACTCTCCGGTGGACAGCAGCAACGCGTAGCAGTCGCCCGCTCGATCGTGTTCGGACCGCGGGTGCTGCTGCTCGACGAGCCACTCGGCGCGCTGGACAAGAAGCTGCGCGAACAGCTGCAGGGCGAGATCGCTCGCTTGCACAGAGACCTGGGCATCACCATCATCTTCGTCACCCATGACCAGGAGGAGGCCCTCGCTCTTTCCGACCGGATAGCGGTGTTCAACAACGGCAAGGTCGAGCAGGTCGGCACGGCCGCAGAGCTCTATGACCACCCGCGGTCGCTGTTCGTCGCCGAGTTCCTCGGCGACTCCACCATCATCGACGGCGTGCTCGGCGGCGACGGTCGGGTGCGGCGCCCGGACGGCACGTCGATCCCTGCCTGCAGCAAGGACGGCATCGCGAGCGGCAGCGAGTGCGCCATCGTCGTGCGGCCCGAGCGCATCCGCGTGCTCGAAGACGAGAACCTCGCCAGTACCGACAACCTGGGCGTCGTGGGCGCCACGGTCTCGGACGTGGTGTACCTCGGCTCCCACCGCAAGGTCCTCCTCGACCTCGATGGCGGTGGCCGGGCTGTCGTCAAGGAGACGGCAGGCAGCTGGAGCCAGGCGGTGCCAGGTCAGGACATCCGTGTCTCGTGGGCCGCCGACAACAGCGTGCTCGTCTCACGGTGACGGCCCCGGTTACCGGCACTGACGCCTCCCTCGCACGGTTTCCGTGCCACGGGTGAGCAGCCTGTGACGAGCGTGGGAAACTTCGGCCAGGTCCGCGCCGGCGTGCTTACAGCCTCATGCTGCTTCGTCGGGCGGTGGAAGGATCTCCCGTGCGACGACATCAGGGTGTATCCGGCTCCCGTCCTTCGCGTGCAGGCTGCTGCCCCTCGCAGGAGCGACGACGGGACTGCTGTTCATCGTCGCCGCCGCCTTTTCTGGCCCTCGGGTTCGGGACTTTGAGCACCGGGCACACGGACGGCCGGTGTGACGTCGGTATCCCTGGCTGACACGCCCGCTCACCTTCGGAAGTTCCGGACGCTACCGGGACGGTTGTGGGACAGTGGCGACGTCCATGTGCCGTCTTCCCCCGAAAGCACAGGCGAATCTCGTGACCCCTCGTACTCTCGTGCGCCCGGCCGCCCTCGGCCTGGCGCTCACCCTGCTCGGCGTCTCCCTCACAGCCGCGCCCGCCCGGTCCACCGACGCGGGCGACGCCGTCCCCGAGGTCTCGGCGGACGCGGCGGCGACGGCGGCCGCCGCCCTGGCGAGCACCACCCCCACCGTGGAGGGCGCCGTGCCCGTGGAGGCGGACGTCGCCACCGTGGCGATGGACGGCGCGGAGACCACCGAAGGCCCGCGGCCGGTGGAGGAGGTCACCGTCTCCGGCCCCGGCGGGGACCTCGTGGTGGTCGGCGTCAGCTGGGCGGAGGTCGAGGCCGGCGCGGGCCTGACGGCGAGGCTGCGCAGCCGCGACGGCGAGACCTGGTCGGGCTGGACCGACCTGGAGATCACCGCACCGCTCAGCGCCGGCGAGGCCACCGCGGAAATGCGCGGCGGAACCGAGCCGCTCGCGGTCATGGACGCCGACGAGATCGAGGTGACCCTCGCCGGTGCGCCGGGCACCCTGCCGACCGATCCTGAGCTCGTGGTGGTGGACCCCGGCGAGAGTGCCGCCGACGCCAACGTGCCCGTGGGGGAGAGCCCGCTCGGCGAGGGTGCCGTCGGGGCGGCCACCGGTGCCTTCGCGGTGGGAGCGGCGAACGCCGTGCCCCGAATCTACGGCCGCGCGGACTGGGGCGCGGACGAGTCGCTGCGCACCTGGAAGCCGCAGATCGGCAAGGTCACCGGGGTGGTGGTCCACCACACCGCCGGCGCCAACGGCTACACGGCCGAGGCCGTGCCCGGCATCATCCGCGGCATCTACACGTACCACGCCAAGTCGCTGGGCTGGGGGGACATCGGCTACAACGTTCTCGTCGACGCCTACGGCCGCGCCTGGGAGGGCCGCTCGGGCGGGCTGACCAACGCGGTGATCGCCGCGCACGCCAAGGGCGTCAACTCCACCACCTTCGGCATCTCCGTCATGGGCAACTTCGACAAGATCCCCGTGCCCGACGCCGCCTTCCGGACCGTCGCACAAGTGGTTGCCTGGAAGTTCGCCGTCCACGGCATCGCCACTGCCGGCACCGCGACCGGCGTGAATGGCAAGGCCATGAAGCCGGTGGTGGGGCACCGCGACGTCGGCAACACCGCCTGCCCGGGCGCCTACTTCTACCCCCGCCTCGGCGAGCTCACCGGACTGGTGGACGACTATCAGGCGCTTCTGCCGGACGACCTCAGCCTCACCGCCGGCGGCGTGACCCGGATTGGGGGAGCGGACAGGTACGCCACCGCCGCCGCCACCTCACGGTATGCCTTCCCGACGGCGGACACCGTCTTCATCACCACCGGCACGCAGTACGCCGACGCCCTCTCCGCCGGCCCGGCAGCGGTGAAGTTGGGGGCGCCGATCCTGCTCGTGCAGCGCACGGCTATCCCGATGACGGTGCACGTCGAGCTTCAGCGGCTGCGGCCCTCGCGCATCTACGTGCTGGGTGGACCGGCGGCCGTCGCCGACTCGGTGGTGACAGAGCTGATGGCGTACACGGGCGTCACGCGCCTGGCCGGCTCGGACAGGTACCAGACGTCGGCTGCGGTCGGCCGGGCAGGGTGGGTGAGCGCCCAGACGGTCTACCTCGCCTCCGGTCAGGACTTCGCCGACGGGCTTGCTGGCGGGGCCGCCGCCGCCGCGCTTGGTGCGCCACTGTACGTAACACCGGGCAACCTCCTCACGCACTCGGTGAAGTCGGAGCTGCAGCGCCTAGGCCCGAACCTGGTCGTCCTTCTCGGCGGTGAGGGTGCGCTGAACGCGGGAGTCGCTGAGGCGGTGCAACAGACCCTTCCTGGCGCGCGCGTGACGCGGTTAGCCGGGAGCGATCGCTACGACACCGCCGCAACGATCGCAGGCGCCACCTGGCCGAACGGGTCCGGTGTGGCGTTCCTGGCCACCGGGACCGACTTCGCCGATGCCCTGAGCGGTGTCCCCGCGGCTGGCGTGGCAGCGGCGCCGATGCTCCTCACCCGACCGGCGTGCCTGCCGAGACGAGCCTCCGAGGCGCTTGCTGGCCTTACACCCACGGCAATTGCTGTGTTCGGCGGAACAGGTGCGGTGAAAACGTCCGCGCTAAACGACGTGTGTTGACGACATCTAATCGTGCCCATGGCGGCCGTGTTGCGCTGAGGGATTCCTTCTGGCTAATCTGACCGCGGTGCGGAAGGTCTTGCGGGCATGTCTTAGCTCGAATCGGTCCCCTCGGGCGAAACGGTCATGACCAACTTGTGAGCACCAGGCCGGCGGTCATCCTCGTGAGAAGCGAAGGTGGCCGCCGGTCGCTTTATTTGGGGCGAGTACGTTGTCTTGGATCGCGCGGTTTGTCCCGGCCTAAAGCGTGGAGCCGTTCGTGCCACGGGAAGCGCCACGAGCGAGACAGTGATGACCTGACCTGGCAAGTCGTAGCGGACGGGACGGGTGGCTATACCACGTTCGGGTCCGCGTCAGGCGGTCCGGGTCGTTACGGAACAAGCTGTTATCAAACTGCAACAATACCGTGTGGTGCGGCGCCATACCATGCCCAACCGGCTGGCGGGTGAACGTGTTCATCGGTTTCCGCCACGCCGGGAAACGGACTTGCGCGAACGTAACCCGAGCCCTTAACGTCACCCATGACCCACCGATGTGAGTTGATGGTGAAGCACGGCCGAGGGCTAGTTCCCAAGGTTGCTCAGGCCAAATGGCACGGGTTGTGGGGACCAGTTGTACAACTAGCTCGTGACCTTAGGAGGTCAACACAAATGGGTAAGATTACCCGCCGGGGCTCCCTCGCCCTGACTGCCGCTGTTGCGGTGGTTCTCTCGAGCGCTGCCACTGCCAGTGCTGCTCCCACACCGGCCGATGGCGCCGACCCTCTCGTCCGCTCGGACGTGACGACGCGGACGGACGACACGGTCCAGCGTGTTGCAGGCCAGGACCGTATCCAGACCGCTATCGCGGCATCGGTGGCGCAGTACCCGAGTGCCACGGGCCTTGACCTGGTTGGCACGGCCGTGGACACCGTCGTGATCGCTCGCTACGACATGTTCCCGGACGCACTGGCTGCCGCGCCGCTCGCGGACGCCTACGACGCTCCGGTCCTCCTCACGCAGAACACGGGGGACCTTGACCCGCGCGTGAAGGCCGAGCTCTCGCGTCTGCGTGTCAAGAACGTCATCATCATCGGTGGCACCGGCGCGGTCTCGGCTACGGCCGAAGCTACGATCAAGGGCCTCGGGATCGCGGTTGAGCGCCTGGAAGGCTCCGACCGCTACGCCACTGCTGTTGAGATCGCCGACTACCTCGTTACGGGCGCATACGACAGCGACCCCGCAGCGGACACCTACGCTGTTGACAAGGCCAACACTCGCGTCTTCCTGACCACCGGCTACGACCCCGCGAACCCGGCGGACGGGTTCGCCGACGCTCTCGCTGCGGGCGCGGCGGCGGCGGAGAGCAACGGCGTTGTCCTTCTCACCAAGGGCTCGGAGTTTGACGGTTCCGCAACGAAGAACGAGTGGGGCACCGTCACCAAGTCGAGCAACACGCTGGGCTACCTCTTCGAGAACAAGACGGAAGGCACGCCCGCCAAGGATGTCACTGACTACGTTGCAGGCGACCTGCACCTCGTGGGTGGCCCTGCGGCAAACGCAGTTGGCTCCGGCAAGGCCAAGGGCACGCTGAGCACCGACACTGAGAAGGCTCTCAAGTCCTTCGTTGGCAAGGACCGTTACGAGACCGCCGTTAAGGTCGCTGGCGGCACCTTGGCCGGCGGGACCACGCCGATTTACGCGCTCGGAGCAACCCCGCAGTTCGCCGTTGCGAGCGGTGAGACCTTCGCAGACGCCGTGATTGCGTCCGCGTTCATTGCGAACCAGGATGGCCCCCTGCTGCTCACCAAGGCTGCCGAACTGCCCAAGGTGACAGCTGATTTCATCAGCGCCAACACGGACCCCAACGACGCGGTTGCGAACACGGGCTTCGAGGACTTCTTCCTCTTCGGTGGAACTCAGCCGATCTCGGCGGCGACCGAAGCTGCGATCAAGACTGCTGCTTCGGAGACCAAGGACACGACCGCTCCTGGTCTCACGGCCTCGCTGAAGGCGGGTCACCTGGTCGGCACGTCTGAGCCGGGTGCGACGCTTGCACTGAGCATTACGGGTGGGACTGTCACGGGCACGCAGCCCAGCGGCGCTGCGCTTGTCGTGCCGGCCAACGGTCAGTTCGTGCTCAACCTCACGGGCCTGACCTACGAGGCTGACAAGGAGTACACGTTCAGCTTGACCGCGAGCGACGACGCGTCGCCTGCGAACGTTTCCGCAGCTTTCAAGGTCACGTCAAAGACCTCGACCGTCAGTTCCTTGACGGGCCCGGCGAAGGGCAACGGTCTCGTTGCCGTGGCGTCCAACGGCACCGTCACCGGTGAGGTCACAGGCGGCACCAACGCAGGCACCAAGCTCGCGTTCACCGAGAGCTCTGCAGATGTCTGGACCGGCACGCTGCCCGCTGGTAAGCAGTTCGCTACGACCGATGTTCTGACGGTCAAGGCAGCCAACGCTGAGGGACTCGTGACGACCCTCGTGTGGCCCGCCCTGGTCTGATAGTCCAGAGTTAGCCGTCGCGAGCGAGGCCTCCCGCCCTTGGTGGGGGGCCTCGCTCGCTTTCTGAGTGCGGCCCCGTTGCGGATATCTCAGAAACTGCGGCTTTCGGGACGGCAGGGGATAAGGTCTCAGGACCGTGGCAGGATCACACTGTGTCGCTGCGTCCAAGTCTCCTCATCTTGTCCTTCTCGCCTATAGCGAGAGACGCGCGCGTGCTCAAGCAGGCGCGGCTCTTCTTCGAGCAGTACGAGGTGACCACCTGCGGCTACGGGGAGCAGCCGGACCGTGTCGCTGGGCACATCCGGATTCCTGACGAGTTGGTGTACTGGCACAAGGATCGTGCGCTACTTATGCAGCGCCGGTTTGCCGCTGTCCACCGCCGCAACGCTGTGGTGGATTACTTGTGGGACCGGTTGCCGCGGGGCCACTTTGACGTCGTCCTCGCCGACGACGTCGACACGGTGCCGCTGGCGCTGCATCTTGCGCCGCGCGGTGGCGTCCACGCCGACCTTCACGAGTACGCCCCGCGTGAGAAAGAGGATCTCCTGCGCTGGCGAATGTTCGTCGGCCCGTACATGGCCTGGCTGTGCCGGAAGTACGTGACTCAGTGCTCCTCGGTCACGACTGTCGGTCAGGGCATCGCCGACGAGTACGCGAGGGTATTTGGAATCCCCGCCACGGTGGTCACCAACGCGGCGCCGTATGTCGACCTCGAGCCGGTCGAGGCGGGCAACCCGATTCGGCTGGTACACAGCGGCAACGCCATGCGTGCCCGAGGCCTGGTGGAGCTGGTGGACGCCGTCGTACGCGCCCGCGCCGACGTGACGCTCGACCTCTATCTGATGCCCACCGAGCGCGACTTGCTCGACGAGCTCGCTGCCCGGTCGGCCGGCTCAGGCCGGGTGACCATCCACGAACCCGTGCCCTACGCCGAGCTGGTCGGCACCCTCAACCAGTACGACGTAGGCGTCCACGTCCTGCCGCCAGTGAACTTCAACAACAAGTGGGCGCTGCCGAACAAGGTGTTCGACTACGTCCAGGCCCGGCTCGGGCTCCTCGTCGGCCCCTCCCCGGAGATGGCCCACATGGTGCGCGAGCACGGCCTCGGCGTCGTCACCGAGGACTTCACCACCGAGGCCACCATCGCCGCCATCGAGGCCCTCACCCCGGAGCGGGTGGCCGCCATGAAGCAGGCCGCGCACGCCAGCGCCCACGAGCTCAGCGCCGAGACCCAGGTGCAGGGCTGGGAGCGGGCGATCGACGCTCTCATGGCGAAGGCGCGGCACTCTCCAGCGCGGTGATGACCCGGGCGGCGGCGTGGCCGTCGCCGTAAGGCGCCGCCCTCGTCGCCGACGGAGCCGGCCGCGAGGCGGCGGCCACCAGTGCCGGGCCGGGCTCAACCAGCACGTTCCAGCCCAGGTCGACCGTCTCCACCCACTCTGTCTGCGGCCGCACCGTCGTGCACGGCACGCTAAGCAAGAAGGCCTCCTTCTGCAGCCCACCCGAGTCGGTGACCACGCCCCGGCTCGCCAGCGCCGCGGCCACGAGATCGGGGTAGGCCAGCGGGGCGTGCACGCGGACGCTGCCCCGTTCAAGGGCGAGGCCGGCGTCGCGGGCCTTGGCCACCAGGCGCGGGTGGGCCAGCAGCACCACCGGATGGTCGACTGCGGCGAGGGAGTCGACGATCGCGGAGAGGCGGCCGGCGTCGTCGGTGTTCTCCGCCCGGTGGATCGTGGCGAGAGAGTAGCCGCCGGGCTCCAGGCCCAGCTCGGCGAGCAGCGCCGGGGGCCTGCCCGCCACGGCGTCGCGGACCTGCAGCAGTACGTCGGTCATGACGTCGCCGACCAGAACGCTGCGCGCGGTCAGGCCCTCGTCGGCCAGATGGGACATGGCCACGTCGGTGGGGGCGAGAAGCAAGTCGGCCGCGTGGTCGGTCACCACCCGGTTGATCTCCTCGGGCATGGCGCGGTTGAAGGAGCGGAGCCCGGCCTCGAGGTGGGCGACGGGGATGTGCAGCTTCACCGCGGACAGGGCGCCGGCGAGGGTGGAGTTGGTGTCCCCGTAGACGAGCACCCAGTCGGGCTGCTGGGAGTCGAGCACGTCGTCGAGGGCGGCGAGCATGGCGCCGGTCTGCTGGCCGTGGCCGCCGCTGCCGACGCCGAGGTGCACGTCGGGAGTGGGGATCTTCAGGTCTTCGAAGAAGACGTCGGAGAGCATGGGGTCGTAGTGCTGGCCGGTGTGCACGATGACGTGCTCCACCCCGCGGGCGGCGGCCTCGTGGGCGATGGGGGCGAGCTTGACGAACTGGGGGCGGGCGCCGACGACGCTGAGAACCTTCACGGGGCGCCATCCTATGCGGGCCTGCATGAATGGCTTGGCCGGGCCCGGTGGCGCCCCTTCTCACGCGGGCCGCGGCGGCTCGGTGACGGCCTTATGGCACGCGCCCGTCTCACTAGCGCCTGGACTCACCGCCTCCAGCGCGCCCGTGCCAGCGACGCTCCGGTGCCCCATCAGCCGGCACCGTTCCGCGCAGCGCCACGGTGCCGAAAAGAGAGGAGCACGAGGGTGCCATCGGACCGGGGACGGTGGCTCTGGGTGCTAATCACTTGTTGCCTAGCGGTGCTACCGCGCCGAATGCGGTGTCGTGCCACAGGAGCGGGGGCACCGACGGATCGGCCTCCATGTCGGACACCCGAAGAACAACCAGGAGGTGATCCCCACCGTCATGAACCGCATCGATCGAGGCGTCAAACCGCGCGACAGAACCGCGCAGCCACAGTGCGCCCCCGGGGCGCTCCTTGAACTCGGCGCCGGCAAACCGGTCGCCTCGGCGGGAGGCGAGCTGACGGCCGAGCCAGGCATGCTCCTCGGCAAGTACCGAGACGCCCAACGTCTCGGCCCGCGAGAGGCTGGGCCACGTGGTTGAAGCCTTGTCCACGCAGATGAGGCCCAACGGCGGGTCGAGGGACACCGAGGTGAAGGCGC
The DNA here is from genome assembly GCF_006352065.1 of Georgenia yuyongxinii. NCBI lineage: Bacteria > Bacillati > Actinomycetota > Actinomycetes > Allobogoriellales > Allobogoriellaceae > Georgenia > Georgenia yuyongxinii. Next base: position 3,228,484 of record NZ_CP040915.1, on the reverse strand, counting down.
TCACGGCGAAGCCGGTCAGGACGCCGTCGACCCGCGCGGCAACGGCCATGACCCCCCGCGGGTAGAGCGTGAAGCCACGTCGCAGGAGAACCGGGTCGTCGATCCCGCGGATCATGGTGAGCTCCTCAGTCACGGGGACCTGCCACCCACACGCCGTTGGCCGTCAGGGCCACGTCCACGTTCCCTCGGAGCGCGTTGGAGTATGGGCACACCTGGTGCGCCTCACGCACCAGCGCGACGGCGAGCTCGTCGTCGCCGACACCCGCCATCGACACGTCCAGCGCCACCTCGATGCGGAAGGTGCCGTCGTCCACGGAGTGCAGCTCCACTGCCGAGTCGATGTGCGTCTCGCCCAGCTGGACCCGCTGCCTGCGAGCGACGAGCGTCAGCGCCCCCTCGAAGCACGCGCCGTACCCGACCGCGAAGAGCTGCTCGGGGTTGGTGCCGGTGCCCTCGCCCCCCATGGCACCGGGCCGGGAGAGGTCGACGTCGAGGCGCCCGTCGTCGGTGCGGCCGTGGCCGTTGCGGCCCCCGGCTACCGAGGCGTGCGCCGTGTAGAGGTGGGTGGTGGTCGCCTGTGCGGTGTTCACGTTGGTCATCGGTTTCCTTCGGGGTCAGGCGAGGCTCTCGCCGCCGTCGAGCAGCAGAGTCTGGCCGGTTGTGGATCCGGAGTCGGGAGAGAGCAGGTAGGACGTGGCCGCGGCGACGTGCTCGGGCTGAATCGGGCGGCCCAGGGGGATCGCGGCGAGCTTGCGGTCGACGTATGCGGGGTCCGCGAGGACGTCGGCAGTCATCGGGGACGGGACGACCGTCGGGGCGACGGCATTGACGCGGATCTGGTCCGGTGCCCACTCCAGCGCGAGAAGTCGAGTCAGGTGAGAGAGACCGGCCTTGCTGACGGAGTAGGCGACAGACCCTCGTGCGGCGAGCACCGCGTGGCTGGAGGAGACCGAGACGATCGCCGCCCGGTCGGAGGCGCGCAACGCGGGGTAGCACGCCTTAGCCATGAAGAAGGCGCCGGTGAGGTTGACGTCGAGCACCCGGCGCCAGTCCCCGCTCGTCGTGGCGTTGGCGTCGCGGCGGATCATGATGCCGGCGGCGTTGATGAGGGCGTCGAGGCCGCCCGATCTCGCCGCGGAGTCCTGCGCCACCCGCAGGCACGAGTCCTCGTCGGTGACATCGAGGCGGTGCACGCGCACACGATCACGATCTGCTTGCGGGAGCTCCGCGAGGGCCTGCTCCACCTGTGCCGGGTCGAGGTCGGCCAGCTCCAGCCGCCACCCCTCGCCGAGCAGCCGGGAGACGATGGACTTGGCGATGCCGCCGCCGGCACCGGTGATGAGCGCGACGGGCGTGGCCGGTGCAGTCATCGTGTTACCGCCAATGCCAGGCGCGGGTACCGGTACGGCGCCCTCACCTTCAGCCCGGCGGCGATCGTCGGATCGTCGACGCCGATGATGTGGGCGACCGCCCGGCCCTCGTAGATAGCCTCCTGCGAGGTGCGTGGCGCGAATGCGTCGCCGACCAAGTGCAGCTCGCCCTGCCACGTCGACGCCAGCAACCCCTCAACAAGAGCGCTGCGGGCATGTCGAGGACGAACCTGCACGATCGACTTCACGCCGTCGCGAATGATCCTGTCCGTACCGATGGTCGGGATGATGGTGACGAGCCCGTCGTCGACGCCGATGGAAGACATGGGGTGCACGGCGACGCCCGCGGCGGCCAGCTGGTCACCCAGGGCGAGGCGCGAGTACACCGTCACCCGTGGCGCGAACCCGGCCAGGGGGGTCACGTAGTCCACGTCGACGCCTCGGGCCGCCAGGTGCAGGGCGACGCCGCTCGCCTCCCACACGCCGAGCTCGTCCACCACCACGGCGCGGCTTCCGGCGAGCGTCGGGTCCCGCAGGACGTCCTCGGGGTTGAGCACCCGGACACCCGCGTATGCCGGCATGGGGGCATCGTGGTGAGCTCCCGTGGCGAGGACGACGGCATCGGGGTCCCACGCGGCGAGGTCCGTGGCGGTGACCTGGCGGCCCAGCACGACCGTGACGTCGGTGGTGGCCAGCTCGGCGAGGAGCTCGTCCAGGAGGATCCGGAACCCGTCGCGGCCGTCGACGCGCACGACCTCGCGCAGCTGGCCGCCCAGCTCCGGGGCGGCGTCGACCAGTCGCACCCGGTGCCCGCGTCGTGACAACCACGTGGCCGCCTCGATCCCGGCAGGGCCGCCACCGACCACCACGGTGTCCTGCGGCCGGGCCGGGGCGGCCGCGGCCGCGTCCCACTGCCGTTCGCGGCCGACGGCCGGGTTGACCGTGCAGGTGATCGGGGTGATGGCCTCGAGGTTGGCGTTGCACCCCTGGTTGCAGGCGATGCAGGTGCGCGGCGCGGGCTCGTCCTGATCGAGGTAGGCCCGCAGCAGCCGCGGCTCGGCGATGTGAGCGCGGGCGAAGCCGACCAGGTCGGCTTCCCCGGCGGCGAGGAGCTCGGCGCCGGTCTCGGGGGTGTCGAGGCGGCAGACCGCGAGCACCGTCAGCTCGGGAAACTCCTGCTTGAACCGCGCGGGCAGGTGGCGGAACGGCGCACGGCCGTAGCTCATGTCCGCCATCTGGGTCGACAGCGAGGACGTGCCGATGTAGGCGGCGTGGCTCACGTGGAGGAAGTCCAGCGGGACCTCCCCGAGAAGCCGGCGGATGATGTCCACCATCTCCTCGGGCCCGAGCCCGCCCGGGAGGAACTCGTCGGCGCTGAGCCGCACGCCCAGCGCCACCCGGCCCGCGACCACGTCGTGGACCGTGCGCAGCACCTCTAGGGCGAGGCGAAGCCGGCTCGCCGGGTCACCGCCGTACCCGTCGCCGCGGGCGTTCGTAACGGGGGAGAGGAACTGGTGCAGCAGGTGGCCGTGGCCGAGGTGCACCTCCATCCCGTCGAAGCCGGCCTGGATCACCCGTTCCACGGTGGCGGCGTAGGACGCCACGAGGGTTTCGAGATCGAAGGCGTTCATGGCGTGCGGGACCGGTGCCCCCGTGGCCCACGGGGTGGGGGAGGGCGCCCAGGAGCCGTAGTGCTCGTCGCCCGAGTGCCGGCCGGTGTGCAGGATCTGCGCGAAGATCGCGGCCCCCTCCGCGTGCACGGCCTCGGTGAGGGCGGTCAGGCCCGGCACTGCGTCGTCGGAGTACGCCTGGAGGCCCAGCTGGCGCAGGCTCGTGGGATGGACCCGGATCCCCTCGGTGATGATGAGTCCCGCGCCGCCACGCGCGCGAGCGCGGTGGTAGTCCAGGTGCCTGTCGGTGACCAGGTTCGCGCCCGCCTGACCGAAGTTGGTGGTGTGGGGCGCGACGAACACCCGGTTGCGGATCTTTGCGGGCCCGATCTGCACCGGGAACGTGAGGAGGTCCCGCGCGTCCTCGGTCAGGGTCACGGCCATCGCGTCAGCACCGCCTTGATGTCCGTGTAGAACTCGACGGCGTGCCGGCCCTGGGAGTGGATCGTCCCGTAGAACGACCGTCGTCGGCCACCGAAGCCGACGTGAGCCGTGGGGGCGGCCACGCCCACGTTCACGCCGACGTTGCCCACCTGCGCCTCGCGGGAGAACCGCCGCGCGGCGGCGCCGGACCCGGTGAAGATCGAGGCGGCGTTGCCGAACGGGCTGGAGTTGACGATCTCGAGTGCGCCGGTGAGGTCGTCCGCGTGGGTGACGGACACCAGCGGCCCGAAGCTCTCCCGGGCCAGCAGGTCGCTGTCCGGGGCCACGCCGTCGAGCAGGGTGGGGCCGTGGTAGTACCCACCCGCCGGCGCGTCCGGGTGGCGGCCGTCCACGACGGCGGTGGCGCCGGCGGCGATCGCCTCGGCGACCGTCCGCTCGAGCGCCTCCACCGCGTGCCCGGAGATGAGCGGCGGCACCTGAGTGGCGGCGTCGTAGCCGGGGCCGACGACGAGGCGGCGGGTCCGTTCCGCGACGAGGTCGACGAGCTCGGCGTGACGGCCTCCGACGGTGACGACGATGCTGGCGGACAGGCACCGCTGCCCGGCCATGGTGTAGGCGGACGTGACGATCGCGTCGGCGGTGCCCTCCAGCGGCGCGTCCGGGAGGACCACCAGCGGGTTGCGCGCGCCGCCGGCGGCGTGCACGCGCTTGCCCGTGGCGCTGGCGCGGGCGTACACCGCCTGCGCCGTCGCCGAGGAGCCGACCAGGGAGATCGCGGCGACCCCGGGGGAGTCGCACAGCGCCTCGACGGCGGCACGTGCGCCGTGGACGACGTTGATCACGCCGGGGGGGAAGCCCACCTCCCTGGCGATGCGCGCCAGGCGGGTGGCCGCGTACGGCGCCTGCTCCGACGCCTTGATGATGACGGTGTTCCCGCAGGCCAGCGCCCAGGACCAGTAGATGAGCCCCGTCATGATGGGGAAGTTGAACGGGGCGACGACGGCGCACACCCCGATCGGTTCCCGCACCATGGCGGCGTCGAGGCCGGGCAGGACGTCCATCGTGGTGTCGCCGGCGAGGAGCGCCGGCGCGGTGGCGGCCGCCTCGAGGTGCTCACGGGCGCGGGCCAGCTCCGCCCGGGCGTCGGCCAGCGTCTTGCCGTTGTCCAGGCTGATGAGCTCGGCGAGCTCCGGTGACCGCTCCTCGAGTGCCGCGCCGAGCGCCAGGAGCAGCCGGGCGCGAGTCGTGGCGGGCGTGGCGGCCCAGGCCGGGAAGGCTGCCGCAGCGGTGGCGACGGCGTGCTCGACGAGTGCCGCGTCCGCCAGCGGCACCCGGCCGATCGTGCTGCCGTCGGCCGGGTTGGTGACCTCGAGGGTCTCGGCGGCGTCGGTGATCTCCTCGTCGCCGATGATCGACGCGGCGACAGCGGGAAGCGTCAGGACGGTCATCGTGACGCCCCCTTGACCGCCACCACGTCGATCTCGACCCGGCACTCGCTGCCGATGCCGACGTAGACGGTGGCCCGGGTGGGGTACTGCCCCGGCTGCCAGTAGGTCTTGTAGACCGAGTTCATCTCGTCGTAGTACGACCGTTCCGAGAGGTAGACGGTGGTCTTGACGATGTCGTTGATCGTGGCGCCCGCGTCGGCGAGGACCGAGCCGATGGACTCCATGACGATGCGGGTCTCGTCCGCGATGGTCACCGCTTCTGCCATGCGGGTACGGGTGTCGTTGTCGAACGCCATCCCGTTGGCGAAGACGAACGTCTCGGTCTCCACCCCCTGGGACAGCGGGTAGGTCTCGTCGTACTGGGGGCCATTGGCCACCTGGATGATCCTGCGCATCGGTCAGTCTCCCGTCAGCGGGCCGAAGTTCTCGGGCATCGCGGGCGTGACCGCGGGAAGGCACTCGCGGCCGAAGTGGGGCATGACCTCGTCGGCGAACAAGGTGTTCGAACGCATGACCTGCTCCTGCGTGAGCCCCGGGATCCAGGACCACAGCACGACGCGGTCGACGCCGTACTCGGAGTTCAGGTGCTCGATCTGGGCGCGCACGGTCTCCGGGGAGCCGATGAACAGGTGCTCGCGCGGGTAGAGGAAGTCCCACCACGAGCCGGTCTGCTCCTCGTCGGTGAGCTTCTCACCCGGGTTGGCGAACATGTCGCGCGGGCGCACGCCGCCGACGTAGTTGTACAGCTGCTCGATGGGCTGGCGGGCCTCCCGGTGTGCCTGCTCGTCGGTCTCGGCCACGTAGACCATCCGCATGAGCGAGACGCCCTCGCCGCGCAACGCCGGGCGACCGAGGGTCTCGCTGAGCGCCTCCTGGTAGACGTCCATCACCTCGCGCAGCCCCTCGCGGGAGCGAAGCCACGTGATCACGTTCATCCGCTCCTCGGCGCTCCGCTTGAAGCCGGGCGTCTTGTCGAGCAGGTTCCACATCGAGGGGTACGGCTTCTGGTACGGCTTGGGGATGATCGACATGCCGACGTACTCGTCGTTCTCGTCGCGCCACAGCGGGTTCCGGGGGTACCAGGTGGCGGAGTCCTTCACCCCAGGGTGCGGGAAGCGGTAGAACTCGCCCTCGTGGGTGAAGCCCTCCTGCGTCCAGGCCTTCTTGATGATGTCGAGCTGCTCGAGGAAGAACCGCCAGTTTTTCTCCTCGTCGCGGCGGTCCCCGGCCAGGTTGAAGTTGGTCGCCTCGCGCGGCTGGATCCCACGGGCCACGCCGACGTCGAGCCGGCCCTTGCTGAACTGGTCCAGGAGGGCCAGATCCTCGGCGAGGCGAAGCGGGTGCCAGAACGGCGGCGTGACCGCGCCGGTGCCCAAGCGCAGGTTCTTCGTGATGCCGGCGGCGTAGGCTCCGGCAAGAACAGGGTTGGGGTTGATCTCGTACCCCTCACCACCGAAGTGGTGTTCCCCCTGCCACAAGGTGCCGAAGCCGGCCTCGTCCAGGAAGACGATCTGCTCGGTCGCCATGTCGAGCAGGTCCCCGTACCGGTACACGTTGCCGGGGTTGTCCATCGTAAAGAGGTAGTCGAACTTCATGGGGAGTGCCTCTCCGTCGAGGTGAGTAGCGGGTAGTGAAGTGCTACTTCACAAGATTGCACGAATACTGCACGATGGTGAGCATGATGGCAAGAGCCCCCGCGAGTGTCTTCGTCGAGCTCAGCGAGTCGTGGTCGCTCGGCGCGATGTTCGGCGGTGCGGTCGCCGCCGGCCTGGTGGGAGCCGGGGCGCGCGCCTTGGGCGGAAGCTGGGTGCCGCTCATGGTGGCCGTGAGCTTCCACCGTCCCGTGCCGACGGGGGTGCTGCCGGCCGGCGTCGAGACGGTCCATCGTGGCCGTACCACGGCGACCACCCGGCTGGTCCTGGGTGAGCAGAAGGCGCTGGCCAGCGCCCATGTCACGTGGGGGGCGCCGGAGCGCCTCGTGCGGACCGACGCCGTCGAGCCGGCCGAGCTGCCACCGGCTGCCGAGCCGGCTTTCGGTGACCTCTCGCCGATGGCGGACTTCCGGCTGGTCGGTGGGTGGCCCGCGGGCACACGTTCGGGTGCGGCTCGCGGTGTGGTCGATGCCTGGATCCGGCCGCGCCACGAGTGGTGGTACGAGGCCGGCGGGCGCCGCGTGTTGGATCCGCGCTGGTACCTCGTGGCCGCGGACGTGATCGGCCCGGCGCTCCTCGCCGCGGGGGTGTTAGGGCCGTTCCGTGTCGCCACGGTGTCGCTCGCGGTCGCCGTGCACGCGTTGACGAGCTCGACATGGCTGCGGCAGCGCGTCACCGCCCGAATGTGCGGCGACCTGGCTGTCGGGCAGGTGGAGCTGGTGGACGCCAGCGGCACCGTGGTCGCCACCGCGACACAGCACGCGCTGCTGAGCCCGGCGCAGGCGACCGAGCTCCCGGTAGCCGTGACGGGGTTCGGTTGGGGTGGGCCCCGTCCAGCTTCGTGAATCAGGACAGAACAGTTGATCGGTATTGATTGACACCCTGAGGCGGCGTCGGTACGGTCCCCACATGCTTGCGACAACGACGTCCCCGTGGCTGGGCCACATCTCCGAAGAAGACGTCCAACTCTACGACGCAGCCGGATTCGGGCGCACCGCCGGGTTCGGCACGCGCCCGGCGGTCCTGGTCATCGACGTGCAGTACCGCACGCTCGGGCATGAGCGCGCCCCGATCCAGGAGGCGATGCGCGAGTACCCCACGGCATGTGGCGAGCGCGGCTGGCCCGCTGTCGACCGGATCTCCGAGGTGCTCACCGCCGCCCGTTCGGCCGGGGTCCCCGTGCTCTACCCGCACGTGGCTCCCAAGGACGGCGACACCCCCGGCGGGTTCCGCGGCAAGTCGCCGAGCCTGGCCTCGCCCGAGCCGACGGCGTACGAGTTCCCGGCCGAGACGGCGCCGCAGCCGGGTGACCTGGTCGTGCCGAAGGACCACCCCAGCGCGTTCTTCGCCACCCGGCTGCTCACCCACCTGGTCGAGCTCGGCGTCGACACCGTCATCCTCACCGGCGCCACCACCAGCGGGTGCGTGCGCGCCTCCGCCGTCGACGCCTTCTCCTACGGGTTCAAGGTGGGTGTGGTCGCCGACGCCGTCTACGACCGCACCGAGCGCGTGCACGCGGTCTCCCTCTTCGACCTGGCGAGCAAGTACGCCGACGTCGTGCCCGCCGCCGACGCCGTCTCCTACCTGGCCCGGGCGGCCCGGTGAGGGTCGACTGGCACTCGCACGTCTGGGAGCCGCGACACCTCGGCCCCACCTGGGGACCGGAGCTCGACGCGAACGTCGGCGCGCACCCCAGCCGGGACGGGTCCTGGGAGGCCCACCAGCTCGCCATGGCCGAGGGCGAGATCGACGCCGCCGTGGTGGTCGCGCTCGTGGCGTGCGAGATCGACCTCGACATCCCGAACGAGTACGTCGCCGAGTACGCCGCGACGCACCCCGGGCGGATCGTCGGCTTCGGCAGCGTCGACCCCGCCGATCCCCACGCCGTCGCCCGCGTCCACCACGCCGCAGACCTCGGCCTGCGCGGGCTGAAGCTCTCCCCGCCCTACCAGGGCTTCCACCCGCACAGCGACGCCGCGTGGGCGGTGTACACCGCCGCCGCCGACCGGGGGCTGGCGCTGATGTTCCACCAGGGAGGGGTCTTCCTGCGCGGGGGTGCCCTGGAGTACGCCCAGCCGATCCTGCTCGATCGGGTCGCCCGCAGCTTCCGCGACACCTCCATCATCATCGCCCACGCCGGCCAGCCCTGGAGCCATGAGACGGCGGCGGTGATGTTCAAGAACCCCAACGTGTGGACCGATCTGTCCGCCCGTTACGGCCGTCCGCACCAGCTCGCCACGATCCTGCGCGGGCTCACCGACTACGGGGTGGGCGAACGCGTGCTCTTCGGCTCCGACTTCCCGATCTACACGCCGGCGGACTGCATCCGCCAGCTCCGCGACCTCGTCTTGTCCCCGCCTGCCGGCGCCCCGCCGGTCGAACCCCCGCTCGTCGACCAGATTCTCGACGCGCGGCCCCTCAGCATCCTCTTCCCTGACCTGCACCCCGCGCTGAGCGCAGAACGAAAGGACCCATCATGACGTCTACCGCCCCGGCGGACCTCGTCATCCGAGGCGGCATCGTCGCCCGACCGCGTCAGCAGGCGGTCGCGAGCGACATCTGTATCCGTGACGGCCGCATCAGCGCGATCCTCGAGCCGGGCGCGCCGGTGGACGCCAAGGAGGTGCTCGACGCCACCGGCCTCACCATCCTGCCCGGGGTGGTCGACGGGCACACCCACCTCGGCGCCGGCAACGGCCTGGAGGAGTACAGCACCGAGACCGGGGCCGCGGCCCTCGGCGGGGTGACCACCATGTTCAACATCCTCGCCACCGGCGGGGCCTACGGCGACATGCTCGCCGAGCACCTGGAGTCCGCCTCGGCACAGTCACGGATCGACTTCGGGTTCCACCTCACCTTGATGACGCCGGAGCACCTGGCCGAGCTCCCAGCGCTGCGCGAGCGCTACGACGTGGGTGTCTACAAGTACTTCATGCACTTCCGAGGCGACGAGGGCAAGTACCTCGGCGTCGAGGGCACCGACGACGGCAAGATGTACCAGATCTTCGGGGACGTCTCCGAGCTGGACGACCTGCTGTTCGTCCACGCCGAGAACCCGGAGGTCGTCTCGTACCTGCGGGACGGTCTGCAGCGTGCCGGCCGGGACGACCTGGCAGCGTGGGACGACGCCCGGCCCCCGTACGTGGAGGCCGAGGCGGTACGGCGCGTGGCGTACCTCGCCAACGAGCTGGGCACGCGCGTGTACCTCGTGCACATCAGCAGCCGCGAGTCCCTGGAGGAGATCCGCACGGCTCGGGGGCAGTTCCCCGACCTCGACATGTCCGTCGAGACCTGCCCGCACTACCTCACCCACACCGTCGACTACTCCGAGGGCATCGTGGGCAAGGTCAACCCGCCGCTGCGCCGGGCGGACCAGGTCGAGCCGATCTGGGAGGCGATCGCCGACGGGACCGTCGACACCGTCGCCTCCGACCACGTCAGCCGGAAGCGGGCCACGAAGGACGGCAGCATCTGGAGCGCGAGCGCGGGCTTCCCCGGCTCACCCACGATCCTGCCCGTCCTGCTCACCCACGGGCACCTCGAGCGCGGCATCCCGCTGGGGCGCATCGCGGAGCTGACCAGCGCGCGCCCCGCCGAGCTGCTCGGCCTCGAGCGCAAGGGCGACATCTCCGTCGGCTTCGACGCCGACCTGACCCTCGTCGACCTCGAGAACGAGCGCGTCGCCGACCCCGAGTGGCTCGGCACCAACTCCGACTACTCGATCTACGCCGAGCAACCGCTGCGAGGTTGGGCCCGGCACACCTTCGTGCGCGGGGAGCACGTCGTGAAGGACCACGAGCTGATCGCCGCACCGGGCACCGGCCGGTACGTGCGTGGAAAGGACAAGGCATGAGCGCCGACCAGAACCTCCAGGTCCTGCGGGACTACTTCCAGGCGATGAAGGAGGGCGGGCCGCCGGCGGCCATGCCCTACTACGCCGACGACGTCGTCCTCGACGTGCCGGGTGCCCATCCCGCCGCGGGCCGTTACGAGAGGCACGACGGGGTCGTCACCTTCGGCAGGACGATGGCGCAGCTGACGGGCGGCACCTTCCGGCTCGAGCCGATCGACCTGCTCGCCAGCGACGACCACGTGGTGACCTACGCCCGCGCCAGCGCCACGGTGGCGGGGGAGACCGTGGAGTGGCAGCGGGTGATCGTCTCGACCGTGCGTGACGGCGCACTGGCGACGCTGCGGTTCTTCGAGTCCGACCAGGCCGCCGTCGACGCCCTGCTCGGCGCGGAGGCGCGATGAGCAGGCGGGTGATTACGGCGCCCCTGGCATTCGTCGACGACGAGTGGCTCGCCGGCGCGGCGGTCGTCCTCGACGGTGACGAGATCGTCGCCGCCGGCCGGGCCGATGCGGTCCTGCCCGCTGAGGCGGGGGGCGACGTCGAGCACTGGGACGACCGGGCGATCGTCCCCGGCGGCGTCAACGGGCACGGGCATGCCTTCCAGACCCTGCTGCGCGGGTTCGGTGACGACCAGCCATTCATGGCGTGGATGGGTGGCCTCGTGCACCCCACCGCCGCCCAGCTCGGCTCCGACGAGCTCGCACTCGCCACCGAGTACGACTTCGCCGAGATGCTTCGGATGGGCATCACGACGGCGGTGGAGTACTTCTACCTCCACGACGGCGGGAACGAGAACGCCTGGGCGATCCTCGACGCCGGCCGGCGCGTAGGCATGCGCACGGTCTTTGCCAGGTGCATGTTCGACGCCGCGGGTGGGCCGACGAGGTACCTGGAGACTCCCGAGCTCTTCGAGCGGAACTTCCGCGAGCTCCGGGAGGCCACCGCAGCCGATCCGCTGCTGGAGGTGCACCCCGCACCCCACTCGGTCCTTGGCACCAGCGAGGAGATGCTCCGGCTCGGGTCCGCGCTCGCCGGCGAGTACGACGTGCCCCTGCACATCCACGTGGCGGACTCCCAAGGGGAGGTGGACGTCTCGCGGGAGCGCTTCGGGCAGAGCCCCGTCGGCCGGCTCGACGCCGTCGGGGTTCTCGACGAGCGCCTCCTGGCCGTGCACGCGGTCCGCGTCGACGAGGACGACCTGGCGCTGCTCGCCGAGGGCGGCTCGGGGGTGGTGCACAACCCCTCGACGAACGCGTTCCTCGGCGGGGGGATCGCCCCGGTCGCGCAGATGGTCGAGCGGGGCATCCCGGTGTGTCTGGGAACGGACGCCGGCGGCGCGAACTCACGCCGCTCGCTCTTCGACGAGATGCGCCAGGCCGCGCTCCTGGCCAAGGCGACCGCACGCGACGGCCGAGCGATGACCGCTGTCGACGTCCTGCGCATGGGCACCTCCGCAGGCGGGCGGGCGCTGCGCATGCCCGTCGGGAAGATCGCCCCTGGGTACAAGGCCGACATCGTCTCCCTCGACCTCACCGCCCTGTCGCTGCGGCCGCGCCGAACCGTCACCCAGAACATCATCTACTCGATGCTGCCTGAGGCGATCGACCGGGTGCTCGTCGGAGGCCGGACGGTCGTCGAGGAAGGACGCGTGCTCACGATCGATACCGAGGCAACGGCCGCTCGGGTGGACGCACTGACCGCGCGATGGTCGCCCATCACGGGCACCCATCCCGAGAATAGTTAGGCTACCGGCATGGCTGAACCCTCCAATCCGCTGCCTGCGCACGAGTTCTCGGCGACTCAAGCGTCGTTCGACGAGCGTGAGCTCGGCGCGACGATCCGGGAGTATCGGCTCAAGCAGAACATGTCGCTGCGGGCGCTCGCCGCCCAGAGCGATGTGTCGGTGAGCTTCCTGTCCCAGGTCGAACGCGGCACGGCGAGCCCTTCGATCGCCAGCCTGATGAGGATCGCCAACTCCCTCGGGCGGACGATCGGCAGCCTGTTCGAGCACCACTCGACATCCCGGCTCCTCCGCCGGGGTGACGGACCACGGCTGGTGCACCCGAACCGGCAGTGGGACGAGACGCTCCTGACCCCGCGAGACTTCTCGCACCTGCAGGTCATCCGGTCCGTCGTCGCTCCCGGCGGTTCGACCGGGCCCGAGATGCACACCTACGGCTCCGGTGAGACGAGCATGATCGTCGAGCAGGGCGAGCTGGAGGTGAACATCGACGGGGACGAGATGACCCTCTACGAGGGTGACTGCCTGTCTTTCGACCCCGCCACCCCGCACCGCTTCGCCAACAAGGCGGACGCTCCCTGCGTGATCCTCTTCTCGAGCGCCCCGCCGATCTACTGACCCCCACTACTCGACCGACGCTTCCTTTGTCCGGGCCGCGGGACTGATCCGCGTCGGGCGGGCATCGCCGTTGATGCCCCGCCTGGCCACCGTTCTCGCAGTCGTGACCCACGTGCTTCCCCCGCGGACCAGCTTCAGGACGCGCACAGAGCAGCGCGCTGAGGCCGACCCGTCCGGGCCTGCGGTGCGCGCCTTGGGCGCGTAACCACGGGCGCACGTCCGGGCACTGGATCAAGCCCGTTTACCCGCTCGTAACCGGCTAGAACTTCTGATCAGAAGTCCTTGCTATGTGATGCGTCCCACCCCTACTGTTCGGTATTGATTCGCATTCGTCCTGTCCTAGTGGACGGACGGACCCTCCCCATCGACGAGGAGTACCCCCAATGTCTCAGCGCCTGACGCGACACCGTCGTCGCACCACGTCCGTCCTCGCTCTCGCGGCGGCGACCACCCTCATGGCCGCGTGTGGTGGCAGTTCTGCCTCCGCGCCTTCCGAGCAGGAAACCACCGAGGGGACGGCCGACTTCGGCGACATCTCGGTCCAGCTGTCCTGGGTGAAGACCGTGGAGTTCGCCGGCGAGTACTTCGCCGACACGAAGGGGTACTTCGCCGAGGAGGGCTTCGACGAGGTCACGCTCATCCCCGGCCCGGCCGCGACACCGTCGATCGTGGCCTCCGGGCAGGCGTTCGCCGGGATCAGCGACCCCACGCGGGTCGCGCCGGCGGTCGCCAACGAAGGCGCCCCGGTGAAGATCGTGGCAGCGCAGTACCAGAAGAGTCCGTTCTCGATCATCTCGCTGGCCGACAAGGCGAACATCACCACTCCACAGGACCTCGTGGGGAAGCGGATCGGGATCCAGACGGGCAACGAGCCGCTGTTCTACTCGCTGCTCGAGGCCAACGGCCTGGACCGAGACTCGGTCACGATCGTGCCGGTCGAGTACGACCCCTCGTCGCTGATCACCGGTGACGTGGACGGCTTCCTCGGGTACGTCACCAACGAGGCCGTGATCGTGGAGTCGCAGGGCTACGAGGTCGCGAACCTCCTCTACGCCGACAACGGGCTGCCCCTGGTGGCCAAGGCCGTGGTCGTCTCCCAGGACTCCATCGACAACGAACGGGAGGCGGTCAAGGCGTTCCTCCGCGCGATGATCCGGGGTTGGCACGACGCCATCGCCGACTCTGAGGAGTCGGCCCGGCTGGCCGTGGAGGAGTACGGCGCCGACCTGGGGCTGAACTTCGACCTCGAGCTCGGGCAGGCCGTCGCCGCGAACGACCTCCTCGTCTCCGCCGACACCGACAGCAACGGGCTCTTCACCATCACCCCAGAGCTCCTCCAGGCGAACATCGACGTCATCGGGGCCGCCGACGTCGACATCACTGCCGACCAGCTCTTCGACCTCTCCTTGCTGGAAGAGGTCTACGAAGAGAACCCCGAGCTGCTGGGCTGAGCGATGAGGGCAGAGACCATCTCGACCACAGCACGTGCGGGCCTGCACGAGAGTGTCGCGACGGCCACGGGCATCCAGCTCCGTGGCCTGAACAAGACCTTCACCCAGGGACGGCAAACCGTCACCGCGCTCGACGGCGTCGACCTGGACACGGACCAAGGGACCTTCCTCTCCCTGCTCGGTCCGTCCGGGTGCGGGAAGTCGACCATCCTCCGGATGCTCTCTGGGCTCGACGAACCAACCTCCGGCACCGTGACGGTGGACGGCAAGGCACCCAAGGAGCTGCGCGACGAGAACCGCCTCGGTGTCGCGTTCCAGGACTCGGCGCTGCTGCCGTGGCGCACGGTCGAGGCGAACATCCGCCTGCCGTTCGACGTCTCTGGGGTCTCGGTCGACCGTGACTACATCGACGAGCTGATCGACCTCGTCGGTCTGCGGGGATTCGAGAAGGCACGTCCGGGCCAGCTCTCCGGCGGCATGCGGCAGCGCGTCTCGATCGCCCGCGCCCTCGTCATGCGGCCGTCGGTGCTGATGCTGGACGAGCCGTTCGGTGCGCTGGACGACATGACGCGCCAACGCCTCAACGTCGAGCTCTTGCGGATCTGGAGCGAGAAGCCGGTGACCACCCTCATGGTGACCCACGGCATCGCCGAGGCAATCTTCCTGTCTGACCGGGTGGCAGTCATGTCGGCCCGCCCGGGACGCATCAAGGAGGTCATGGACATCAACCTGCCGAGCCCACGGACACCGGACGTCATGCGGAGTCCCGAGTTCCACGAGCTCCACGACCACGCCGCCGACCTCCTCTTCGGTGGGGCGGGCACACCGGTGGACGGTGAGGTGTGACTGCGCCCACACTCAGGGGATCCGCCCGCATGTGGCCCGTCAAGCGCCTGTACGGCGCACTGGGCGTGGTCGGCACCGTCGTCGCCTGGTGGGTCCTGGCCGAGACTGTCTTCGCCGACGTCGGGGTCGCACCGAACGGTCAGGGCGGCTCCATCCCCAACCCGGCCGAGGTGGTCGGCGCGATCGTGGAGGTCGGTCCCGCGTACCTGTACCGGCACATCTCGGTGACCGGCCTCGAGGCGCTGCTCGGTTTCGCCTGGGGTGTGGGCCTTGCGCTCGTGCTGGCAAGCGTCGTCGTGCTCGCACCGCGCCTCGAAGGGTTCATCACCCTCATAGCGACCGTGAGCTACTGCATCCCGGTGGTGGCGATCGGGCCGATCGTGCGGATCGTCGCGGGCAGTCCGAAGCCGGGGGAGCCGTCCGTCACGGCCGTCTTCCTCAGCGCCATGCTGGTCGTCTTCACAACGGTCATCGGGACACTCGTGGGACTGCGTGCCGCGGACGCGGCGAGCCTGGATCTGATCCGCGTCTACGGCGGGGGCCGGTGGAAGCAGTTCGTGCTGGTGAGGAGCATCGCCGCGCTGCCGGGCGTTCTCAACGCCCTCAAGATCGCCGCCCCCCTGGCGTTCCTCGGGGCGATCATCGGCGAGTACATGGGGGGAGTGGACGTGGGGATCGGACCGGCACTGGTCAACGCCCAGCAGACCCTGCAGGCGCCCCGCGCGTGGGCGATCGCCCTAGTGACGGGGATCTGCTCGGGGCTGGGCTTCGTGGTGATCGCGATCATCTCGCGGTTCGTCACCCCTTGGACGCGCGGGACATCCAGGAGCGAGGCATGAGCGAGAACACGATGGTCACCGCCCCGGCTCGCCGGCGCGGCACCAGCAGCGTCCTGCGTGCGACGGGCAGCAGCCTGCTGACGGCAATCCTCGCGCTGGGCAGCCTCATCATCGTCTGGATGGCAGCGATCTGGCTCCTTCGCGTACCGCCCTTCGTGGGCAAGGGGCCGGTCGACGTGTGGAGATACCTCTTCATGGGAGAGGAGGCGGAGGCGAACCGCGCCTACGTCTTCGGCGAGCTCGGTCAGACTCTGCTCGATGCCTCCATCGGGTTCTCTACCGGCATGGGGGCGGCGCTCCTTCTGGCAGCGCTGTTCCTCTTGGTGCGGCCGCTCGAGCACGCCATCATGCCGCTGGCACTGCTCGTGCAGTCGATGCCGCTCATCGCGATCGCCCCGCTGATCATCCTCATCTTCGGACGTGAGACTGCCACGGTCGCGGTGATGGGGGGCCTTGTCGTCGTCTTCCCCGCCCTCGTGACGATCGTGTTCGGCCTCCGGTCGGTCTCCCCGTACATGGTCGAGCTGGTGAGTGTGTACGGCGGGGGTTCGCTGGCGACGCTTCTGCGCGTAGCGCTGCCCTCATCGGTCCCGGCCCTGTTCAGCGCCGTGCGCATCGCCGTGCCGGGATCGATCACCGGGGCGCTCATCGCCGAGTGGCTTGCGACGGGGCAGGGCGTGGGCCGTGCGATCGTCGCCGCTGTCGCGCAGGCGAAGATGAGCGAGGTGTGGGCGCTCGCCGCCGTGGCGACCATCGTCTCGATCAGCCTGTACATGGTGGTCAACCTGATCGAGTCGGCCGTCCTGGCTCGGTTCGGTTTCCGGCGGGCGGAGGCCTGACGGTGGACATCCCCACGTGCAGGTTCACCGCCGAGACCGGGCCGGCGAGGCTGGAGTTGGTGTCGCCGTAGACGAGCACGCAGTCGGGCTGGTGAGCCTCGAGCACGTCGTCGAGCATGGCGCAGGTCTGGTGACCGCATGGACGCGACCGTCGGATAGCCGGCCGAGCACGGGTGTGCCCCCTCCCACGGGAGGGGGCACACCCAGCTGTCGATGTCAGTTCACCGGTGCCGCCTCGAGGTCCTCCACCTCCTTCAGCGCGGCCGTGCCGGGCACGAACCGGGTGCCCCGGCCCTCGGGCAGCACCGTGCCGCGCAGCGCCACGTAGACCAGCGGCGTGAGGACGAGCGTGACCACGAAGCCGAGAGCGAACACTCCGGTCACCAGGAGGAGGTAGGACACGGTGAAGCCCACGGCCATGGCGATCAGCCCGGCCCAGTTCACCTTCTCCACCCGCGCCACCGGGGCGGGCCGGCGCTGGCGCACGATGTAGAAGTCGGTGACCACCAGGGCGGCGAGGGAGAAGGTGGCGATGCCGAGGGCCCCGAGGAACTGGACCAGGACACCGAGGATCCCGCCCCACACCGCGAGCAGCGCGATGGCGTTGGCGAGCAGCACCATGAGGATGCGGCTGACCTTCTTGCCGAGGAGCGCGTCGACGAGGTTCGTCAGCGACAGCGAGCCCGCGTACACGTTGATGACCTGCGCCTTGACCTGCGCCGCGTACATCACCACGAAGCCCAGCACCCCGGCCAGGAGGATGAAGTAGGCGCCGGCGTTGGAGTGGGCGAGGAACTGCACCTGCTCGGCGGTGGTCTCGCCGACCTGCGCGGCGGCGACCGCGGCGTTGGCCGGGTCCTCGAGGAACCGGGAGACCACGGTGTCGCCCGCCTGGTAGAGCAGGGCGCCGAGGGAGACCACGCCGAAGTTGACGATGATGTTGCCGCCGATCGCCATGATCCGCACGTCCTTCGGTGTGCGGGCGTAGCGGGCGAAGTCCGCGCCGGTGAGGGCCAGCGCCCCGGCCATGCCCACCATGGCGGCCAGGACACCCATGATCTCGGCAGGTCCCACGTGCTCCGGCTGGACGCCGAAGACCTGGCCCACGCTCAGCTCGGACCGGGTGAAGGCCAGCACGCCCACCCCGATCATGAGCGCGCCCGCCACGAGGGTGAGCACGAGGGAGGTCTTCTGGACCAGCTTGACGCCGAACAGCGCGAGGAAGATCCACAGCGCGGTCAGCGCGCCGTAGATGCCGATCGCGTTCGCGAGGTTCGGTGCCCAGCCCAGCATGAACAGGGTGCCGTTGTAGAGCAGCACGTTCTCCAGGGCGAGGAAGCTGAGGATCATCCACGCGAAGATCAGCGAGGCCACGACCGAGCCGGTGGCACCGAGGCCGTGGAACCGGCTGGTCACGGTCGAGGACATCCCGGTGCTCTGGGACACCCGGCCCACCAGGCTGCCGACCACCGACCCGAACAGGGCCGAGACGAGGGACATGGCGATGGCCCACTTCACACCGACGATGTAGCTGGCCGAGCCGCCGATCAGCAGCATCGCCAGGGTGGTGCCGACGCCGGCGGTGTTGGAGAGCAGCGCCCAGCCGCCCTGCCGGTCCGCGGCGGCGACCGGGCTGAGGACGTTGTCCTCCATCTGTTCGCGCAGGGTGGGGGTGGTTCGCTCTGAGCTCATGGCATTCTCCTTCGAATACGAGCCGAGGGCGCACGGCTCCCGGGCCTCGTCGCGCGCGTACCGCGCGCGACGAGGCTGGGGAGCGATGTGCGGTTCTGGAGTGTGGATCGAGCGAGGTGCGACGGCGGGACGAGCCGGACGCCGTCGGGACGTGGCGCGGGTGGTGACGCGGTCAGGCGGTCACGGGCGTCCGCCCGGTCTGGATGCGCGCGCGCATCTCCTCCGCGCGCTCCCGCAGGTAGAGCACGAACGATCCGGTGACGTCGACGACGGCGTCGTACTCGTCCAGGACCACGATGCTGGTGGTGCCGAGCTCCACGATCGCCGGGCCCTGGATCTCGTCGCCCGGCACCATGTCCTGGCCGGCGTAGACGTCGGCGGCGACCATGCGCCGCTGACCGGGGGACCAGATGTCCCGCTGCCCGCGGTGCGCCTGGGCCACCCCGGCGGCGCCCCAGGTGGGGGTGCCGCTCGAGCCGGCCACCAGGCCGGTGGCGGTGAGCCGGACGTTGAGCACCTCGATGGGCATCTCGTCGGTGTGGTACCCGAACTGGATGTCGTGCAGGCGGTGGAACTCCCGGGCCGCGGCGGTGATGTCCAGGGTGTCGAGGGCGTCGGCGGGCAGGGGCACGTTGATCTCGAACCACTGGCCCTTGTAGCGCATGTCCAGCGAGGGGGCGTACTCGATCTTGTCCTCGGGCACGCCCTCGCCGAGCAGCGTGGTCGTGCCGCGCTCGGCCATGGACCGCCAGATGGCGGCGACCTCCGCGGAGTCGACCTGGGCGAGGTCCCAGTGCTGGCTCTGCACGTAGTCGTGCTTGAAGTCGCACACGAGCATGCCGGCGGCGCAGAAGATGGACGACTCACGCGGCACCACGAGCAGCGGGATCTCCAGCTCGCGGGCGATCGCCGCGGCGTGGACCGGGCCGGCGCCGCCGGCCACCACGATGGGGAAGTCGCGCGGGTCCAGCCCGCGTCGCACGGTGATCTCGCGGACCCCGGCGGCCATGGAGACGTTGACGACGTCGTAGATGCCGGCGGCCGCGTGGATCGCGTCCAGCCCCAGGGGCTTGCCGATCTGCTCCCCGATGGCCTGCCGGGCGGCGTCGACGTCCAGGCTCATGCCCCCGCCGAGGAAGCTCGACGGCGAGATGTAGCCCAGCACGACGTCGGCGTCGGTGGTGGTGGGCACCTGCCCGCCGCGGCGGTAGGAGATCGGCCCGGGCACGGCGCCGGCGCTCTGCGGGCCGACGCGCAGCATCCCGCCGTCGTCGACCGCCGCGATGCTGCCGCCGCCGGCGCCGATGGTGTGGATGTCCACCATGGGCAGGGCGATGCGCCACCGGTCGATCTTGCCGTCGGTCATGACCAGCGGGCGGCCGCCGTCGACGATGGCCGCGTCGAAGCTCGTGCCGCCCATGTCCACCGTCAGGCACCGGTCCCAGCCGTGGGCGGCCACCTCGAGCAGCCCCGCCGTCGGCCCGGACGCCGGGCCGGACAGGAGGGACAGCGCCGCACGGGCGCTGAGCTCCTCGGGGGTAGCGACCCCGCCGTTGGACTGCATGAGCAGCAGGACGCCGCGGAAGGAGGCCTCCTCCAGGGTGGCCGTGAGCACCCGGATGTACTCGCGGATGATCGGGCCCACGTAGGAGTTGAGCACCGTGCTGCTGGTCCGGTCGTAGTAGCGGGCCTGGGCGAGCAGGTCGGCGGACCGGGTGACGTAGGCCTCCCCGAGCTCCTCGGCGAGGATCTCGGCGGCGCGCACCTCGTGCCGGTCGTCGGTGTAGGAGTGCATGAACGAGATGGCGACGGCGCCGATGCCCTCGTCCTTGAACAGCCGGGCGGCGCGCCGCACGGCGTCCTCGTCGAGCGGCGTGACCTCCTGGCCGTGCACGTCGAACCGGCCCGGGATCGGGGCGGTGTGCTCGCGCTTGACGAGCGGGGCGGGCGGCTGGAGCCGGTTGTCGTAGGGCTCCTCGCGGGTGCCGTCGCGCAGCGGGAGCACGTCGCGGAAGCCCTCGGTGACCAGTAGGCCCGTCTTCGCGCCGCGCCGGGTGAGCAGGGCGTTGGTGGCCACGGTGGTGCCGTGGACGATGGTGTCGACCCCGGCGAGGAACTCCTCGACGCTCTCGCCGCGGTTCTCCGCGATCTCCCGCAGGCCCTGGGTCACCGCCCGGGCGGGGTCGGAGGGGATGGAGCTGGTCTTGTGCACCAGGCGAGAGCCGTCCGGGCCCACCACGAGGAAGTCGGTGAATGTGCCGCCGACGTCGATGCCGATACGTGTACCCATCAGTTCTTCTCCTTCGTCGTGGTGGCGCGCAGCGCGCGGAGTGCGCGGGTGGCGGCCTCGTCGGTGAGGTTGGTGGCGGCGTCGACCACGACGCCGTACTCGTCGTGCGCCTTGGCGGCCGAGAGAAGGCCGGAGCGGACCTCCTCGGCCACCTCCGCGGCGTCGCGCTCGAACGGGTCGCCGTACCCGGCGCCGCCGCCGCACCACGAGCGGATGACGGTGCCCTGAGGCAGGTCGGTGATCTCCTTCGAGCCCCACTCGTGGGTGGAGCCGCCGGGGTACTCCAGCAGCATCCGGTTCAGGCCGGCGTCGTGGCCGCCGAACAGGCCCAGCCCGGGCGTGGCGCCCTCGGCCTCGATGTCCTCGCCCATGGTCACGCCGTGCGCGTGCACGCCGTCGCTGCGCCAGGCCGAGCGCGTGCCCAGACCCCCGCGCCAGCGCCCGGCGCCGGCGGAGTCCGGCAGGTACTCGTGGTACTCCATGAAGTGCGGGGAGGTGATCTCGAACATCTCCGGGTCCGCCGCGCGCATCTGCCCGGCCGTGCCGGAGAAGCCGAGGGCGTCCCAGCCGTTCGAACCGTTCATGGCACCCGGCCCGGTGCGCTGGAACACCGTCAGGGTCACGTACGGCTCACCGGTGGCGGGGTCCGTGCCGTGCAACGCGGTGGCCATGTACTTCGCCCAGCCGGCGGTGACGCGGTCGGGGAGGGCGTCCGCGAGGGCGGACATCACGCACTCCATGACCTCGTCGCTCATCTGGTTGCCGAAGATCGTGGCCGCCGGGAAGTTCGGGTTGAGCAGGGAGCCCTTGCGGAACACGGTGCGGATGGGCGCGAACAGGCCCTCGTTGGTCGGGATGACGATGTCGCCGGCGGCCACCAGCATGAGGAAGGCGATGCGCACCGCCCCGGAGGCGGAGGCCGGCGGCATGTTGGTGAAGCCGGGTGCCTGGTCGTCGGTGTGGGAGAAGTCGAAGGTGATCTCCTCGCCGTCGATCGTGATCTCGCAGGCGATGCGGTAGCGGCGGGTGGGGTCCAGGCCGTCCGAGACCATCTCGCTCTCGCCGTGGTACACGCCGTCGGGCCACCGCGAGATCTCCGCCCGCACCTGCCGCTCGGAGCTGTCGAGGACGTACTCCATGTGGGTGTCGAACGTGGCACGCCCGTACCGGCCCAGCAGCGCCTGGATGTGGCGGCGCCCGATCGCGCACGCGCCCACCATCGCCTTGACGTCCTCCATGACGAAGCTGAAGCGGATGTTCGCCGCGACGAGGTCCCACACGTCCTTGCGCAGCACGCCGCTCTCGTAGATCTTCACCGGCGGGATGCGGAACGCCTCCTGCCAGACCTCCTTGGCGTTGGGGTCGTACCCGCCGGCGGTCATGCCGCCGATGTCGGCCAGGTGGCCCTTGGCGGCGGACCAGGCCACCAGCTCGCCGTCGTGGAAGATCGGCATGTAGATGCCGGTGTCGGCGTTCTGGTTGCCGCCGGTGAAGACGTCGTTGTGGATGATGACGTCGCCCTCGTGGATGTCGTCCCCGAAGTACTCGAGGATGTACTCCAGCGGGGGCCGGGCGCCGAAGGCGATGATCGCGGCGTACTCGGCCTGGGCGAGGGTGCGGCCGTGGGCGTCGAAGATGACGGTGACGAGGTCGCCGATCTCGTTGAAGATCGGCGAGCGCGAGGACCGCATGAGCAGGGTCGCCATCTCCTTGGAGATCGCGTCGAGCCGGCGCTGGAGCACCGACGCGAGGATCGGGTCGACGGCGGGTGTGGTGGTGGTCATGGGTCTGCCCCTCAGGGGATCGGGTGGACGGTGACGGGGTGACGGGACAGCGCCTGGGCGCCGTCGTCGTCGATGACGTAGGTGTTGGCCATGTAGCCCATGGCGCGGGTGTCCTCGTCCCACAGGGTGGGGTGGATGGCGAGGACCATGCCGGGCTCGACGGCGGTGACGGCGCCCGCCTTGGAGCCGTCCTGGACGACGTCGAGACCCACCCAGGGCTCCTCGAGGACGTCCAGGCCCAGGCCGTGGCCGGACCAGTACTCCGAGCGGACGCCCTGGCTCTCGACGGCGTCGATGACGGCCCGCTGCACGGCGTCGAACCCGGTGCCCGGGCGCAGTGCCGCGGCGGCGGCGTCCATGCCGAGGGCCACGGCGCGGCCGATGTGGTCCACGCTGGCGGCGGGTTCGCCGAAGGTGACCATGCGGGACAGCTCCACCCAGTACCCGGAGGGGCCGACGATCTCGTAGGAGAAGGTGAAGACGTCGTTGACGCCGAGCACCCGGTCCTGGGGCTGGCCGAAGGTGGCGCGGGTGACGCCGTCGCGCTCCTCGGCGTACATGGTGAGGAAGAGCGGGTCCTGGCCGCCGAGCTCGGCGCCCACGCGGAACATCTCGGCGGCGACCTGCTGCTCGGTCATGCCCGGCTTGGCGATCTCCAGGAGCCGGTCGAAGCAGCGGTCGACGATGTAGGCGCCCTCGCGGACCGCGCGCGTCTCGGCCGGGCTCTTGATGGCGCGGACCCGGTCGAAGAGCGCCGAGGCGTCGGTGAAGGTGCTGCGCGGCAGGCCCTGGGTGACGGCGAGGTAGTCCTCGACCTTCATGACCTGGCCTAGGCCGACGATGCCCACACGCAGCGCCTCGCCCTTGGACCGCAGGATCTCTGCGAGGCCGGCGCCGAGGTTGTAGGGGAAGCGGTAGTCGGAGACCCAGCCGCCGGCCGGCCGGCGGTCGGCCTCGAGGTTCTGCGGGAGCACCACGATGGGCTCCTCGCCGGCGAACATCACGGCGTAGCCGTACCGGTGGCCCAGGTTGTAGTCGGAGAGGTAGCGCAGGCTGCCCTTGTGGCCGCGGTAGTCGGCGGCGGCGAAGAGGAGGGCGTCGTAGCCCTCGGCGGCCATGGCGTCGTGCAGGCGGCGCCAGCGCAGGTCGCGCTCGGCGAGCGCGGTGATGGGGTGGTCGGGAAGGGACGTGTGCTCGCGTTGGCGAGAGAGTGTGTCGAGAACCATGGCGTGACAGTAAGCAGGGCTGTGACCGCGCTCACACGGGCTGTCCCGTATCGCTGGACACGAGGTGTGAGGTGGGCCACCTGGAGCCCCCATGTTGCGACCAGATTGCCAATCTGGTCGCGCTCGCGGCCCCCCGATTTTGCGACCAGATTGCCAATCTGGTCGCGCTCGCGGTGGCGCGGTGACCGCTGAATCAGGCGGGCCGGCGCTTCTGACTGGCGTCGGGTGCGAGCGACGGGAGGAAGCCGAGGGCGCGTGAGGAAGTCTCGGCGGCGCGGCGGATCGCCACACCGATCTCGTGCGTACGTTGCGGGTTCATGAGGTTGCGTGCGTCGCCCGTGCCGATGGCGCCGACGACGTCGCCGTGCTGGTCGAGCACGGGTGCCCCGACGCTGCGGAAGCCCTCCTGGCTGACCTCGGTGACGATGTAGCCGCGCTTGACGAAAGCGACCGCGGCCTCGTCCATCAGCGCGAGCGTCTCCTCCGGCAGTCCCTCGCGGTGCGGGGCCCGGGCGTTGGCCGGCAGGGTGGCGTACACGGCGAGGCCGCAGGCGCTCCCGTGCAGCGGCCAGTGCCGCCCGGTCCGGTTCCTGTTGGGCAGGCGCCGGCCGTTCTGCAGGCGGAGGAGGTACACGATGCCGGTCGGGACGTACTGGGCCACGTGGATCTCGGTGCGGGTGGACGCGAGCTGCGTCGAGACAGGCCCGAGCGTGGCGTCGACAAGCCCGGTCCGCTCGATCACCTGACCACCGAGCGTTGCCAACGACTGGCCGAGCTGGTAACCCTCCGCGCCGTGCATCTCCAGCAGCCCGGTCTCCACCAGGGTCTGGCACAGCGCGTGGCAGGTGCTGCGTGGCACGCCCGTGAGGGCGCTGAGCTCGCGCACGGTGAGGAGGCGATGCTGGCTGTCGAACGCCTGCAGCATCGCCACGGCCTTGGCCACCGAGCGCACCGTTGCGGTCATCGAAGTCCTTCGGTCACCCGCTCCTGTGGAGGATGGAGGGACGCTCGATCGGTGAGCGGTACTCCGGTCCGGATGACTTTCGAGCGTACGCCCCTCGGGACAGGAGATGTGTGCACGTTGCCTGGACGCGCGCACGTCCGTAAATCAGTACTCCGGACACGGCTGGCATGATGAGGCCCATGCGGGTCGTTGCTGTCTCCACCTGGTTCCCCACCACCCGCGCCCCGTCGTCCGGCACCTTCGTGGCCAAAGACGTCGCCGCCATCGCCGCCGCGGGGCACGACGTCGCCGTCGTCCATCTCGTGCCGCCGCACCAGGACGACGGCACCCGCGCGCTCGACCACGAGGGCCTGCCGGTCCGGCGGATCCCGATGGCGACGAACCGGCCGGACCAGATCCTGGCCGCGGGCCGGGCGCTGCGTCCCTTGCTCGACGGCGCCGACGTCGTCCACACCATGGCCTTCTCCACGCTGCTGCCGCTGGCCTGGTGGCGCCCGGCCGCGCCGTGGGTCCACACGGAGCACTGGTCCGGGTTGACCACCCCCGCGACCCTGCCCCTGACGTGGCGGGTGGCGCTGCCGGTGCTCGCCCGCCTCCAGGCCCGCCCGGACGTGACCACCGCCGTCTGCGACTTCCTCGCCCGGACCATCCGCCGCTCCCGCCCAGGCGCGATGGAGATCGTGCCGTGCATCGTGCCGCCGCTGGACCCCGTGCCGGGGCGGCGCGAGCGGGACGGCATGCTGCGCCTGGTCGGCGTGGGCGGGCTGGTGGAACGTAAGGACCCTGTCGTCGCCGTCCGGACGGTGGCCGCGCTGCGTGAGCGAGGCACCGACGCCCACCTCACCTGGGTGGGGGAGGGGTCGCTGCGCGAGGAGGTCGGCGCCGAGGCCGCCCGGCTCGGCGTCGCCGACCGTGTGACGCTCGCCGGGAACCAGCCCACCGCGGGCGTCTCCGCCGCCCTGGCCGCCGCGGACCTGTTCTTCCTGCCCACCCGCGCGGACAACTTCTGCGTCTCCGCCGCCGAGGCGCTCGTGCACGGCCGGCCCGTGGTGGTCGGCGCCACCGGCGGGCAGGGGGAGTACATCGACGACGCCGTGGGCGAGCTCGTGGACCGGCAGGACCCGGACCTGTACGCGGCCGCGATCGAGCGGGTGGACGCCGCCACCCGGGGCCTGAGCGCCGAGACGATCGCCGGCACCATCGGGGACCGGTTCTCCGCCGAGCAGGTGGCCGTCGGGTACGAGCGGGCCTACCGCCGTGCGATCGAGGTGCGCGCCCGGCGCGCACGCACCTACAGCTGAGTTTCTGGCGCCGGCCGCCGCGGTGACCTGCGCTTCCCTCCCATGAGCACGCGCTCGCCGCGGCACTTCTCACATCGGGGTTGCTATTGCAACCACGCCGGTGGCACAGTTGCTATTGCAACTCGCTGCCGTCGGGCATCGAGACAGATTTGAATCTCCTCCTGCGCGCGGCTGGACCGTGTGCGCCTCAACGACGAGAAAGGTCAGGACGCATGCTTCTCACCTCTGGGCGGCGGAAGAACCTCACCACCCTCACGGCCCTCGGCGCCGGCGTTGCCGTGCTGGCGGCCTGTGCACCGGACACCGAGAGCTCTTCCGACGGCACCGATGGTGCCGCCGCCGGGGACGTCATCGAGTACCGCGTCGCCACGATCGAAGGCGTGGGGACCCCCATGAACGACGGCTTCGACCGGTTCGTCGAGGAGGTCGAGCAGTGCTCGGACGGCCGCCTCGTCGGCACGAACTTTCCGGCCGGTCAGCTTGGCGGCTTCGTCGACCTCATCGACGGCAACCGCAGCGGCACGTACGAGATCACCAGCGGCGGCTTCGACGTCGAGGGCGAGCTCGCTCCGAGCCTGTCTGCCCTCTCGCTCGGTTACGTCTTCGAGGACGAGGAGCACGTCGAGCGGGTCATCGACGAGATGATGCCGCAGATGGCCGAGGAGCTCGAGGCCACGACCGGCGCGACGATCCTCGGGATGGGGGAGGACGGCTGGCGCTGGACGTTCAGCACCCGACCGGTGGCCAACCTCGACGACCTCGCCGGCCTGAAGATCCGCGTCCCCGAGGCTGAGATCCCGCTCGGCCTGTGGACCGCGCTCGGCGCCGCACCGACGCCCGTGCCGTTCACGGAGATGTACAACGCGCTGGAGACCGGTGTGATCGAGGGCGGGGAGAGTGCGCTGGCCCAGATCGACGCGAACGCGTTCTGGGAGCCGGCCCCGCACCTGAACAACACCAAGCACTGGTTCAACATCAAGCCGGTGCGCGCGAACGCCGAGTGGTTCAACGCCCTCGAGCCGGAGCTGCAGGACTGCCTGACCACCACGGCCGAGGAGGTGTTCGACGAGGTTCGGACCACCAGCCGGCAGCTCGAGGCGGAGACGCTCGAGAAGCTCCAGGCCGAGGGTGTCACGGTGCTCGAGGAGCCGACGGACCTTGACGAGTGGAAGGCGCGGTCCGCCACCTACGACGAGCAGTACTTCGCGAAGTTCCCGGAGGCCGAGGAGTTCATCGCCGATGTCAAGTCCCTCGCGTCCAACTGAGGAGGACGACGCCGTGACCATCGCGCCCACGGAGCGCCGCGGGAACGCCGTCGCGCCCCCCGAGGAGTCGACGAAGCTCGACGAGCTGCACGAGTCCGAGGACCTGCCCGCCGCCCGCGCCCCGCGGCTCCAGGCCGTAGTCCTGTTCGACCGGACGATCGAGACGGCGACCGCGTTGCTGCTGATAGCCATGGTCGGCGTCGCCATCACGCAGGTGTTCATGCGCTACGTGATGGACGCGCCCCTGGCGTGGCCGGAGGAGATGTCCCGCTGGGCCTTCATGTGGTTGGTGATGCTCGGCTGTGTCACTGTCACCCGGACCGGCAGCCACATCCGGATGTCAATGTTCGTGCACCTCTTGCCGACTCGGACCCGGCCGTACACGGACCTCCTCGGCATCGCGCTCTCGGCGTCGGCGTTGGCGCTTGTGGGCTACCTCGGCATCGGACTCATGGCGGAGACCACAGGGTTCTCCATCAGCGGTCACGTCTCCTACGAGTGGCTCTACCTCGCCCTGCCGGTCGGTGCGCTCCTCTCGCTGCTGAACCTGCTGCGGGCGGACGTGACCGGCGTGCCGCGGTGGGCGGTCCCGGCGACCGTGGCCGTTGGTGCAGTGCTGGCCTTCGTCGTGCTCGAGGGGGTCCAGTACTCCTACCTCGTCGTCCTCGACGCGACCGTCCTGTCGCTGGTGGCATCGATGCTGCTGCTCGCACTCGGTGCCCCTGTGGCCCACGCGCTGCTCCTCGGCGCGGCGGTCGCCTTCGCCGCGGGCGACCTGCCGGAAGTGGTCATCGCAAACCACTTCGCCTCCGCGGTCAGCACCAACTTCACGCTGCTCGCCATCCCGTTCTTCATCTTCATGGGCGCGCTCATGAACGCCGGCGGGATCACCCGGGCAATCATCGACCTTGCCCTGTCCCTGGTGGGCCACCTGCGCGGCGGCCTCGGACAGGTCAACATCGCCACTTCGACGCTGCTGGGCGGGCTGTCCGGGTCCAGCTCGGCCGACTCCGCCATGGTGGCGAAGCTGCTGGTGCGGCCTATGGAGCAGGCCGGTTATCCGCGCGCGTTCGCCGCGGCGCTGACCGCCATGGGCTCCATCACGACGACGATGATCCCGCCGTCGATCTCGTTCCTGCTCTACGCCTCGCTCGCCGGCGTCTCGGTCGGCGCGCTGTTCATGGCCGGCGTCATCCCGGGCCTGATCTTCGCGGCCGCACTGATGGTCGCCGTCTGGTTGCTGGCCGGGCGGGTCTACCGCGGCATCCGGGCCGAGCCCAGGAGCGGGTGGTCGCAGAAGGGACGTGCCTTGGTTTACGCCCTCCCGGCACTGCTCCTGCCGCTCGGGATTCTCATGCTGCTGCGCCAGGGCGCCGTCACCGCCACGGAGGCCGGTGCGGTCGCCTGCCTATTCGCGGTCGTCATCGGCACGTTCGTGTACCGCAGGGTCTCGCTCGGCTCCTTCTGGGCCGCGGCAAAGGAGTCGGCCAACGACACTGCGGTGATCCTCTTCCTGCTCGCCGCGTCCGGGCCGCTCGCGTGGCTCCTCATCGCCGAGCAGGTCCCCGCCAATGTCGCGCGCCGCCTGGAGGGAATCGACAACCAGGCCCTTCTCATGGTGCTCATCGTTGTCTTCCTGCTGGTGGTCGGGCTCGTGCTCGAGCCGCCGCCGGCGATGGTGCTCGTCGTGCCGATCCTCGCCCCGATCGCCGAGGCAGCCGGCATCGACCTCGTCTGGCTCGGCGTCGTGCTCGTCCTGTCGATCATGCTCGGCCAGATCACCCCGCCGGTCGGCGGCCTGATCTTCATCGCCGCCGCCGTCGCTAGGGCGAAGGTGGCCTCCGTCTACTGGGAGGCGCGGTGGCTTTACCTGCCCGTCGCCGTCGTGCTCCTGTTGCTCGTCCTCTTCCCGGCCTTGTCCCTCTGGCTTCCGACCACGCTGGGCTTCGGCTGATGGCCGCGGCGCGCCCCGCACCCACCACGACCGTGACCACGACGAAGGAGCTCACCCCCGTGCACATCCCGCCCCCCGGACCGACACCGCGCGCGGAGTACGAGGACCGGCAGTACCGCCTCCGCTCGGCCATGGCGGTCAACCACCTCGACCTGCTCGTCTGCTACGGCGACGCCTGGCGGACCGCGAACACGAGGTACTTCACCGACTTCCGTCCGGTGGACGGCATCAACGGCATCGAGCAGGCCGTCCTGCTCTTTCCGCTGGCCGGCGACCCGCAGCTGTTCGTCGCCGACGGATGCCTCGACGCCGCTCAGGAGACCACGCCGTTTCCGGTCCACCTGCTCAGCGAACTTCCGGGCATCTCCACGGCAAAGGCCGGCGTCTGGACGAAGGGGAGGGTCGGCTTCGCCGGTTCTGGGCAAGTGCCCGCCCCGGTCCGGGCAACGCTCGAGGCCGCGCTGGACGGCTGCCGCGTGACGGACACCGACGTGCTGGCCCGCACCAAGGCGGTGAAGTCGGACTGGGAGGTCAGCCAGCTGCGCCATGCCGCCGCGCTGACCGACGTGGCGATCGCCCGGCTGGAGGAGATCGTCGCCTCCGGTGAGCGGTGCACCGAGCGCGACCTCGCCCGCGAGGCGGACATGGCGATGATCGGAGCCGGGGCAGACGGCGTGGCATTCCTTTCCATGGTGCAGTCCGGCCCACGGTCGTCCTTCAGCCTGGCGCTGCCGTCCGGCCGGACGATCGCACCGGGAGACCTCGTCCTGACCGACATCGGCGCGCGTTACGGCAACTACGTGGCCGACGGCGGACGCGGCTTCACCGTCGGTGAGGTCTCCGAGGCGGTCCTCGACGTGGTCGACGCATCCGTCTGCGCCGTCGAGGCCGGGCTCGCCTATGCGCGGCCGGGCGTGACGGCGTCCGCCCTGAACCACGAGATCCAGGGGGTGCTCGTCGACCGCGGCTACGCGGAGTACTCCATCGAAGCGCGCGGGCGGGGCACCGGCCACGGCACGGGGATGGACCCGGAGGAGGAGTACCCCTGGATCGGGCCCACGAACGACGACGTGCTCGAGCCAGGGATGGTCTTCACGCTCAAGGCCACCATCAACAAGCCCGGCGTGGGCGGCCTGCGGACCGAGCGGCTCGTTCACCTCACCGAGGACGGGGCCAGCCCGCTCGACCAGTTCCCGATGCGGAACCACTGGTGAGGCGGCGGATACGTGGATGCGCGGGGCGATGGCGTACAAAGAAGCCTTGTGAAGACCAGTGAGCTCCGGCGGGCCAGGCTGCCGCGCACCGCGGCGGGATGGACGTCCACGCCGTACTACCTGGTGACGATCGGCAACGCGATCTCCTGGGGCAGCGCCCTGGGGTACCTGCGACGCTTCGGGGTCGGGGTGAACGAGTGGCGGCTGATGGCGCACGTGGCCAACGAACCGGGGTGCACCGCGGCCGACGTCAGCCGGTTCCTGCGCACCAACAAGGCGGTCGTGAGCCGCAGCCTGAAGACCCTCCAGGACAAGGGGCTCGTGGGGCTCGACAGCGCCGACGGCGCACGGCGCATCTACCTCACCGAGGACGGGGTCGCCCTGCATGACAGGATCCTGCCGATCGCAGTGCGCCGGGAGCAGATCCTCCTCGACGGCCTGGACGAGGAGGAGCGGGAGCTGCTCATCGGCATGCTGCGCAGGATGCACGCCAACCTCACCGCCATGAACGAGTTCGACCACGGCGCGGACGTGGAGGGCGTCGGCGTCGGGGAGCGGCGTGGCTGACCCGGCCGTCGACGTCGTCATCGCGGTCCACACCCCCACCCGGCCCATCGCCCGGGCGGTGGCCTCGGTGCTGGACGGCAACGGCCAGGGCGTGCGGCTCAGCGTGGTGTGCCACAACATCGACGCCGACCAGATCGCCGCCGAGGTGCCGCCCGGCCACCGCGAGCAGGTGCGGTTCCTCGAGCACCGGGATTCTGTCCGCAGCGCGGCCGGGCCGTTCAACGCCGGTATGCGGGCCGCCGATGGCGAGTTCGTCTCGATCATGGGCTCGGACGACACGATGGAGCCGGGCGCCGTCGCCTCCTGGCTCGCGCTGGCCCGGCGCACCGGTGCCGAGACCGTGGTGGCCCGCCTGGTGCGCGGGGCGCGCCGGACCATCGTGCCCACCCCGCCCACCCGGCCCAGGTTGCGCGGACTCTCCGACCCCCTGGCCGACCGGCTCAGCTACCGCAGCGCCCCGCTCGGACTGGTGTCCACCGCCGCCCGGGCACGGCTCGGGGCCGAGCTCGCCGAGGGGTTGGCGGTGGGCGACGACGTCCCCTACGTCACCCGGCTGTGGTTCGAGTCGAAGGTGGCCGTCGACCGCGGCGGTCCCGCCTACGTCATCGGCGAGGACGCCGCCGACCGGGTGACCTACGCGCCCCGGCCGATCGCCGTCGAGCTGGCGTTCGTGCACCACCTGTTCGACCAGCCGTGGTTCGCCGCCTACCCGCTGCGGGCACGGCAGGCCGTCGCGGTGAAGGTGGCCCGCATCCATCTCTTCGGGGCGGTGTTCCACCGGCAGGACGCCGCGATCTGGACTGCCGAGGAGCGCGCCGCGCTCGCGGCCGTCACCCGGCGGCTGGCCGAGGCGGCGCCGGGCTACGAGCGGGTGCTCTCGCTCGCGGACCGCCGCGTGCTCGACGCGGCGGCCGACCCCGCGGCGCTGGCCGAGGAGCTGATTGCCGGCGCCCGGGCGCGGCGCCGCCACGGCCGGCCGAGCACGGTGCTGACGCGGGACCCGCGCGGACTGCTCGCCCGCGAAGGCCCGGCGCGGTTCATGGCCGCTTCACTGCTCGTGCGATAGCCCACAAACACCTCCGCTTTCTGGAGGACGGCACCCGTCTCGAACTACCGTCGAAGGCCGTGTCCACCGCGTGATCGTCACGCACCGGGCCGGGGGGAGCGGGCATGAGACGGGCTGGGCTGGTTGGCGTCCTGGCGGCGGTGGCGCTCAGCCTGACCGGCTGCGTGGTGCTGCCGGCGGCCGGTGCCGGGGCTGCGGCCGAGGTGAGCCGCCGCGTCGAGCTGGCGCAGAAGCCGCCGCGGCTGTCCACGCCCTACCGCACCAGCGGCTTCGTGCTCCGCGAGATCGAGCCGCGGCCCTACGACGCCGAGCGCCGTGATCTCGACCTCGCCGATCCCGAGTTCGAGATCGACGAGGACGGCGTCGTCGTCATGTGGGCCGGCGTGGACGGCAAGGAGACTGGAACCCGCTGGGTGCACCCGGTCGCCACGGCGCAGTACGCCCTGCACGCGCTGGCGTCGTACCACCGCGAGGGCCGGGCGGAGCACCTGCGCCGCGCCACCGCGAACGCCGAGGAGCTACTGGATCACGGCGAGCTTCGCGAGGGCGCGCTGTGGTTCTCCTACGACCGCGACTACGTCCTGGGCGGCATCGGCAACAACGTCATCCGCGCCCCGTGGTACTCGGGCATGGCGCAGGGGCAGGCCCTGTCGCTGTTTGTGCGGATGTACGAGGAGACCGGCGAGGAGCGGTGGCGCCAAGCCGCCGACCGGACGATGGAGTCGTTCCTCGTGGAGCGCGACGAGACAACCGGGCTCGGCTTCACCCTGGTCGACGGCGGCAACCTCTGGTTCGAGGAGTACGCCGGCAACACCGAGCCGCTGCTGGTCATCAACGGACAGAACTTCGCGCTGTTCGGGCTGTACGACTACTACGTCCTCACCGAGGATCCGCGGGCCGCGGCGTTGTTCGACGCGGGTGCGACCACCGTGCTCGACGTCTTCGAGGACTTCCGCGAGCCCGGTGAGATCTCCCGGTACTGCGTGGACGGGGTCGTCTGCGAAGGTGAGCGGTGGCAGACCGACGTCTACCACATGATCCACATCCACCAGCTCCGGCTGCTCGGCCTCATCACGGGTGAGTCGCAGTTCGAGCGGGACGCGAAGATGCTGCGTGAGGACTATTACGACTCGAGCCTCGCGCTGCGGTAGCTCGGTGTCCGATCACGCGCGCATGCCATGCCAGGATCGAGCACGATGAACCGGATCCGGCGGTACGTGGGCGAGCACGAGTTCGCGCGCCACTTCCTCACCCTCTTCTCCGGCTCCGCGATCGCGCAGGCCATCCCGATCGCCGCGTCCGTCGTCCTCACACGCCTCTACGAGCCCGCCGACTACGGCGTGCTCGCGCTGTACACCTCGATCGTCTCGGCGATCGCGACCATGGCGGCCTGGCGCTACGACGTCGCCATCGTGCTGCCCCGCTCCGACGCTGAGGGGCGCGGGCTCGTGCGGCTCTCGTCGCGGTTGGTGACGGTGACCGCCGTCGTCCTCACCCTGGTGATGCTGCCGCTCGCGGGACCCATCGCGCAGTGGCTGGACGCGCCCGCACTGCAGCCGTGGCTGTACCTGGCCGGCCTGAACATCCTCGTCCTCGGCCACATTCAGATCTACATCAGCTGGCTCAACCGCCGGAAGAGCTACGCCACGATGAGCGGCAACCGCATGCTGCAGGCCGTCGGGACCACCGGCACCCAGCTCGCCGCGGGGTTCGCCGGCGCGGGAGCGCCGGGCCTGATCGGCGGCACGTTCGTGGGACCGGCGCTCGGGCTGGCCCTGCTCGCCCGGCGTGCGCGGCCCGAACCCGGGGCGGCGCCCGCCGAGACGGCGGGGCTGCTGCGCCGGTACTGGCGCATGCCGGTGCTCAACGGGCCGACGGCGCTCATCGACGCGTTCCGGCTCAACGGCATCAACGTGCTCATCGGGCGGATCTTCGGCAACGCGCTGCTCGGGCAGTTCTCCCTCGCGTGGCGCACCGTGCAGGCGCCGCTGACGCTCGTCAACGGCGCGCTGTCGCAGATCTACTACCAGCGCTTCGCCACCACCGAGCGCGGCGGGATGCGCGCGCTGGCCTGGTGGTGCGTCTCGCGGTCGACGCTGCTGGGCGTGGTGCCGTTCGCGGCGCTGTTCTTCCTCGCCGAGCCGGCGTTCGCGTTCGTCTTCGGGGAGCAGTGGCGCCTGGCCGGGCGTCTCGCCGAGCTGCTGGTGCCGTGGCTGTACCTGAACTTCATCACCTCGCCGTTGTCCACGGTCTTCCTCGTCGTGGAGCGCCAGGGCGTCTCGCTGGCGTTCTCGGTGATCTACATGGCTGTCCCGCTGCTCACGCTCCTGCTCGCCGAGGGCGGCATCGAGGCGGTGGTGACGCTGATCGCTATCGAGATGGCGGGGTTGCTGGTGGTCTTCATCGGGTTGGCGCTCTGGGTGGCGGGGGAGTGGGACAAGCGGGCGCAGCGAACCGCCGCAGCCCACTGAATCGATTCGTCTCAGTGAGGCACGCCACGCCGTAGGCGCATCCCGGGAGTGTCCTCCCAGGTCACGGCGGTGCTCATGAAGCCTTTGCCGCCGGACTACCGCCATGTGACTACCCGGGAGAGCCATATCAGGACGGTGTCAGTCCCGAAGGATAGAGTCCGGAATACCTGCCTCGGTCATCGCTCGTGACGTCGAGGATCGCCCACGCTTCCGTGGTGCGGCCTCCTCGAGGCAGGGGGGACCCGAACACCCGTGATCTTGGAGGTCACTCATGAACAAGCTCATCCGCCGCGGCTCGCTTGCCGCAACTGCCGCCATCGCGGTCGTCCTGGCCGGCGCCACCGGCGCCACGGCCGCGGACACCGTGAACCGCCTCGGTGGTCAGGACCGCATCGACACCGCCATCGCGGCGTCCAAGAACGTCTACCCGGACACGGAGACGAACAACTCCAAGGCGAGCTACGTCGTCGTCGCCCGCTACGACGTCTACGCCGACGCGCTCGCCGCCACCCCGCTGGCCGAGGTCGCCGGCAACGCCCCGATCCTGCTCACCCAGCCGGGCAAGGGCCTGGACGCCCGCGTCCTCGCCGAGATCAAGCGCCTCAACACCGAGAACGGCGACGCCACCCTGCGCGTCATCATCGCCGGTAGCGAGAAGGGCGCCGTCTCCGCCGCCGCCGAGCAGGAGCTCGTCTCCGCCGTCGGCTCGGCCAACGTCTTCCGCGTGGGCGGCGCGGACCGGTACGAGACCGCCACGCTCATCGCCGACGTCATCAAGACCGGCAAGATCGGCTCGACGACCCTCGCGGGCGTCTCCGCGGTCCCGACGCCGCAGGTCTACCTTGCCCGCGGCGACGACTTCGCCGACGCGCTCGCCGCCGGCGCTGCCGCAGCCGAGAAGGGCGGCGTCGTGCTGCTCACCCGCGGCGACAAGCTGGAGTTCTTCACGAACGACTACTTCAACAACAACGCGGTCGCCTCGGCGAACGTCGTCGCAGTCGGCGGCTCCGCCGTCACCGCGGCCGGGACCAAGGCCGGCGTGAAGCTCTCCGGCGTGGACCGCTACGAGACTGCCAAGATCGTCGCGGAGACGTTCGACTCTGCACCGCGTGTGGCGCTGGCCAGCGGCCAGAACTTCCCCGACGCCGTCGTGGCGGGCGCCTGGGCGGCCGCGAACGACGCCCCGGTGCTGCTCACCAAGGCCACGGAGACCTCGCCGTTCACCACCGTGTACTTCACGGCCAACGGCAACGCCGACGTCACCGTCTTCGGTGAGACCGGCGCCGTCTCCAAGGGCGTCGCCGACGCCGTCAAGGCCACGCTCGGCGCGACGCCGGTCAGCGGCGTCTTCGCGACGTCGACCAGCGACGCCGCCCGTACCCTGACGGTCAAGTCGACGCCGAGCGCCAAGCTGACCGTGACCACGAAGGCGGGTGCGGTTGTCGCCAGCCAGACCGCAGACACCGACGAAGAGACGATCGTGACCCTCAAGGCCGGCGTGCCGGCCGGCGAGGTGCTCGTCCTCTCGGCAGTTGCGACCAACGGCGCCGAGACGGCTGTCTTCATCAAGGCGCCCGTCGTGCTCTCTGCGGACGCCGCCACGGTGACGACCGACGCCACCAAGATCACCGGCAAGGCCACCCCGGGCGCGGACGTCAAGATCGCCGCCGGCACTGGTGCGGACGTCGACTGGGCGAAGGCTGCGACCGTGAAGGCCGACGCCAACGGCGTGTACACCTTCGAGGTCAAGGACGCCAAGGTCGACCCCATCACGGAGGGCTCCTACACGATCTCGGCCACGCTGGCGGGTGCGCCGAACGCGTTCCCGGTGACGGTCACCGCTGCGAAGCCGGTTCCGGCCCCCGCGCCGACGGCGGGCGCCTGACCCGCTGATGCAGTAGCGGCGCTGCCCTCGGGCAGCTGAACCAGGAGTGGGGCTCCTGCCTTCGGGCAGGGGCCCCGTTTCGTTGGTGCATCTGCATGACGGCCAAGGACGATCTGGTGCGCCGCCGCGCGTCAGGCGCTCGTGGCCGCCGCGCGCGTCAGGCGCTCGCGGTCGCCGCGCGGTAACGGGCCTCGAGCCCCGCGACGTGATCGGCGGCGTCGTGGTGGTCGCGGACCCACCGGGCGACGTCGAGGGTCCGCGCGGTGGCGGACGGGTCCGCCAGGGCGGCGACGACCTGCTCGACCGTCTCCCCGACCGTGCCGGTGAGGATCGGGGGGGTCCCGCCGTCGGGCATGGGGTAGTGCTCACCCGAGGCGGCGAGCGGGACGCCGATGGCCATCGCCTCGAGCTCGCTGACGCTGAGGATCGCCGTGGACTGCCCGACCGTGACGTGTGCGGACGCGAGCAGGTCGAGATACTCCGGGTGGGGGAGCGGCGCGATGAGACGCACCCCGGCCCGCCTGGCGGCGTCGGCGCCCGGACCCCAGTCGAGCCCGACCAGCTCGACGTCCGGGCCGCTGGCGTTGGCGAGCTGCTCGGCGGTGGCGAGCTGGTCGGCGAGGCCCTTGACGTCCTCCCACCGGGACACGAAGACCACCCGCGGCCGGTCCGCCGGCTGCCAGGCGGGCAGCTCGTCGAAGTTGACGAACACTGGCATGTACTCCGCGTCGGCGCGGGCCTGCAGGGCGTGCTCCCGGTTGTCCGGGGTGGTGTAGAAGACGCCCACCGCCTCGCCGGCGGCCCGGCGGACCTCCTCGTGGTAGGCGGGGTCGAGCCACTGGGTGCGGATGTCTGTGCCGTGCAGGTGCAGGAAGTACGGGCGCCGCGGCATGAAGCGCTCCCGCAGCAACCGGGCGGACGTGGCGTAGTGGACGTGGACGACGTCGGCCCGCTGCAGGGCCTGGCGGCGGTGCGCGAGGAAGGGCAGGTACCGGGCCTTGCCGACGCCGCGCAGCTGCTCGGGTGTGGCAGCCGGGCGGACCTTGGCGGGCGGGACGTAGCCCCAGCGCCAGCCCTGCGCGCGGGCCGCGCGCACGAGATTCGCGCCCACGTTCGCGCAGTCGTTGAAGTGCAGGACGGCGGGGTCGGTCACGGACACGACCTTACGTGGGGCGGGCGGGTTGGGAGTTTTGGTCTGGGCCATGGGGTCAGCTGTCCCGCTGACGTCATCGGGGAAAGACCGTCAGGTCCTGCCTTACGGAACTACCCCGATCCGGCCGGGATTCCAGCCGTGCCGCGCGCAGCGGGCCAGGCTGTGCATCTCCCCGGGCTGCCGCGCGCCTCGTCGGGGAAACTCCGTCAGGTCCTGCCTTTCGGAAGTACCCCGATGCGGGCGGTGGGCTGCAGTCGGCCCGGGCGCGGGCCCGGGCGCGCGGCCGTCGTGACCGGAAAAGACGCCGTGAACGTCTGTGGCCCACCGCGGCTACCGATGCACAATGGACGGAGATCGACGGTAATGTGCTGTGTCGATGGCATTCGGCGTCTGTGCCGGCCGTCGAACGCTTCGTGGGGGGCGAGATGCTCAGACGTGCCTGTGTTGGTTCCATCGCAGCTGCCCTGGCGGCGGCCCTCGTGTGCGCCGGAGCGACGACCGCGACCGCGAGCCCGGACACTGCGGTGACCGCAGAGGCGGATGAAGTGATCCGCATCCATGGAGACGACCGTATCGACACCGCGGTCGCGGCGTCCCAGGCGCAGAGGCCGCACGCCTTCGCCCCCGGAACCGGCACCGTGATCGTCACCCGCTCCGACGACTTCCCGGACGCACTCACCGCCGTGCCGCTGGCTGACCAGCTGGACGCGCCGATCCTGATCACCCCGAGCGGAAAGGCGCTCGACGACCGGGTCGCCACCGAGATCAGGCGGCTCTCGGCGGCACACGTGGTCATCGCGGGAGGCCCGGGGACGGTCTCAGTGACGGCCGAGGAGGACCTCGGCGCGATCGTGGGGGCTCAGTCCGTCCACCGGATTGCCGGCCCCGACCGGTACGCCACCGCCGCCGCCCTCGCACTGTGGACGATCACCTCCGCCGGGCAGGGCGAGTCGACGGCGCCGCCGGACCCCGCGACCATGGGGCCGAACGAGGAGTGGGAGCAGCGCCGCGACACGCCCGTGTTCCTCGCGACCGGCCTTGACTACCCGGACGCCCTCGCCGCGGGCGCCGCAGCGGCCCAGGTGAACGGCGTCGTCCTCCTTACCAAGGGGGACCAGTTGGACCTTCACAGCCACACCGGACCATGGCGGCAGCGCGGATACACGCAGTCCTTCATGCTCGGCGAGGAGGGCGAGGTGATCACCGGACCCGTCTACACGGTCGGCGGCCCGGCGACGAAGGTGCTCCATGGCAGGGGGACGTCCTTCGTCGGCAAGGACCGGTACGAGACCGCCGCGCTCGTCGCACGCTCGGTGACGTTCTTCCCCGACGGCGTGAGGACGATCGCTGTCGCGTCGGGCGAGGACTTCGCCGACGCCGTCGTCGCGTCGGGTTTCGTCGCCAACCGGGACGGCCCGTTGCTGCTGACGAGGGCCGACTCGCTCCCCGCGGCCACCGCTTCCTACCTCGCCTCCGTCTCCTCGCCAGAGACGACGTCGCTGGTTCGGGTGTTCGGCGGTCCCGGGGCCGTCGCGCCCGGGGTCGTGGCGTCGCTGAGCGAGGCGATCAGCTAGCAGGCAGGACCGCTGGGACGTGAGATCGGGGCAACTTCATCAGGCACTGCCTGCCGAAAGTTCCCCGTTGCTGGTGTGAGGCTCGGGCATCGGCGATGTTCGTCCGTGAGCCGCGCGATCGTCGGTGAGCCCGCGGGCTGGACCGGCTCAGACCTCGGCGCCGCGCCGGAAGGCCGGCTCAGACGTCGGCGCCGCGCCGAAAGGCCGCCTCCTGCTCTGCGCGTGCGCCGTGCGCCCACATCACCGCGGTGAGCAGGATGCGCGCCTTGAGCGGCGGCAGGTCGCCGGCGTCGAGCACGCCGAGGCGGTGCAGGTCCCGCTCGGAGCCGGGAAAACCGTAGGTGTCGCGGAGGAGAGGACCCGCGCCCGTGCGGGTGGCCGCAGCCAACGGCTTCGCCGCGACGACCGCCGCCAGCGCGTCGACCATCGCGGCCGGTACGTGACCGCCGCCCATCGCCGCGAGGACGACGCCCTCGCTGGCGGCGGCGGTGGCGCGCAGCGCGGCGCCGGTGTCGCCCAGGACCGCCGGTACGAGTGCCACCGCGGGCGCCGGCCCGTTCCCGACGGTGAGGGTCGAGCGGCGGGCGGGGGGTGGTGACCAGTAGCGCACGATGCCCTCGGTGACGCCGCCGACCGGCCCCGCCGCCGGGGACGCGAACGCGGCGAGCCGGGAGCTGTGCACCTTCGCCACCCGCCGGGCCGCGTGCACCTCGTCGCCGAACACCACCAGCACGCCCCGCCGGCGGCTCTCCGGAGCCACCGCGACCGCGACGGCGGCGAGCAGGTTGCCCGGGCCGTCGGCGCCCGCGGTGCCCGGCGGTCGCATGGCGCCGGTGACCACGAGCGGCTGGTCGCGGTCCCAGAGCAGGTCCAACAGGTAGGCGGTCTCTTCGATGGTGTCGGTGCCCTGGGTGAGCACCACGCCCGCGGCGCCGCCGTCGACAGCCTGTCGCGCCTGCGCCGTGACGTCGCGCAAGAGCTCGAACGTCAGCGAGGCGCCGGGCAGCAGGTGCGGGGTGGAGACGTTGAGGTCCGCGACGTCGAGAAGTCCCGGGGTGGCCGCGGCCAGGTCCTCGGCGGTCAGGCTCGGTACGGCGCCGCCGCCGCCGTCGTCGGAGCGGGGCATCGCGATGGTCCCGCCCAGACCGATGACCTCCACCGTCCAAAGGCCCGTCATGAATCGACTGTATATCAGGTACGATGCGACGCATGGCGTCACCGTCGAACCATCCGCTCGCGCCACGCCACACGGCGCCCGGGCGTCTCGAGGGCCTGAAGGACGTACGCCGGCAGACCGCGCACCAGATGGTGCGCGAGCAGCTGCGCCTGGCCATCCTGCGCGGTGTCCTGGCGCCCGGCACCCCGCTGATCCTCTCCGAGCTCAGCGAGCAGCTCGGGACGAGCCGGACCCCCATCCGCGAGGCGATCCGCGATCTTTCCACTGAGGGGCTGGTGGACTTCGACGCCTACCGCAGCCCGGTGGTTCATCAGGGCACGGTCGAGGAGGCCCGGGAGATCTACGAGCTCCGGCTCGCCCTCGAGCCGCTCGCGGTCACCTCCGCGATGCCTCGGCTCACGCCGGCGGACCTGGACCGGGCCGGCGAGCTCCACGAGCGGATGTTGGCCGTGGATGACATCGGGCAGTGGGTGGAGCTCAACCGGCAGTTCCATGCGGTCTTCATGGACGCCGCGCCCTCGACGTGGCTGCGCAACATGATCGGCATGCTGCGCGATGCCGCGGCGGTGCCGGTGGCCCAGTCGATCTGGGCGTACCGCGACCGGATGCTCACCGGGAACGACGAGCACGCCCGGATCCTCGCGGCGTTCCGGGCCGGGGACGCCGACCTCGCGGCACGGAAGACAAACGAGCACCTGCGCTCCACGCTGGCGATCGTCGAGGACTACTACGCGGGCAAGCTCACGCGATAACCCCGCACGCCGCACGGTTTGTCCATGCGCGCTCATGCCGTAGCCGTGCGCGACGGCGTGCGGACGAGGCTTGACAGCACGTGTCGGGCACCGCAATAGTGGCCCGTACGCGGTATACGATGTTCAATTGCGTGGCTCTCAAGGAAGAGGGACAACGTGGTCCACGACATCCCCGACAGCCTGACCGAGGTCATTCCCGCACGCGGACGCACGGCGTTCCCGATGGCCAAGGGCCAGACCCTGCGGATCGAGGACCTTGAGGGCCAACAGGCCGTCGACCTCATCTGCTACAACCTGGACAACCTCGACGAGGGGTTCTGGGCCGCCCACTCCGCCAAGCTCAACGGCACCATCTATCTCTCCACCGGCCACGTGCTGTACTCGACTCTGGCCAACCCGATGATGACGATCATCGAAGACACCGTCGGCGTCAACGATGTCATCTGCGGCTCCTGCAGCTACGCCCTCGACGTCGTGCGGTACGGCACCGAGAAGGCCAAGCCGGGGTGCATGGAGAACTTCGAGGCGGCGATCGCCCCGTGGGGCCTGCGCCGCAAGGACATCCCCATGTGCTTCAACATCTTCCTGCGCTACCCCGTCGAGGAGACCGGTGTGGTGTCCATCGACCACCCGGCACCCTCCACCGCCGGGGACTACATGGTGCTGCGCGCGGAGATGGACCTCCTTGTGGCCATCTCCAACTGCCCTCAGGAGAACAACCCGTGCACCGGGTTCAACCCCACCCCGTTGGGCATCTCGGTCCAGAGCACTGCCGACATGTCCTGAGGGCCGGCCCCGCCGACCCAGCCCTAGGAGGACCAGTCATGAGTCAACGACGACCCACCGTCCCGGTCCGTGCCGCCGCCGCGGCGACCCTCACCGCCGTCCTGGCGCTCGCGGCCTGCGGCAGCAGCGACGACGGCGAGCCGGCCGCCGGGGAGAGCGGCACCGACCTGCCCGTCGTACGCATGCAGGGCCTGCCGGCCGACCCGGCCGCCCTGCCCATGCTCGTGATGGAGGACCAGGGCATCGACACCAAGTACGGGTTCGACGCCGAGTTCCTCGAGGTCGACCCGGACGCCGCGGCCAACACACTCCTGCTCGGCGAGAGCGACGTCGCCATGGAGCAGGACGCGGTCACCATGACGCTCGCCCAGCAGCAGGGCGAGGAGGGCGTGGTGTTCTTCCCGGTGCTGAACACGATGATGTCGATGGTCGTGCTGGAGGACTCGCCCTACCAGAGCCCCGAGGACCTCATCGGCAAGAAGGTGGGCCACTTCGGTGTCGACTCCGGCACCACGTCGGTGATCGCCGTCATGCTCCGTGAGCTGTACGACATCGACCTGTTCACCGACTACGACCTCCGCGAGGCGGGGCCCGCCGCGCTGCCCGAGCTGCTCAAGAGCGGGGAGGTCGAGGCGATCCTCGACTACGAGCCGCTCGCGCTGCGGGCCGTCATCGAGGGTCCGGGCCGGTACGTGTTCGAGCCCGCCAAGGAGTGGGCGGGCGCCACGGGCGGCTGGTCGCCCTACCTCACCAACCTCGCCGCCCGCACCGACTGGCTGAACGACAATCTCGACCTCGCGATCAACGTGCGCGACGCGTGGATCGAGGCCGTGGGGGTGATCGAGGAGAGCAACTACGAGATCTTCGCCGAGGAGCCCTACGCCACGTTCCTCGCCCCCGGGAGCGACGAGGAGCTCCAGGGCTTCATCGAGTACTGCGCCGACCTGCCGTGCTTCCTCACCTCGTGGACGGACGAGGACATCGCCCACCTCAACGACTGGCTCGACCTCATGGTCAAGCACCAGATCCTGATCGAGGAGCGGGCACCGGAGCCGGTGGCCATCCGACTCGAGGAGCTCCAGAGTTGACGGCCGCGGGCCTCGCCGTCCGGCCGCGCCGGGTCCGGAGCCGGCACGGCCCCAACACCGCGCTGGTCGGCGTGGCCGGGGTGGCCAGCTTCATCGCGCTGTGGTGGGTGGGCAGCGAGCAGACGGCGTTCATCCCGCCGGTGACCGACGTGCTGGCCGAGATCCCGGCGTTCCTGGCCGACACCACGATCTACCGCGACATCCTCGTCAGCCTGATGCGGGTGGTGGGTGCGCTCGTGCTGGCGATCGTCGCCGGCCTCGCGGCCGCCGTGGTCATGGCCCGGGGCCGGTTCTGGGGCCGGGTGGTCAGCCGGTACGTCGACCT
This sequence comes from Georgenia yuyongxinii, assembly GCF_006352065.1. Classification (NCBI taxonomy): domain Bacteria; kingdom Bacillati; phylum Actinomycetota; class Actinomycetes; order Allobogoriellales; family Allobogoriellaceae; genus Georgenia; species Georgenia yuyongxinii. The sequence goes on along the minus strand of NZ_CP040915.1, from coordinate 3,185,239 downwards.
CGCGCTGGGGCTGCCGAGCACGATCGCCGCGCTGCTCGCGCTGTTCATCTTCAAGCGCTCCGAGATCGGCGTGTTCGTCGTGGTGGCGCTGGCGACGTTCCCCTTCGTCGCCATCGCCCTGAGCCAGGGCCTGCGGGCGGCCGGCGGGCACCTGACGGGGATGGCCTCGGTGTACGGGCTGGGGCCGTGGCGCACGATGCGGCACGTCTCGGTCCCGCACCTGGTGCCCTACACGCTCTCCGCGGTGCGCAACGAGTACGCGCACGCGTGGCGCGTGGTGGTGCTCGCCGAGGTGTTTTCGGTGAACAGCGGGATCGGGCGGCGGTTCATCCAGGCCTACGACCGCTTCCTGCTGATGGACGTGTGCCTCTGGTTGCTGACGTTCATCGCGCTGCTCCTGGGCACCGAGTACCTGGTGCTGCGGCCCCTGGAGCGGTTCGTCCTGCGCTGGCGTGGAGGTGAGGCATGAGCATGGTTCAGGCACCCCCGAAGGACTACATCTCGGTCCAGAACCTGAAGGTCGCCTACGAGAACGGCAGGGAGGCGCTCGGCGGGCTCAGCATGGACGTCGGGGAGACAGAGTTCGTGGCGGTCCTCGGGCCCAGCGGGTGCGGGAAGTCGACCCTCTTACAGGTGCTCAGCGGGCTGCTCCCGCCGTCCGCTGGCTCGGCGGCCATCGCCGGTCACGATGTCACCCGGGTGGCCGGGGAGCGGCTCCGGGTGGGGTACGTCTTCCAGGACCACCGCCTGCTGCCGTGGCGGTCCGTCCGACAGAACCTCGAGATCGTGCTCGCGGCCGCCGGCGTGCCCCGCGCCGAGTGGCCCGGCCGGATCACCAAGTACCTCACGATGCTCCAGGTCGAGCCGTACGTGGACAGCTGGCCCATGCAGCTCTCCGGCGGCCAGCGCCAGCGCGTCTCGATCGCGCGAGCGCTGGCGGTCGAGCCGGCGGTCATGCTCATGGACGAACCGTTCAGCACGCTCGACGAGGTCACCGCGCGCGTGATGCGCCAGCAGCTCTCCGAGCTGTGGATGGCCCGGCCGGGCGCGGTGATCTTCGTGACGCACTCCATCCGCGAGGCCGTCTTCCTGGCCGACCGGATCGTCATCCTCACCCGTGGCCCGGCGACGCTGCTGGAGGAGGTCGTGGTGCCGATCGGGCGGCCACGGCGCTACGAGGACCCAGCCCTGACCGCCGTCGAGGCCGAGATCGTCGACCGCGTCATGGCGGTGTGGGGAGACGACCAGCGACCCGCGGACACGCCGTGACCGCCACGAGCATCCGGTCCCCGCGTGCGGTGCTCGCACGGCAGTCGTCGGCACCGGGACGCCGCGGGATGACCGCGCTGTCCGCCGTCGTTGCGCTCGTGCTGGGCCTGGTGGTCTGGCAGCTCGCCACGTGGATCTCCGACGGCTGGATCCCGTCCGTGGGCGAGATCTTCGCCGCGATGGTCAAGGTGGTCCAGACCGGGGAGTTCTGGGAGGGCGTGCGCATCACGTCCTGGCGCATCGCCCAGGCCTTCGTCGGCGCGACGGCGGTAGGGTTCGCGATCGGGACCTTCATGGGCCTGAACCGCTGGGCGGAGGCCTTCTTCCGGCCGCTGACGGTGATCGCGCTCGCCATCCCCGACCCCGTCTACATCATCTTCGCCATCCTCATCCTCGGCACCGCCGAGTCCAGCGGGGTGATCGCGCTGACCCTGGCGGTCCTGCCGTTCGTCATCACCATCGTGCACGGCGCCGTGAAGGCGCGGGACCGGTCGCTGGACGACATGAGCCGGGTGTACCGCCTCGGCCGCCGGCCCTACCTCACCCACGTGCTGGGTCGGCAGGTCGCCCCCGGCCTGGTGGTCGCCGCCCGCACCTCGTTCGCGTTCGCCTGGAAGATCGTGGTGCTCGTCGAGGCCATCAGCCAGCCGCTCGGGGCCGGCGCCCAGATCTACACCGCCTTTCGCCTGCTGCGCGCTGACGAGCTGATCGCCGTCGCCGTCCTGTTCATCGTCCTCATGCGGGCCGTGGACGCGCTCGTCTTCGGCACGCTCGAACGCCGGCTCACGGCCTGGGCCCGCTGAACGTCTACCAAGGGAGAGAACGTTGCGACTCGGTCATGTGCACACCCCCGCCGGGCCCCGGCTCTTCGCGGAGGACGACGGCGTTCGACTGGTCGTCCCCGACGCCCTGCCCGGCGCCCCGGCCACCCTGGACGAGCTGGTCCGCTCGCCGGAGGACTGGCTGGACCGGATCGAGGCGGCGCTCGCGGACGGGGGAGGGGCGCGCCCGATCGGTGGAGGAGCCCGCTCAGACGGGGCGGCGCCCGCGCCGGACGGGACGCGCACCCTCAGCCCGCTGCTCACGCCGTCGTCCGTCCTCGCGATCGGCCTGAACTACGCCGACCACTGCCGCGAGTTCGGCACCACCCCGCCGGACACTCCGGTGATCTTCACCAAGGCCCCCCAGTCCGTGCTCGGCGACGGCGACGCCATCACCTGGTCCACCGACATTACCGACGCCGTGGACTGGGAGGCCGAGCTCGGCGTCGTCATCGGCCGCCGCACCCGCAACGTCTCGGTGGCCGAGGCCCTGGACGCCGTGTTCGGCTACACGGTGGTCAACGACGTCACGGCCCGGGACATCCAGAAGGCGGAGGCGCAGTGGGTGCGGGCGAAGAGCCTCGACACGTTCTGCCCCATGGGCCCGGTAATCGTCCCGGCGCGCGAGATCCCGGACCCCCAGGCCCTGGCCATCCGCAGCCGGCTCAACGGCCAAGTCATGCAGGACTCGAGCACGGCGGAGATGATCTTCCCGGTCGCGGAGCTCATCTCCTACCTCTCGGCCTCCCTCACCCTCGTGCCGGGTGACGTGATCGCCACCGGGACGCCGCTCGGGGTGGGGGCCTTCCGCACCCCGCCGGTGTTCCTGCGCGACGGGGACACGATCGAGGTCGAGATCGAGCGCATCGGCACGCTCACCAACACCTGCCGCACCCTGGCGGCGGTACCCACAACATCCACCACGAAGGAGCAGGCATGAGCACCGCACCCGTACTGACCAACCCGGAGGCCCTCGGCACCCCCCTCGGCCCGTACTCCCACGTCAGCCGCGCCGGGGACACGGTCTACGTGGCCGGCCAGGTGGGCGTCGCGCCCGACGGGGAGCTGGCCGGCGAGGACGTCATGGCCCAGACCCGTCAGGCGTTCGCGAACATCCGGATGGCGCTGGAGTCCGAGGGGATGGGCCTGGAGAACATCGCCAGGCTGACCACCTACCTGGTCGACGCCGACGACATCGCCCCCTTCTACGAGGTGCGCGCCCAGATCTTCCCCGAGCTCTTCCCGAACGGGAAGTACCCGCCCAACACCCTGCTCGTGATCGAGCGGCTGGTGAAGCCCGAGTTCCGGATCGAGATCGACGCGATCGGCTACGCCGGCTGACGGGGGCCGGTCTCATCCGGTGAGGCCCTTGACGGCCGGCTCCGAGTCGTCTCCCGTGCCGACTCGCACGAGCGCCCGGATCGCGAGCGCCCCGACGGCCGGGCCCAGCGCCAGCACCGTGAAGGTCCAGCCCCACCCGCTGCTCTCCTGGAGCAGGGGAGTGAGCCACACGATCGGCACCGTGACGATGTAGCCGCACGCCATCTGCAGGGTGAGCATGCTGCCGACGTAACGCTGGTCGGCCACCTGCGTGATCAGCGCGGAGAACTGTGCGGAGTCCGGGATGACCCAGAACCCCCACACCAGGGCGACGACGACGACGAGCCACACCGGCCCGCCGGCGAGCCAGCCGATCAGGAGCGCGCAGGAGCCCGAGATCAGCATCGAGATGATGGCGGTCCGGGCACTGCCGATGCGCTCGGCGAGACGTCCGCCGAACCAGCAGCCGATCGCGCCGATCCCGATCACCACGAAGGTGACAAGGCTGCCGAGGCGCCCGGTCTCCGGTGTGCCGCCCGCCGCGAGCACCGAGCCGAAGAACACCCCGAACCACGCCCACATGGCGTACAGCTCCCACATGTGCCCGAAGTAGCCGAGCGACGTGAGCAGCACCCGCCGGTCGCTGAAGGCACGGAGCGCATCGCCTAGCCGGAACGTGGTGCGCGGGAACGGAAAGGGCCCGTCGCTCGCCACGAGGAACGCCGTCGCCGCCCCGAGGGCGCTGAGGACGCTGCTCGCCACGACGACGAAGCGCCAGTCCAGCCCGCCCGCCGCGGCGGCGAGGTGCGGGCTCGCCGAGCCCAGGGTGAGCGCCCCGATGAGGACGGCGAGCGCCGTCGCCCGGGACGCCCTGAACCAGGTGGCGATCGCCTTCATGGCCGGTGGGTAGACACCGGCCAGGCACGCGCCGGTGAGCAGGCGGACGCCGATGGCCCCGGCGCCGGTCTCGACGACCAGCAGGCCCAGGTTCGCCGCCCCCGCCAGTGCGGCCCCCGCCGCCATGAGCTGGCGGGGGCCGAAGCGGTCGGCGGCGCTCGTGAGGGCCAGCAGGACGGCGCCGATGACGAACCCGACCTGGACGCCGATGGTCAGCCATGCCGAGGCGCCGCTGGACAGGTCGTACTGCACGCTGAGCTGCGGCACGACGGCGCTCGCGGAGAACCACGTGGCCATGCCCAGGAGCATGGCCAGTCCCAGCGCCGCCAGGCCGCGGTAGGCGCCCGGCGGGACCTCGGCGCTGGTCATCAGTCCAGGGTGACGGTGAAGGTCACCGCCTCGCCCTCGATGCAGACCTCCCCGTCGGCGTTCGTCACCGTGGTCTGGACGGTGCAGATCGGCTTGTCCTCGCGCACCTTCGTGACCGTGACGGTGGCCGTCATGGTCTCCCCGAAGTAGGTGGGCCGCTTGAAGCTCCAGCTGACCGACAGGAACACCGTGCCGGGCCCGGGGAGCTTCTCCGCGACGACCGCGTTGAGCAGGCCGGAGGTGACGCCACCCTGGGTGATCAGCGCGCCGAACCGCGACGCCTTGGCGGCGGCCTCGTCCACGTGGAGCGGGTTGTAGTCACCGGTCATCTCGCTGAAGAGCTCCACCTCGTGGGCCCCCAGCGTCTTGGTGATGCTCGCCGACGCGCCCACCTGGGGCATGCCCAGTCGGGTGCCCTCCCAGCCGATGGCGCGGGTGCTGGTCTCGGTCATGGTCGTGCCCCTTTGCTAGTTGAGGTTCTCCAGGAGGACGGCGGCGCCTTGCCCGCCGCCGCCGCACATGCTGGCCACGCCGTAGCGTTCGCCCCGCCGGGCCAGCTCGCGGGCGAGGGTGAGCACCAGCCGGAAGCCGGTTCCGCCGAGCGGGTGGCCCAGGGCGATCGCGCCGCCGTTGGGGTTGACGATGTCCAGCGGGACGGACAGGCGACGGCGGCTGGCCTCCACGACGCCGGCGAAGGCCTCGTTGATCTCCAGCAGAGCCACGGCGCTCAGCGGCACGCCGGCACGCTCGAGCACCTGCTCCACGGCGACCGCCGGCTTGAGGTGCAAGGAGGCGTCCGGGCCGGCGACCTCGGCGTAGCCGGCGATCCGCGCGAGCGGCCGCGTCCCCGCACGCTCCGCGGCGGCCGCTGAGGTCACGGCACCGATCGACGCGCCGTCGGTCATCTGCGAGGAGTTGCCGGCCGTGATGGTGCCGTCCTCGGCGAACGCCGGCCGGAGCGCGGCCAGGCGCTCGCGGCTCGTGTCTCTGATGCCCTCGTCGTGCTCGACCGTGCGTCCGTCCACGTGCACGGTGACGATCTCCTCGGCGAGCCGGCCGGCGTCGCGGGCCGCCGCCGCGCGCTCGTGGGAGCGCAGGGCGATGTCGTCCTGGACGTGCCGGTCGATGTCCAGCTCGGCGTTCGCCCGCTCGGAGAGCACGCCCATGGACTCGTCGACGAGTGCGCACCACAGCCCGTCGGTGGACAGCGAGTCGATGAGGTTCAGGCCGCTCATCGAGGCGCCCTGGCGCAGGTAGCCGACATGCGGGGCCCGGCTCATCGAGTCGACCCCGCCCACCACGTACGACGTCCCCTCGCCGAGGCGGACCCGCCGGGACGCGTCCGCCACCGCGGCCATGCCGCCCAGGCAGACGTTGTTGAGGGTCAGGGCCGGCACGATCGGGTCGACACCGGCGCTCGCCGCCACCTGCCGGGCCGGGTTCTGCCCCTGCCCGCCCTGGAGCACCTGGGCCAGGAGCACCCCGTCGCAGCGGCGCAGATGTTCGTGCCGCTCCAGCAGGGCGCGCAGCGCCTGGGCACCGAGCTCACGGGAGGGCAGCGTGCTCAGCCCCTTGAGGTACTTGCCGAAGGGCGTGCGCACGCCGTCGAGCAGGACGGGGGTGCGCTCCGCCGTCGTCACGACAGCTCGCCGTCGTCAGTGCCGAACAGCGGCAGGGTCACGTCGCCCTGCGGCTCCCAGCGCACCTGTACCGGTGCCTCCACCGGGAGCTCGTCCGCGCCGGGACCCACCAGGCGCGTGAGCATCCGGAAGCCCTCGTCCAGGTCCACGAGCGCCAGCGCGAAGGGCGCCAGCGCAGCGAAGGCCGGATGGCCGGGCTTGTGGACGACCGCGCGGGAGGCGAGCCGGCCGCGCCCGCCGCTCACCTCCCACGTCAGGTCGGCGTGCCAGCACCGCGGGCAGTGCGCCCGGGGCGGGAAGATGGCGCTCTCACAGGATCGGCAGCGCTGGAAGCGCAGCTCCTGCTCGGCCGCGCCGTCCCAGAACGGCTGGCTGATCGGGGTGGGGGTCGGGGCCGGGAACGGGATCGTCTTGTCCATCGGGTCTCCTCTAGTCCGCGCGCCGCAGCACGAGCGCGGTGGCTTCGCTCAGGGTGGCGCCGTTGCCGGTCACCAGCGCGGTGCCGGCGTCGCGCACCTGGCGCTCGCCCGCCTGGTGGCGCAGCTGGACCACCGCCTCGGTGATGTGGGACATCCCGCCGGCCAGGTCGGCCTGGCCGAACGAGAGCTGCCCGCCGTGGGTGTTCAGCGGTGTGTCGCCGGCCCAGGTGAGGTCGTGCTCCGCCATCCACGGCCCGGACTGGCCCGGGGCGCAGACCTGCGCGTCCTCGAGGGTGATCGCGATGACGATGGAGTAGCAGTCGTAGAGCTGCATGAGGTCCATGTCCGCGGGCCCGGTGCCGCTCTGGGCGTACGCCCGCGCGATGGCGGGCTTCAGGGGCCCGGACGTCAGCGACGGCGCGGAGGACATGGCGCGGTGGGTCACCTTCTCGCCCGCTCCGGCGATGAGCACGGCCGGGTGCGGGAACGACCTGGCCCGCTTCTCGCTCGTGACCACGAACGCCGCGGCCCCCGCGCACGGCATGACGATCTCCAGGAGCCGGAGCGGCTCGACGACCATCGGCGAGGCGAGAACATCCTCGACCGTCAGCGGCTGGCCGTGGAACACGGCCGCCGGGTTGAGCTGGGCGTTGTGCCGCTGGGCCACGACCGGCCGGGCGAGCTGCTCGCTCGTGGTGCCGTACTCGGCCATGTGCCGGCTGGCGAGGAACGCATAGGAGGTGTTCGCCCCGGACGCCCCGAACGGGACGTCGAACTCCCGGATGGGGTTGCGGTTCGGGGAGCGTGCGCTGCGGCCGCGCTCGTTGACGTTGCCCAGGACGCACAGCACCGTCTCGCACATCCCCGCCTCGATCGCCGCGGCCGCGCGCCAGGCCATGCCCGCGGCGGTCGCCCCGCCGAGGTCGACGATGCCGGCCATCGTCGGCCGCAGCCCCAGGTACTCCGCCACGGTGGCCGGCACGTGCTGGGGTGTCTCGCCCACCTGCGGCCCCACCAGCAGGCCGTCGACGGCGTCGGGCGTCAGCCCGGCATCGGTGATGGCGCGGATGCTGGCCTCGGCCAGCATGCTCAGCGTGGTGGCCCCTTCGGAGTACCGCCGCGGGGCGAGCTCCCCGATGCCGACGATGGCCCCGCTCATGCCACGACCTCCGTGAGCATCTCGAGCCGGTAGTGCTCGAGGTCTCCCGCGTCCACGAGGGACTCCCGGTTCTTGATCTCCTTGCCCAGGAGGGTCTGCAGCACGGCCGCCTCGACCTTCTTCCCTGCGAGGTTGTACGGCACGGCCGGGACCGTGAAGATCCGGGCCGGGACGTGCCGCGGGGACGCCTGCGTGCGCAGCCGGTGCCGCACCTCGGCGTAGTCGACGCTCCGGCCCGCCTCGGGGACCACGAAGAGCCAGATCTCCATGTCGTCCTCGACCGGGAAGCCGACGACGACGGAGTCGGCGACACCGGGGGTGGTCTCGACGACGCGGTAGATCTCGCTGGTGCCGATGCGCACACCGCCCGGCTTCAGGGTGGTGTCCGTGCGGCCCGAGACGACCACTCCGCCGTGCGGGCGAATCTCCGCGAGGTCGCCGTGGTACCAGACCTCGGGCTTGGTGGCGAAGTAGGTGCCCACGTACCGCTCCCACCCGTCCTCGCCCCAGAAGCGCAGCGGCATCGAGGGGAACGGCTCGGTGCACACCAGGTCGCCGGGCCGCCCGATGACCGGGACCTGCCGGTCGTCGAGTGTCGCGACGGCCAGGCCCAGCCCCTTGCACTGGATCTCTCCGCTACGCACCGGGAGCAGCGGGTTGCCGAGGACGAAGCAGCCGAGGATCTCGGTGCCGCCGGAGATGGACGCCAGGATGAGGTCCTGCTTGACCGCGCCGTAGACGTAGGCGAAGTGGTCGTCGGTGAGCGGGGCGCCCGCCGAGCAGATCATCCGCAGCCGCTCGAGCTGGAAGGTGTCCTGGGGCCTGATCCCGAGCTTGTCCTGGGTGGCCAGGTACTTCGGCGACGTGCCGAAGTGGGTGGCGCGGGTGTCCTGGACCAGGCGGAAGAGGACCGCCGGGTCGTCCTTGGGGATGGCCGCGCCGTCGTAGAGCACCACCGAGGCACCGCAGGCCAGCGCCGCGATCGACCAGTGGTACATCATCCAGGCGGTGTTGGTGAAGTAGAGCATCCGGTCCCCGGGCCGGACGTCACCGTGGAGCACGTGCTCCTTGACGGTGTTCAGGAGCACCCCGCCGGCTCGGTGCACGATCGACTTCGGCAGCCCCGTGGTGCCGGACGTGTAGACGATGTAGGCCGGGTGGTCGAAGGGCAGACGCCGGAACTGCGGCGCCGTCTCGAGCTCGTCGGTGAGGTCGGCCGCGCCGTGCACGCGCGCGGTGCCGGTCGTCGACGCGGACGACGTCCCGCCCAGGATGACCACGTGCCGGAGCCCCGGCAGCGCCGCCCCCACCTTGAGGCCCTTGTCGACGAGCGAGTGGCGCCTGCCGTTGTACACGTACCCCGCGGAGACCACGAGCACAGCCGGGTCGACCTGCCCGAACCGGTCGAGCACCCCCTGCACCCCGAACTCAGGGGCGCACGAGGTCCAGATGGCACCGAGGGACAGCGCGGCCAGCGTGTGGGTAAGAGCGTCCACCGTGTTCGGCAGGATGCCGGCCACCCGGTCCCCGGGCTGGACCCCGAGCCCGGCGAGCATCCGCTGCGCCCGGCCCACCCGGATGCGCAGCTCGTCCCGGGTGACCTCGGTGACGGCGCCCGTCTCGTCGGCCTGGAGGACAGCGACGGCGTCGGCCGGGCCCTGGAGCAGGTTCTCGGCCAGGTTGAGCGTCGCGTCCGGGAAGAAGCGGGACCCCGTCATCGGCGCGTCCTGGTCCCGGACGAACGCGGTGGCTCCCCGGTCGCCGACGACGCCCGTGAACTCCCATACCGCCGACCAGAACTCGCCCGGCTCTGCGACCGACCAGGCATGCAGCTCGTCGTACGCCGCGCCCGGGAAGCCGGTGGCCGCCATGAACCGGGCGAGGTTGCTCTCCGCCGCCTCCGCCGGGTCAGGCGACCACATGACCTTGCCGGTGTCCACGGCGACGTCCTTGACTGGTGAGATCGTCATGGTCAGCCTTCGCCGTCCAGCGCGGTCCACACGGTCCGCGTCTCGAGGTAGGACTCGAGGTTCTGGTGGCCCATGTCGCGTCCGTACCCCGACCGCCGGAAGCCGCCGAAGGGGGCGGCCGCGTCGGTCAGACCGTAGGTGTTGATGTAGACCGAACCGGCGCGCAGCATCCCGGCGAGGGTGTTGGCGCGGCCGATGTCCCGGGTCCAGATCCCCGCCGCCAGCCCGTAGTCGGAGTCGTTGGCACGGCGGGCGATGTCCTCCAGGGTGTCGAAGGGCTGGACGACGACGACCGGTCCGAAGATCTCCTCCCGGACGGCCGGCATGGTCTCGTCCACGTCGACCAGGACCGTCGGCCGGACGAAGTACCCGGAGGGGTCGACGCCGTCGGGTGTGCCGGAGCCGCCGGCGACGGCACGTCCGCCGCGCTCGACCGTGTCGTCGATGTAGGAGCGGACCCGGTCCAGCTGCCGGCCGCTGATGAGCGGGCCGACCTGGGAGCGGGGGTCGCTGCCCGGTCCGACGACCATGCGATCTGCGGTGTCCGCGAGGCCCGCCACGACGTCGTCGAAGATCCCGGACTCCACGTACAGGCGCGACCCCGCCGAGCAGGCCTGCCCGGCGTTGAAGAAGATCGCTGACGCGGCGCCGGCCACGGCGGACTCGAGCGGGGCGTCACCGAAGATGATGTTCGGGCTCTTGCCGCCCATCTCGAGGGTGACGCGCTTGACCATCGGCGCGCACTTCGCGGCGATGTGGGTGCCGACGGCGGTCGACCCGGTGAACGCCACCTTGTCCACCAGCGGGTGCTCGACCAGGGCCTCCCCGGCGACGCTGCCGAGGCCCGGGAGAATGTTGAGGACACCGGGGGGGATACCCGCCTCGAGCGCCAGCTCACCGAGCCGCATGGCGATCAGGGGGGTGTTCTCCGCCGGCTTGAGGACGATGGTGCAGCCCGCGGCCAGCGCAGGCGCGACCTTCCAGATCGCCATGAGCAGCGGGTAGTTCCACGGCACGATCTGGGCGACGACGCCGACCGGCTCGCGCTCGGTGCGCACCATCACGTCCGGGATGGAGACGGGGATGGTGTTGCCCTCGATCTTCGTGGGCCAGCCACCGAAGTAGTCCAGGTGCCGGACCGTCAGGTCGATCTCGACGTCGCGTGCCGCCTGGCGCAGCCAGCCGCCGTCGACGACCTCGATCTCGGCCAGCTCGTCGGCGTGCTGCTCGACGAGCCGTGCGAGTCGGATGATCGCCCGCCCGCGGTCCAGCGCGCTCATCCGCCGCCACGGTGCCCTGAGGTCGAAGGCGCGGTGGGCGGCACGGACGGCCCGGTCGACGTCGGTGGCGTCCGCGGACGCCGCGGTCGCGACCTTCTGCCCGGTGGCGGGGTCGAGGACGTCGAGCGTCTCGCCCGAGTGGGAGTCCACGAGCTCCCCGTCGATGAGCAGCTTGGGCTCTCGCTCGAGGATGTCGCTGATGTCGTGAGGCCGGGTGTCGATGGCGGTCATGGGTATCCCTTCGTTGGGCGCGGGCTGAGTGTGAGCTGGACCGGTCAGGGCCGTGAGGCCTCGGGAACGGGTGCCGCCGTTCGGCGGGGGGCGCCGCTGTGCCGGATCGCGAGGAGCAGAAGGTTGACGGCGGCGACGACGGCCATGACGACCATCAGGGCCAGGCTCAGGGAGAGCATGGTGGACCCGCCGCTCGCCTCGTGTCCGTGGTGTCCGTGCATGTGGTCCATCGGTATGAGCAGGTGCGCCAGCAGCATGGCGCCGTACATCAGCAACGTCTGGGCCCATCGCCTGGCGCTCGGTGCCTTCCACAGGTGCCATACGCACACGAGGCACCCGAACGCCATCACCAGCATCAGTGCGGTGCCGAACCCCTGCAGGGGCATCTGCACAGCCGCGACGAGGTGGGCGACGACGCTGGCGCCCGCGATCAATGCGGCAACCTTGCCGGATTTCTCGAAGTTCATAGGACTAGTCGTAGTGGCACGCGCACCGCGGTGGAACTGGGGAAATCGAGAACGTTTGCCGGAGTCCTCGCGTCCTTTGCAGGGGGGCGCCTCGTTCTTTGCGGAGCGCCGCCATATGTGGCGCCTCTTGCGTGATTCACGAGGTCGAAGTGTCAAGTGTTGAGAATTTCTCTACAGACAGCCCAAACTGGCCGCCCTATGGTCGCCACGAGGTCAAGGGACGTTCGGTTCCCTGTCCGACAATGCAGGTCCGATGAGCGCAGCGTGGCGCATCGAGGAGGCAGGAAATGACCAAGGATCTCGACTTCGAGCCGGCGGGGCCGCCGGCAGCAGGCGTCGCTGAACGGCCCGAACGAGCCCGGCTCAGGGGTTCGCTCGGAGTGTGGGGAATCGTCTTCATCGTCGTCGCGGCGGCCGCGCCCCTGGGGGTGATGGGCGGCACCGTGCCCATCGGGCTGGGCTTCGGCAACGGCGCGGGCTTCCCGGCCGCGTTCGCCGCCGGCGCGATCATCCTGCTGCTCTTCGCAGCCGGGTTCACGGCGCTGACGCCCTACGTGCGCAACGCCGGTGCCTTCTACTCGTACATCGGGGCGGGGCTGGGCAGGAAGACCGGCTTCGGCGCCGCGTTCGTCGCTCTCCTGGCCTACACGGCCGAGGTGATCGCGGTCTACGGGCTCCTCGGCGGGGGCGCGGACAACCTGTTCAGCTCTTGGGGGCTGGACGTGCACTGGGCGTTCTGGGCGATCCTCGCCTGCCTCGGGGTCGCGTACCTCGGGCACCGGAACATCGACCTCTCCAAGCGTGTGCTCGGGGTTCTCCTCATCGCCGAGGTCGTCATCATCGTCGCCCTCGACACGGCCGTGTTCGTCACCGGGGGCGACAGCGGGCTCTCCACCGGCTTCCTCGAGCCGAGCACGGTCCTGTCGGGAGCGCCGGGCCTGGCGCTGCTCTTCGCCTTCCTCGGGTTCCTCGGATTCGAGGCGACCGCGGTCTTCCGCGACGAGGCGCGCGACCCGGACCGGACCATCCCGCGCGCGACGTACACCGCCGTCATCGTCATCGGCGTCTTCTACGTGATCTCGACGTGGGCGCTGATCTCCGCGTGGGGGGACCAGGCCGCGCTGGAGGTCGCATCGACGGCCCCGGACTCGATGCTGCCGCTGGCCACCGAGCGCTACCTCGGCACGATGGCGTTCCACCTCGTCCAGGCGCTCTACGTGTCGAGCCTGTTCGCCTGCGTGCTCTCGTTCCACAACATCGTGACCCGGTACACCTTCACGCTGTCGAACCGCGGCGCCCTTCCCGCCCTGTTCGGGAAGCCGCACGCCAAGCACGGCTCGCCCCACACGGCGTCCGCCATGCTGACCGTCGTCGCTATCGTCTTCATCATCGGTGCCGCCCTGGTCGGGCTCGATCCGGCGAACCAGCTCTACGCGTGGTTCGCCGGCACGACCACCGTGGCCTTTATCCTTCTTCTCCTCGGTACGAGCACCGCCGTGCTCGTGTTCTTCAACCGTCAGCGCAAGGCCGGCCAGCTGACCCACAGCGTGGGACGGGCGTTCGTGGCGCCTGGTCTGGCGGTGCTCGGGCTCGTCGGTGTCACGATCCTGGTCCTGCAGAACTTGCCAGGCCTGGTGGGAGACTCCAAGCCGATCGCGATCGGGATCCTCTGCCTGCTGGGAGCCGCGTTCGTCGGGGGCTGGGTCCTCGCGGCCAAGCGCCCGATCTCCCTGGAGTGACCTGATCCGACCGACATGACGTTGGGACCGCTGCACCCGCACCGAGGGGCGGCGGTCCCAACGCCGTTGTCCGCCGGAACAGGACCAGGCGCCGTCAGCCGGTTCGGGGCCGTAGCGCTGAGACTCCACGACCGACCGCGCCGGCGCGGGCCATACTGCACCAACGTCCGGCTCATCTGTGCACGGGGCGGTGGGCCGCGCGGGTGCGGCGGCGGGCTTGCGGAAGGTGCGACGTGACCGAATCTCTCGACTCGACGATCCGCCGGCTGATCCAGCGGATCGAGCTGAGCCAGGAGCTGGCGACCCGGATCGTCGCGGTCTACCGCGCCGAGGTGCCGGACTACTCGAAGCTGTCCGCGGCGGTCATCGAGAACGACGTCCTGCCCAACTCCCTGAGCCTGGTGGAGCACCTGCTCACCAGCATCACCACGCTGTCCGACGTGGACCCGGAGTTCGACGAGCAGCTACGGGACAGCGCCGTCCGTCGGTTCCACCAAGGTGTGTCCATCGAGGGCCTGCTTCAGTCGTACCGGCTCTGGGGCCGCCTGGTCTGGAACGAGATCAAGGCGGTCATCCGGCCCGAGGATCCCGTCGAGGTCGCGTCGGGGCTCGAGGTCGCGGAGCGGATCATGACCTACGTCGACCACACGTCGGTCGTCGTCGCCCAGGCCTTCTTCGCCGAGGTCTCCGGGGTGCGGGCCGACAGGTCGATCGTGCGGGGGGACCTGCTCGACGCGCTTCTGGGTGACGCGCCCGCCAGCGCCGAGGTCGAGCGGCGCCTGGCCGCGATGAGCAAGGAGCTGTCCGGTTCCTACGTCGTGCTCGTGCTCCACACCGAGGACCGGTTCAACAGCGGGTCCTACTCCCTGCGATCGGCCGTGGACCACGTGCGGGAGAAGCTGCGTCCGGACAAGGAACGGCTGCTCATCGGGGCACGCGGCCAGGAGCTGGTCGTCGTCTACCCCACGACGGCGACCGAGCGCGAGGGCGAGATCGAGGAACGCTGCGAGGCGGTCGCGGTAGGCCTCCACCAGTACGTCGTCGGCGTCGGGCGCCGGCACGAGGGTGTGCAGGGCATCGAGATGAGCTACGGCGAGGCCGCGGAAGCGGCGGCGATCGCCGTCTCGCTCGAGAGGTTCGGCAGGGTCACGCACTTCCGTGAGGTCCTGCTCGACCACCTCGCCCGGGCGAGCCGCTTCTCGCACTCGCTCATCGAGGACACGCTCGTCCCGCTCAGGAAGTACGACGACGAGCGGAACACCACGTTGGTGCAGACCCTTCGCACCTTCTACGAGACGCGGTACAGCCTGACTCGCAGCGCGAACCTGCTCCACGTCCACCCGAACACCGTCACCTATCGGTTGCGTCGCGTGCACGAGCTGACCGGCCTGGACCCGGCGGACCCCGACGACCTGCTCCTGCTGTCGATGGGTCTCAAGCTGGGCGAGCTCGACCGGTAGGCGAACCCCGCACGGGTGCCAGCCGTTCGCACGGCGCCGCCCCCGAACCCGTCAGGACCGCCGCCGGCGCGGCGGTCCTGACGGGTTCGGGGGCGGTGGTGGCAGCCGCTAGTGGCACTGGCAGCCGTGGCCGCCGGACGTGGTGCTGCAGCACTGCGCCGCCCGCGGCAGCGGGGCGTCGAGCGCGGGGTTGCGGTCGAAGAACCCGTGGGGCTTGATCCAGAACGACATGGGGTCGCTCGGCATGATGGGCCAGTCCTCGGGCCGCGGCGTGTGGGTCAGGCCGAACGAGTACCACAGGACGACGTCCTCGTTCTCCAGGGCCCGGTCCTGCTCCTGGAAGGAGGGCAGGCCCGGCCGGTCCTCGGGGTTGGACTGGTTGGGGTACTCACCCGCCGCGTAACGCTCGTTCTGGTCGTACTTGGTCACCCACAGGTGGTGCCGCGCGAACTCGGCCCGCCGTCCGAGCGAGGAGTCCGGGTGCATCAGGTAGGTGCTGTTGTTGCCCGGCATCAGCTTGTACGCCACCGGCTGGCCGAGCCGGTTGTGCACCTCGGGGTTGATGACCTTCCAGTACCTGTTCCGCTCCAGGCTCATGTCGCGGGCCGCCCCGGACTCGCGCGCGAGGACCGTCTCCGTCGTGGTCATGGCGTTGCCGTAGGGGTTCTCGTCGCTGATCGGCAGCACGGTCGAGTCGACCTCGACGACCGAGTTGCGCACGCCGTCGACGGCGAAGTCGAGCCGGTAGTTGAAGAAGTGCTGGTGGTTCGTGCCGCCGAGGTTGGGGGCGACGAGCGGGGCGTAGGGCGAGGTCTCGCCGTCGGCGAGGGCGCGCGTGTGCATGATGCCTGTGGCCTTGACGGTGTGCTCGATCATGCCGTCCTGGTAGAAGTTCCAGTAGAAGGCGTAGTCGTAGTTGCCGATGGTGCAGATCGAGGAGATCACCATCTTCCGGCTCCGGCGGACCTCGGCCTGGTTGGCGCGGGGGTCGAAGTGCTTCCACAGGATGCCGGCGTCCTCCTCGTGGAGGCAGATCGCGTTCTTGATCGTCATCGGCTCGCCGAGCTCGTCCGCCAGGACCGCGTCCATGTACCGGATCTCGCCGAGGCAGTCACAGCCCAGCTCGAGGGAGTTCGTCAGCTTGCCGATGCCGTACTCGCCGACGTCGAGCGGCGCCTGGTAGTAGCGCGCCTCCGAGGGCTCACCGTACGGGACCGCCATCTCCGACAGGCTCGCGCGGTAGAGCACCGAGCGTCCGTCGTAGGTGATGTCGCTCAGGACCAGTCCCTCACGCGAGTGGAACTGGATGACGACCTTCCACTTCTGCCACTCCAGGACGTTGCCGTCGAGCGCGAAGCTCACACCCTCGGGCTGGACGATGTCCAGCGGCTTGAGGTCGGTGCGGAGCGGCCCCCAGGTCGACTCGACGGTGGCGGCGTCGTACCGCCCCGTCTCGGTCGGCATCGGCGGTGCGTCCGCCTCGTCCAGCAGGCTGATCATCTTGCGCTCGTAGAGGTCGAGCACCGGGACGAGGCCTTCCACCGGGTGGGCGTAGCCGTTGTCGGTGCCGTCCTCGCGCCAGTACACCAGGCCGCGGATGAGGCGGCGGCCCGCCTCCTCGGGCCGGGCGAAGTTGCCGGGGGAGAGGGGGTCGACGAACACGTTCGCGACGTCGATGCCACGGCGGGCGAGGGCGTCGACGAACCGGGGGTCGGCCTTGGCGATCTGCTCGGCCTCGTCCCACTCCTCCCAGAGGATCATGGGCTCGGACCCCTTGGGGGCGACATCCCATCGCGCCACCTCGGATGACGACAGGTTGACCACGACCTCGTGCGTCTCCCGGGTCGCCTTGTCGATGATGACGAGCTCCACCAGGCGGTCCACCGTCTCGCCCGGTTGCCGGGCGAGGGTCGCCTCCTTGTCCTCCCAGAGCGCCACCGTGACGAACCGGGCCCGGTCCGTGAGCCGGCCCGACTCCTTGGCCAGCGCGACTGCCGCACGAATCTCATCGGCTGTCAGTGCCGCCAATGGATGGGCCGGTGGCGTGATGACCGGGGCCGGAGCAACGGACTTTGAAGACATGGATACACCCCTTTGTGCGCAGACAAGTGACGGCTCCAATAACGACAGCCGTACGTCCCCATCATGAGTGATGTGGCACACGAACTACACCTGCGCATCCGAAGAGTTCTGGGTGCCAACCTTGCACGTTCCACAGCGGAGGCGTCCGGGCTCAGCTCGGCCGACGTCGTCGTCGCTGCGGCGTTCATCGCGAACCAGGAGGGCCCGCTTCTTGATGACCAAGCCCAGCACGCTTCCCGCGCACACCTCCGCGCACCTGGGCTGGCTGACCTCGGCGGAGACGAAGACCAACCTGTACCTCTTCGGTGAGGCGGCCGTCTCCGCGCAGGTCGAGGCCGCTATCGAGGCCTCGATCAAGTAGTACGGCTCCGCGCCGGACCTGCCCCGGCGCGCAGCTGACGCGGACCCCGCACCCTGGTGGGTGCGGGGTCCTTCACATCTCTATCGACGGCGCGCCGCTGATCGACGTCATCGCCTGCGGCGGCTGACGGTCTGCGGCAGCGGCCGGCGCCCGGGAGGTGCACCGCGCAGTGCGCTTCGCGGTAACGAGGCAGTAACGCGGGCCCGCGCACGATGGGCCGGGCATCTCCTAGCGGAGGCGATCTCGATGCCGATCTCAGGACCTGAATCGTTCAAGGACGTGACCGGCGGCGACAAGGCGGTCGCGGGGCTGTACGCGTACGCCCAGCTGGACCCGCTGATCGAGCTCGCCTGCCACGTGGCCGCCGACTTCTTCGCGCGCCCCCAGCTGTACGTCAGCCTGGGTGACGAGGACATGCCGGCGCGGCTCGCGCGGCTCAGGAGCCGGGTGGGGCACTCGGAGTGGTACCCGTCCGCCGACCAGCGGCGCGCCATGTACGAGCCCGTCTTCGGCATGGGTTCCGGCGACAGCGACTTCGAACGGCTCAGGGACGGGCTCCTGGCCGCTGCCGCCGCGTTCGCCGAGTGGAGCCAGGCCACCGGCATCCCGATGCTGCGCGCCCGGGTGCGGACCGCGCACCGACCGCTGCGCGAGTACCTCCGCGGGGTCTCGGGTGCGACCGTCGACTGGAGCAGAAAGCGGGCCCTGCCCGCCATCGCCGACAACGAGGCGTATCCCGTGCTCCGTGACCGCGACCTCATCGCCGTCTTCGGGCTGACGGGCACACCCGCGCGTGAGTGGCCATACCAGGAGGACGCGAACGGCGACAAGGTGGTCGAGGAGATCGGGCGGCAGCTCGCGGGCCCCGAGCACCGGCTCACCCGCGAGGGGTTCAGCGCGCTGCAGCGGGTTGCCCTGCGGGGCGCGGAAGCGTTGGCCGCGGTGCTGGCCTTCGACGAGGGCCAGGGTGACGACCGCCTCGACGAGCTCATCACCGCCTGCTACACCTGGCATGCCGCCCTCGAGGCGCGGCACCACACACCCGCCGCCAGCGTGGCCCGCCGCGAGCTGGGGCACGTGCTGCCCTAGCTGTGCCCGGTACACCTCGGGAGGTGTACCGGCGAGCAGGGCGGCCGCTCTGACGCGTCCTGCTACGTCTCCTCGTCCAGATCCAGGATGTCACCGGGCTCGTACGGAGCGCCGACGGGCGCGGGCAGCTGGTGCAGCTGGTTGGTGAAGGGCAGGTCGCCCTTGCTCTCCAGGTACACCAGCGTCGTGGTCAGCCGTGACTGCCAGTGGTCGCCGGGGATCCCGCCGCGCTGCGGTGCGCTGATCTCCCGGACCTCGGTGTCGATCGAGATGTACAGCTTCTTGTCCGGCGTCGGCAGGTCGCCGTTGAGGAACGGGACGCCGGTCATCAGCCAGTTCTTCACCGCACTCTCGAAGCTCGGGCGGGCCGGGACGACGACCCGGGCCGACCCGGCGCGCAGGAACCGCTCGAAGACCGGGTCGTTGGCGGTGACCTCGGAGAGCACCTCCCACCGGCTTCGCGCAGCCCAGAAGTACGGGTAGAAGACGTATGCCAGGTTCGACCACTCGAACGCCTGCTCCAGGAACTGGATGGTCGGAGCGTCGAGGATGGCCTGAGGGATGTCCATGTTGGCGAAGTCGGTCTCCACCCCGGTCGCGTCCTTCTTCCGCGGCTTCAGGGCGGGGCGCCCGGCGAACTCAGCGTCGTCGAGGAGCCAGGCGATCACGCTGCGCTTGAGCTCCTCGAGGATGACCTGCTCGTTGCGCTGGCTGCTGCCGGCATCGGCCGCCGCGCTCTCGCCGAGCAGCTGCCCCCGCACCTGGCGGGACTCGTAGTCGCGCTTCCACTGCGACCAGGCTGCGAACAGGGCGTCGTACACGCTGAGCCGCCACGCGTGCTGGGCGGACGAGGTCGGAACGCACTTCACCGCGAAGGTGACGGTGCACGTCAGCAGCCCCAAGGTTGTCAGGGCGACCTTCAGCACGTTCTGAGCACCGGACAGCGGCGCGGTGACCGGGTTGGGATGCAGCCCGGCGTCGGATCCGATCGGCAGGAACGACCGCCCGTACGGTGGCTCACCTCGCTGCACCGCGTTGGCGACGCCGATGTCCTTGACGTTGCCGTGGGTGGCCAGGAAGCGCAGCGGGCCGTACCAGATCCCGCCGTTCCAGAAGAAGTGGCTCTCGCTGCCGACGGCGACGGCGGCGAAGGCCGAACGCACGCCCTTGACCTCCTTGCCGGTCTCGTCCGTCCATTCCCCGGCGGCCGGGAACCCCTCGCCCTCGAAGGAGACCGACGACGTGGCGTAGTCCGTCGGTATCGGGATGTCGAGCTCCTTCGCGCCGGTCGGGGGATTCCACGGCTTGCCGCTCCCGGGCGCCGGCGCGGCCGTCTCCACCGTGACGGTCCGCACCACGGTCACCGTCGGTTCGAGCGGAGGCGGCACGTTCGTGGCGTGGTAGGTCTTCGCGAGCGTGATGAGGTCCTCGGCCTTGATGGCGTCCGCGGTGAGGGTCCATTCGGGCGGGGCGTCCACCGCGGTGGCTGCGGCCTCCTGGCGGTCGCGCCGCCACCGGTAGAACTCGGCCGGCTCGGGGATCTGGAACTCGAGCTGGAGGCGATCGGTGTACCGGAAGAGCTGGTAGGTGTCGATGCGGTCGACCCAGCGGTAGACGCCGTGGACGTGCTTGTCGGTGCTGTTGCGCAACGCGTAGGTGTAGCCCTCCTCGGTGCGGGCCAGCTCGCGGCGCATCCGGGTCTCGCGGGTCAGCGACTCCACCCGGCTGGTGGCCCGGGCGACCGCCTCGCGTGCGATCTTGCTCGACTGCTGGTCGCTGCGTTGCAGCGTCAGCCCGGCGTCGACGCCGCCGCTGATGCGGGCGGTGACCACGGGGTAGCGGTACTCCGCGGAGACCTCGGCGTGGCCGTTGATGGTCACCCCCAGCTGGTTGGAGACCGAGGCGGTGAGCTCGCTGGTCTGCTTCGCCTCCGACTCCGTCTCGGTCTCCTCGCGCCGTTCGGTCAGCGCCGTGGTCGTCGTCTCCGTCTCCCGGGTGGACATCTCGTGCTGGCTGAAGCTCTCCCCGGCCATCACGTTGCGGACGTTCGCGACCTCCCCGGCGACGTAGCCGGCCCACTCGCGCCGCACCACCTGCAGGTCACGGACGGTGGTCTCCCGGATGAGCTTGATCTTCGGTGCAGGGGCCAGGACGGCGTCGGCCAGCCCGGGGATGACCAACGGACGTCGGTGGAGGAGGTCGTAAATCTGCTCCGCCCGCATCTTCGGGTGACGGAGCAGCTCGCACAGTGCGTGGGCGACGAGCGCCAGTCGCGTCAGCCGGTGCGCGCGCTCGTAGTCCGGTGGGTTGGCGGAAAGGGTCGTGATCAGCGCCTGGCGCACGAGCACCCGGGCGATAGGGAATATCACCGTGGCGTCGGTCGTGCCGCCGGTCGCCAGCTTCCAGTCCACGGCATCGAGCTCGTGCACCTTGACCTCGCGCTGCACCACGGCGACCAGGCCGGCCGCGTCGAGCCGGTCGTCGGCCGCGGTGAGGGCGCGCTCGCAGGCCCGGACGAGAGCATGGATGCGGGCGATGAGGGACGCGTCGGCGACGTTGTCGTACTCGCGCAGCGGGTCCCACGCCGGGTCGCCCAGGCCGGGCGGCATCGACTCCCCCGAGAGGATGAGTGGCGGGGGGACGTGGGTCATCACCCCGGCCGGCCGTGGCAGGACGAACGAGGGTTCGAGCCGGATCAACCGTTCCGGTTCGACGGTGCGCGCCGGCCGGATGGCCGCGAACTCGGCGATGTCCATGGGGTGTCCTCAGGGGCCGACCGTCACGAGCTTGACGGCGCTCTCCGCGACCGAGATCGCGAGGTGGGTGAACTGGCTGACCGTCATGTCGAGGACGATCTCGGTGACCGGATAGCCCAGCGCCGCCAGATCTGCGAGATCCTGCGCCGGGGTGACGCTCCCGGCGGCGTTGAGGAGGTAGAGCCGGGTGCTCACCTCCGGCCGGCTGGCGAGCGTGTACGCCTCGGTCAGGCCCGTGGTGCTCGAGCGGAACTCCAGGGAGGCGACACCGGGGGCGGCCCCGCGCTCGAGACCGATGGCCCGGAACACGTCGTTGGCGCTCTGGCCGGCCCCCTCGCTGAAGGTGGCGATCTTGACCTGGCCGCGCATGGTGTCGTAGACCACCTTGTTGGCGTGGTCGACGATCACGATCATCGCGTCCGCACCCTCGCGCCCGTTGACCCGCAGGCCGTGCGCGGCCTGCGTCAGGTACTCGACGGTGTGCCCGGGCCCCAGCTGCGCGGCGATCGCCCAGGCGCGGGCGAGCTCCTTCTCCACCTCGCCGAGCCAGACCCGGTTCCCGAGCGCATAGGCCTCCCCGAGCTCGCCACGGATCTTCGACAGATACCCCCACAGCTTCAGGCGCCGCTCGACCGTGCTCAGGCCCTTGCGCCGCAGCACGGCTGCCATCGCGTCGGCCTGCTGGGCCGCGACGGCGGCGGCCCGCTCCAGCCCCGCGGGTGCGCCCGCCACGGCTCGGTAGCGCCGCCACAGACGGGCGAGCAGCGGGTCACCAGCGTCGACCAGGGTGGCCATGCGGCCGAGCACCTTCGAGGCGGTCGTGGGCGCCGGCGTGTGGAGCAGGTGCTTGCCGGCGGCCTTGACCGCCGCCGCGTCCTTGAGGTCGCGTGCCTCTCGGGCTGCCGCTGCGACACCGTCCGAGAAGGCCTCGGCGAACCCGCTCTCGCGGCTGAGCAGGGCCAGCATCGCCCGCTCGAGCTCCACCGCCGTGCGCAGCCGCTCGGGGCCGTCCGCAATCGTCTCGGCACGCTCGGCGAGCCGCCGCACGGCCGCCCACGCCTCGCCGGACGCGGACTCGGTGAGCACGGTGTTGCTCGCGGTCCGCAGCACCCGGTCGACCAGCTGGACGTCGCGCGCGGCCGCCTTGCCGAACCGGGCGAGCAGCGCGGCGAACGGACGCAGCCCCGCGCCGTGGCTGCGCATCTCGAACTTCACCGCCGCGGCGGAGACCGGCTCGGCGGCGAGCGACGCCAGGCCGGCCGGCTTCACGGTGACACCAGCTCAGCCGCCGCGGTGGCCGCCGACGCGCTGCGGAACGCGCGTGCGGCCGCGACGGCGTCCATCACGCCCTTGACGTCGAGCACCGAGAAGACGACGCCGACCACGATGCCGAGGTAGCCGGGCGCGGCGGCCACGGCCTTGCCGGGATCCAGCACGGCGTTGAAGGCGTCCTCCTGCTCCGCGCGCCTGAAGTAGTCCTCCAGGGTCTCGGCCGCACCCAGCACGGCGCTGGCCACCGCGAACGCCAAGGCGACGGGCGGGGCCGCGGCCGTGAGCCCCGCGGCGATGGACAGGGCCCCCGCGACGAGGTTGAGCGTGGCCAGCGCGGACATCCCCGACACGTCGTCCAGCTCGTCCGCGGCCGCGCGGAAGGCGATCGAGGGGCCGTCGACCTGCTGGGCGTCCAGGGCGCGGGCGACGAGCGGTGCGTAGCGCCACACCTTGTGCGGATCGCTCACCAGGGCGGCGTTGAAGCCGGCATTCGCCCG
The DNA here is from genome assembly GCF_006352065.1 of Georgenia yuyongxinii. Classification (NCBI taxonomy): domain Bacteria; kingdom Bacillati; phylum Actinomycetota; class Actinomycetes; order Allobogoriellales; family Allobogoriellaceae; genus Georgenia; species Georgenia yuyongxinii. The sequence continues at coordinate 3,162,141 of NZ_CP040915.1, read as the reverse complement.
GTCGGCCCGCTGCAGGGTGCGGAAGATGGCGTTCTGCAGGTCGGCGATGGCTCGCGCATTCCCGCTCGCCTCCGCGACGGACTGCCGTTCACCGCGGCGAGGCGCCGTGGTGAGGGTGGATCCGCCGTCGGCCGGGACGGCGACGATGCCGGCGGGCAGCGGGTGGTCTCGCCAGACGCGGTACAGGATCGGGAAGCCGGCGGCCTCCGCCGCCACCACCACGGCCAGGTCCTGTGCGGCGGCCTCGACCGCCAGTGCACCCGGCGCTCGCGGGCCGCCGGCGGCGGTGGTCCGCACCAGGGCGTGGACGGCACCCTCGAGCGCGCGGAGCTGTTCGTGGATCCGCCGCAGGGCACCCGCCAGTGCGGCGACATCCGGACCACGCAGCACCACCTCGGACAACGGGCCGTCCCAGCCGAGGATCTGCCGGGCGTCGGCGCCGGGCGCCGAGGCGATGTCGAGGTACCGCTCCGCCTCGCGATGGATCTCTGCCCGCGCCGCCTGAAGGTCGTGGTCGGCCAGCGCCAAGGCCGTCTGTTCGGTGGCGGACAGGGTGGCTCGGGCACGTCTGAGCACGTCCCGTATCGCGTTGTCACAAGCGACGTAGGTTCGCCGCCCGGCCTCCAACGCCTCCTGGGAGTTGCTGAACGGGACGAGGTTGCGGAACGGGGAACCGGGCAGATCGTGGCCGGTGGCGTACACGGTCTCGCTGTAGGCGATGCTGGCCAGCAGATGACGCGCGCCGTCCTCCCCGCCCCCGACGTACAGGTCGTCGACCTCACGCCGCATCATCTTCGCCAGGGCGGTCGGCTCCGGCCACGGGAAGTGGAGGGGGACGAGGTCCTGGTTCAGTGTGCGGGGGTCGTAGGCCGCGCCCCGTGGCCACAGGTGTGCGGTGAAGACCGACCCGGCGCGGGCCCGCGTCTGGGTGGGGGCGGCGTCGAGCTCCTCGGCGATGCGCCGGAGCTCGCGATCGGCCAGGGCCTCGCTCTCGGCGTCCGTGCCGGCGGCGCAGACGCGGAAGATCTCGGGCATGACGCTTCGTGGGCCCGGTGTCGCGTTCATCGTGACCTCAGAGCATGGTCACGACGTCGTCACCTCGATGTTATCGCGGCGTTATCGCCGACCTCCGGCCACACACCCGCAGGTGCTCGCAGATCGATACCAGCGCCACGACCAGGCCTCGACCGACGGGTGGGTGGGGCGTGACGGTCGACTAGACCGGCGCCACCCCGGTCGAGGCGCGCACCACCAGCTGGGAGGGCACCGTGACCTCCACCGCGCCGATGTCCTCACCGGCGTGGATGCTGCGCATGAGCAGGTCCACCGCCGAGCGGCCGACCCGGTCGGGGTCCACCGCCACGGAGGTCAGGGTCGGGGTGAGCATAGAGCTGAAGGGGATGTCGTCGCAGCCGATCACGCTGACGTCGTCGGGCACCGCCAGGCCCCGCTCCACGAGCCGGGAGATGAGCCCGAAGGCGATGAGGTCGTTGTGGGCGACGACGGCTGTCACCTTCGACGCGACGACGACGTCCGCGGCCGCGAACCCGCCGCGGTGGTTGGGTTCCACGTGTGCGAGCTCGCTCAGCTGGCAGCCGAACTCGGTGGCCGCGGCCCGTAGGCTCGCCGCGATCGTCCGCCCGGCGCGGGAGGCCTCCGGGCCGCCGATGTAGCCCAGGTCCCGGTGGCCCAGGGCTGCCAGGTGCGCCACCGCCTGCCGCATCCCGAGCGCGACGTCGACGTTCACGCTCGCCAGTCCGGGGAGCTGACGGTTGATCAGCACCACGTTCTCCATGCCGGCCAGGACGCCGTGCAGATCCTCGTCGCCGGCGCGGGGGGCGACGGCGATCACGCCGTCCACCTGCTCGCTCATACGTTGCAGCGTGCTCAGCTCGGTGGCCGGGTCCTCGTCGGTGTCCGCCATGAGGAGGAAGTACCCGAGCTGGCGGGCGCGGCGCTCGATCACCTGCGCGATGCCGGAGAAGAACGGGTTGGAGAAGTCGGGGACGGCGAGGCCCACGGTGCCGGTGAGGGCCGTGGCGCCGTCGTCAGCAGTTCCCGCGAGCCCCGGACGGCGAGGAGCGGCCACGGACGGCCGGAGCTCGGGCGAGACGATCTGCGTGCCCACCCCGCGCTGGCGAGCCACCAGGCCCTTGTCGACCAGCTCCTGGATGCCCTGGCGGACGGTGGGCCGTGACAGGCCCAGCCGCGCGGCCAGGCCCACCTCGGCCTCCAGCCGGGACCCGGGGGCGAGGGCCCCCTCCATGATCGCGGTCTCCATGGCGTCGGCGAGCTGGAGGTACAGCGGGGTGGTCGACGACCTGTCGAGCTCGATCGGTAGATGTGATGCGTGCTGCTGAGTCTCCATGGCTGGCGGTGCCCATCCGTTCGCGTGCTGCGCTGCTTCGCGGCGCCGGACCTCTGCGTCCGGATTGTGTCAGACCTTACAACACACGTAATGTCCGGACAATGCCGTGACACTGCCGAGATCGAAGGCGACCAGTGAAAATACAGACATTCCCGGTGATCCGCCCAGGGTGTCGGTGCATCCCGTTTCGGCCTTCTGTCGATTGTTTTGACATGTCAGTGACAACTTCCCTAACCTGGCGGCGCTCCACAGTTCGTGGGGCTGCTCACACAGTCGTGGGGCTGCACATTGCCGACAACGAGGAAGTTGCGATGAGAAGCACGAGAGTGATTGCGGTGCTCGGGACCACCGTTCTGGCCGGCGGGCTCGCCGCCTGCGGGACGAGCGGCGCCGCGAACGAGGGCGGGGAAACCTCCAGCCTTCAGGTCATGATGTCGCCGCACTCGATCACCGACATGATCGAGGAGAGGCTCCCGGAGTTCGAGGAGGCGACCGGGATCGACGTCGAGATCACCAGCCTCAACGAGGACCAGGTCTCCCAGCAGCTGCGCGTGGAGTTCGGCTCCGGCAACAGCGAGACCGACGTCTTCCTCTACCGCCCGCCGCAGGACTCCGCACAGTTCGTCAACAACGCCTGGATCGCGGACCTCACCGACAAGGTCGAGGGCGACGCCGAGTTCGACTGGAACGACTTCGGTGCCCCCACCCGCGAGGCGGTCACCTCCACGGAGGGCAACGTCATCGCCGTCCCCGTGGCGACCGCCCGCCAGATGCTCTTCTACCGCACCGACCTCTTCGCGGAGGCCGGCATCGAGAACGTGCCCACCACCCTCGAGGAGCTCGAGGCGACCGCCGCCAAGCTGGACGGCGACGACGTCGCCGGCATCTGCCTGCGCGGCCAGCGTGCCCAGGCGGTCACCACCTTCGGCCAGTTCCTCTACGCCTTCGACGGCGACTGGAACGACGGCGGCGCGCCGTACGGCGACGCCACCATCGACAGCCCCGAGGCGATCGAGGCCCTGGAGTACTACGGCAACCTCGTGAGCAACTACGGCCCCGACGGCGTGCTGAACATGTCCTGGGCCGAGTGCAGCGCGCTGTTCTCCCAGGGCAAGCTCGCCATGTACATCGAGGGCGACGACCGCTGGCCCGAGTTCACCGACCCGGAGAAGTCCACCCTGACCACCGAGCAGGTGGGCTACGCGCCGTCGCCCGCGAAGACCTCCGTGGTCACCCCGCAGGCCTTCGGCATGGCCGCGGGCAGCGACAACCCCGACGGCGCGTGGGAGTTCATCCGCTGGGCCACCAGCAAGGAGATGGCCGCCGAGATGCAGGCCGCGGGCGTCATGGGCGCGCGTGACTCGGCGTGGGAGTCGGAGCAGACGGCCGAGAAGTTCCCGGCCGACGTCGTGACCGCCGTCCAGGACGGCAACGCCAACGGCGTGCCCTACGACCGCCCGCGCATCGTCAGCGTCGGCGAGGCCCGCGACGCCATCGGCGGCGCGCTCGTCACGGCCATCGAGGGCGGCGACGTCGCCGCGGCCGCCAAGACCGCGAACGAGGCCTTCCAGCAGCTCATCGACTCGGAGAAGACGGAGTTCGGGCTGGAGTAGCCGCCCGACCACCCGACCGAGAACGAGACATGGGGGGCGTCACGACCCCGGCCGTGACGCCCCCCAGATCGAGGAAACATGTCCACGTGGCTCAACAAGCACATCAAGCACGTCTTCATCGCCCCGGCGCTGCTCCTGACGCTGGCCCTGCTCGTGTTCCCGCTGGCCTACACGCTCTACATGAGCCTGACCACGTGGAGCGGCAGCGCCGTCAAGGCACCGACGTTCGTCGGCGTGACCAACTTCGTCAAGCTGCTCACCACCGATGCCCGGTTCATGGCGGCAGCCGGCCGCACGCTGCTGTTCACCTTCGTGACCGTCGCGGTGGAGATCGCCCTGGGCTACGCCATCGCGCTGCTGCTGCGTAAGCCGTTCAAGGGCGAACGCGTCACCCGCACCCTGATCCTCCTGCCCGTGGTCGCCACGCCCGTGGCCATCTCCATGGCGTGGATGATCATCTACGACCCCAACATCGGGGTGGCGAACCAGCTCTTCCAGGCGATCGGCCTGCAGACCCAGCAGTTCCTCGCCGACCCGCAGGGCGCGCTGTGGTGGCTGATGGTGGTGGACGTGTGGCAGTGGACGCCGATGATCGCCCTGATCCTCCTGGCCGGCCTGACCTCGCTGCCCGAGGAGCCCTACGAGGCGGCCCTCGTGGACGGTGCGACGGCGTGGCAGCGGTTCCGCTTCATCACCTTCCCGCTGATGATCCCGGCAATGTTCGCCGCCATCGTGCTGCGCCTCGTCGACTCGTTGAAGACCTTCGACATCATCTACGCCACCACCAAGGGCGGGCCGGGGTACGCCACGGAGACCCTGAACACCTACGGCTTCATGCAGGCGTTCGAGTACACCAACTTCGGGATGGCCTCCGCCGTCATCATGCTGTTCATCCTCATCGTCCTCGTGATCACGCTGATCACCTCGAAGGGCAACGAGATGGCCGGGAGGACCCTCAAGTGACCGCCATCCAGGACCGTCCCCGCACCGCTGTCGAGCCGGCAGCCGTCACCTCGCCCGCCCCGATACGGACCGGCTTCCGCCGTGCCAAGCACCGCGCCGACCTCATCCGGACCGTGCTCATCGTGCTCGTCGCGGTGGTGTGCGTGTTCCCGATCGTGTGGATGATCGTCTCGTCGCTGAAGGCGAACGTCGACATCTACAACCCGGACAAGCTGCTCGCCTTCACGCCCACGCTGCAGAACTACGGCACCGTGCTGACGGAGTCGAACATTCCCGAGGCCGCTCAGCACTCGGTGATCGTCGCCGTCGGCGCCACCCTGGTGTCCCTGGTGATCGGCCTGCCCGCCGCGTACGCCATCGCCCGCTACAGCCTGCGCCGCACCGGCGTGGTGCTGCTGCTCGTGCGCATGCTCCCCGGCATCACCTACCTCGTGCCGTGGTACATCATCCTGACCAAGCTCGGGCTGGTGGGCAGCTACTTCTCGCTCATCGTGAGCCACCTCGTCATCACCATGCCGATGGTGGTGTGGATCATGATCAGCTTCTTCGAGAACGTCTCGATCGAGCTCGAGGAGGCCGCCCGGGTGGACGGGCTCACCCGCATCGGCGCGTTCTTCCGCATCGTCCTGCCCCTGTCGAAGCCAGGCATCGCGACCGCGGCGCTGCTGTCGTTCATCTTCTCGTGGAACCAGTTCCTGTTCTCGATGATCCTCGGCGCCTCCCAGAAGAAGACGCTGCCCGTGGCCCTCTTCGACTTCATCGGCTACGCCAGCATCGACTGGGGCGGCCTCATGGCGGCGGCCGTCCTGATGACGCTGCCCGTCTTCGTCTTCTCACTCTTCGCACAGAAGCACATCGTGGCGGGCCTGTCCGCCGGTGCTACGAAAGGCTGATTCTCGATGCTGGCCGAACCCACGACCATCTCGCTCCACCCGCACCACTGCTCCGACGTCGAGGCCCTGTCCGTCAACACCGCCCGCATGCTGGCGATGGACCAGGTCGCCATCGCCAAGTCCGGCCACTACGGCTTCCCGCTGGGTGCCGGCGCCATCGTGCACACCCTCTTCGCCCACCACCTCCGGTTCAACCCTGAGGACCCGGCCTGGCTCAACCGCGACCGGTTCGTCCTGTCGGCCGGGCACGGCAGCGCGATGCTTTACGCCGCGCTCCATCTCGCCGGGTACGACCTGTCCGTGGAGGACCTGCGCGACTTCCGGCAGTGGGGCTCCAAGACGCCCGGCCACCCCGAGCGGGGCGACACGCCCGGCGTGGAGGTCACCACCGGCCCGCTGGGCCAGGGGGTGGCGAATGCCGTCGGGCTCGCCATCGCCGAGGAGTACCTGCGATCACGGCTCGGGCCGAACGTCGTCGACCACCGCACCTGGGTGCTCGCCTCGGACGGTGACCTCATGGAGGGCATCGCCTACGAAGCCGCGGCGATCGCGGGCAAGCTCGAGCTGTCCCACCTGTGCGTGGTCTACGACGACAACGACGTGGTGATCGACTCCCGCGCCTCGGAGACCATGGACAGCGACGGCATCGTCGAGGCGTTCCGGGCGCTGGGATGGCACGTGGTCGACGCCGTCGACGGCATGGACGTCGGCGGGCTGAGCCGGGCGTTCACCGAGGCGGCCGCCGAGTCGCAGCGGCCGACCCTGGTGCGCGTGCGCACGACCATCGGCGCCGGGTCGCCGTTGACGGACGACCGGCTGAGCCACTCCGGGGCGCCCAGCGCCGCCGACCTGGCGGCCACTCGCGCCCATCTCGGGCTGGACGGGTATGCACCGTTCGAGGTGCCCGCCGAGGTCGCCCAGTTCTGGGCGGCTGTGCGGGAAGGCAACAAGGCCGTGTACGACGCCTGGGAGACGCGCACTGCGTGCGCGGGCGGCGCGGAGTCGCTGCTGAGCCCGGAGGAGATGGTGGCCGCGTGCGTCGAGGTGCTTGAGGTGCTCGAGGCGCCCGCCGGCGCGGAGGCCACCCGGGCGTCGTCGGGCGCCGTGCTCGACGCGATCGCCCCGTACGCCCCGTTCCTGCTGGGGGGCTCGGCCGACCTCGCCGGGGCCACCTTCGCGCGGCTCTCGGACGGCGGGGTGTTCGGGCCGGCGGAGCGGGCCGGGCAGAACATCCGGTTCGGGGTCCGCGAGCACGCCATGGGCGCGATCGCCAACGGCATCACGATGCACTCGGTGCTCCGCGGCTTCGGCGGCACCTTCCTGATGTTCGCCACCTACCAGGCCAACGCCCTGCGGATGGCGGCGCTGCAGGAGTGCCCGTCCATCCACATCTTCAGCCACGACTCGGTGCTGCTGGGGGAGGACGGCCCCACGCACCAGCCGGTGGAGGTGTTGCCCTTCCTGAGGTCGATCCCGCACATGCAGGTGCTCCGGCCGGCGGACTTCTACGAGACCAAGGTGGCGTGGAAGCTCGCGTTGCAGGAGCAGAACCGTCCCACCTGCCTGGTGCTCTCCCGCTCCGACCTGCCGCAGCTGGACCACTCGGTGCAGGTCGGCTCGGCTGAGGACGGCGCCTACCTGCTGGTGCCGGTAGAGGACCCCGAGGTGGTGCTCATCGCCACCGGCAGCGAGACCCACCTGGCCGTGGAGGCTGCCCGGACGTGCGGCCGGCGCGCCGCGGTGGTCTCGGTGCTCGACGTCGAGCGGTTCTCGACCCTGCCGACCGAGGCCCTCGAGCGGCTCGCCCCGGCCGCGGTGCCGCGGGTGGTGGTCGAGGCCGCGCACCCGATGTCCTGGTACCGCGTGCTGCGGCCGACGGACCGGTGCGTCGGCGTGACGGACTTCGGGGCCTCAGCACCCGCCGAGGTGATCGCGGAGCGGTACGGGTTCACCGTCGAGCACCTCACCGACGTCGTCGACGAGGTGCTGAGGGGTTAGGAGCTTCACGCCCGGCGGTGACCGCCTGGCAGGGCCTTCTCCACACGATCGGGGAGCTTTCGTCAGGGCATACCTGACGAAAGCTCCCCGATCCGTTCGTCCGGGTGCCGATGGCGACACGGTGGCCTCGGGCGTGGTGCGGGCCCCGTGTGAGAGTCCCCGCCCGCGCGGCTAGCCCGCCAGGTTCACCCCGACACCGTCGACCCGACCAGCCAGACCTCGTCACCGCCGACGGCGTAGCGACCGCCGGTGGTGACGTCGGCGTGGTGCACGCTTTCCATCTCGGCGGTCAACTGCAGGGAGATTTCCTGGAGTGCCCGGTGCATGCGAGACTGTTGAACGGCGTAAACGAGGAGAATCTTGGCGGAAATGAATGTGGCCGGCGCCCCCACCTACCGTTTGGTGGCAACCGATATCGACGGCACGATCCTTCCCCATGGCGGCACCATCTCCGCCCGGACGCGAAAAGCGCTGGCAGCCTGCACGGACGCCGGAACCCACGTCGTCCTCGCCACCGGCAGGCCGCCGCGGTGGGTGACACCGATCCTCGAGGCGACAGGGCACCGCGGCACGGTGATCGCCGCGAACGGCGCAGTGGTCATAGATTCGGCCCGCAGGATGCTGACCCGCCATCGCCTCACCGCAGCCACCGTCCACGAAGTGGTCGATGCGTTGCGGCGTCGCGTCCGGGACGTGCTCTTCGCGATCGAGACACCGCACGAGTTCCGTGCGGAGGCCGGCTACCGCGCTGTCCGCGGCGGGGTGCACGTGGAGAGCCTGGCGCCGCGTACCGTGGCGGCGATGCCCGAGGCGCCTCGTATCGAGCAGCTCCTCGACGACGAGCCGATCATCAAGGTTGTCGCGCTGAGCGCCACGCTGAGCCCCGACGAGCTGCTCGCCGTCGGCCGGGAGGCCGTTGGCGACCTTGCGGTTCCCACCCACTCCAGCACAGGTCTCGCACTGCTCGAGCTCGGTCCGCGAGACGTCTCGAAAGCCTCGACACTGGCCGCCCTCGCAAGCTCCCTTGGGGTGCACCACACGGAGGTCATCGCCTTCGGGGACATGCCCAACGACGTGGAGATGCTCGCCTGGGCAGGCGCCGGCTACGCGATGCAAGGTGGGCACCCCGAGGCCATCGCGGCGGCCGCGCACCTCGCGCCGGCGGCCGCCGAGGACGGGGTGGCTCAGGTGCTCGAGCGGGAGGTGCTCAAGCCCCTCGGGCCCTCCGACGATTCCCGTCTCCCGGCGGTCCCGTTCGTGAGGTGAACCGCGATGCTGGCAAGTACGCGTCGGTGTGTTTCATGAGTGCGGTAGTGCACACTTCACACGCGACCGGAAATGCAGAGAATAGAATCTCGACGGGCTCTCACGCGCGCACATAGATCCGCCACCGGTGCAGCACGAGGGCGAGCAGCCACCAGGCGGCGACCGAGAGCAAGGCGAACTCCAGGCGCGGGTCCCCGTCCCGGCTGACGGCGTCGGCGATGCGCACCGCCGCCGACGGCTCCCCGCCCCTGCGGAGGAGCAGCGCAAGCACCGCGCTGGACCCGAAGTAGACGAGCAGGCTGTTGCGGCCCACCGCGACAAGCGGCACCGCCAGCCGCACCCGCACGGTCGCCCACCACGCCGGCGCGGGACCGTCATGCAGGGCAAGGCCGACGGCGACCAGGAGGATCCCTGCGGCGGCGGTGGTGAGCGCGAAGCTGGGTGTCCACAGCCGCTTCATCGGCTCCACCCACTGCGCCAGCGCGGCCCCGGCGCCGAAGCACCCGGCTGCCCATGCGAGCAGGTACAGCGGCGCGAGCGGGGCCCGCCGGTACCGCGCGACCAGATGTCCGGCGGTGACCCCGGCGGCCGCGGTCACGAAGGCGCCGGCGATGGCGACGACGCCCTCGGGGTCGTGGCCGAGCGCGCCCTGGGCGTACATGTGCGCGCCGAACAGCGCACCGTCGATCGTTCGTGACGGGTTGCATCCCGGCGTCAGCTCACCACCGCACCGGCCCGCCCACGCAGCCAGGGCGACGGCGTGGCCGACGGCGGCGAGCAGGGTGAGGACCGCCCAGGCGCGGGCCGTGCGGATGACCCGGTGCAGCGGCGCGATGACGAGCACGAGCACGGCGAAGACCTGCAACGGGCCGGTGACGCGGAACGTCGCCCAGGTGACCTCCGCCGTCGTCGCCACGTTGTAGGCCAGCCCGGCCAGCAGCAGGACCAGCACCTGCCTGGCCGTGCGGCGGGCCGGGACCTCGTTCTGGTACGCCAACGCCATGCCGCAGCCCGCCAGCAGCACGAACAACGGGAAGATCAGGTCATAGGCCGTCACGCCGGTCCACTCCGCGTGCACGAGCTGCGCGGGCCGCGGCGCTAGGACCGACTCGGTGCCGACCAGGACGAGGGCGACGAGCCCGCGGGCCCAGTCCAGACCGGTGAGCCGCCCGGGCCGGCCGGGGCCGCGGTCGGCGCCCAGCGCCGTCGCCCTCGTCCCAGCGGACCGCATACGCCGCAGCGTACGTGGGGCCTCGGTCACAGGCCGGGCCGGGGGCCGAAGATTATGCTGTCAAACGCGTCCGCCGCGTCTGTGGCGCCACCGACCACCTGAGGAGCTCCATGCGTATTGCCGTCGTCGCCCTGGGCAAGATCGGCCTGCCCCTGGCCGTCCAGTTCGCGGACGCCGGGCACGAGGTCATCGGCGTGGACGTGCAGCAGCAGATCGTCGACCTCGTCAACGCCGGCACCGAGCCGTTCCCCGGCGAGGCCCACCTGCAGGACAAGCTCGGCGAGCTCGTCCCGGCCGGGCGGTTGAAGGCGACCACGGACTACGCAGCGGCCATTCCCGGCGCGGACGCCGTCGTCGTCGTGGTCCCGCTGTTCGTCGACGACGCCACGTGGGAACCGGACTTCGCCTGGATGGACGCCGCCACCCGGTCCCTCGCCGAGCACCTCACGCCGGGCACGCTGATCTCCTACGAGACCACGCTGCCCGTCGGGACCACGCGGAGCCGGTGGAAGCCGCTCATCGAGGAGCTCTCCGGGTTGCGCGAGGGGGAGGACTTCCACCTGGTCTTCTCCCCGGAGCGGGTGCTCACGGGGCGGGTGTTCCAGGACCTGCGCCGCTACCCCAAGCTGGTCGGCGGGCTGTCCGACGCCGGCACCGCCCGGGCGGTGGAGTTCTACGAGTCGGTGCTGACCTTCGACGAGCGTGCGGACCTGCCGCGGCCGAACGGGGTGTGGGACATGGGGACGGCCGAGGCCGCGGAGATGGCCAAGCTGGCCGAGACCACCTACCGGGACGTCAACATCGGCCTGGCCAACCAGTTCGCGCTGTTCGCGGACAAGGCCGGCATCGACGTGTACAAGGTCATCGAGGCCTGCAACTCCCAGCCGTACTCGCACATCCATCGCCCCGGCATCGCCGTCGGCGGGCACTGCATCCCGGTCTACCCGCGCCTGTACCTGTCCACCGACCCCGACGCCTCGATCGTGCGCATGGCGCGGCAGTCGAATGCCGCCATGCCGCAGTACGTGGTGGACCGGGCCGCCGAGGTGCTCGGCGACCTGAGCGGGCTGCGCGCCGTCGTGCTCGGCGCTTCCTACCGCGGTCGGGTCAAGGAGACGGCGTTCTCCGGGGTGTTCGCCACGGTGGACGCGCTGCGGGCGCGCGGTGCGGAGGTGGCCGTGCACGACCCGATGTTCTCCGACGACGAGCTCGCCGGGTTCGGCTGGACGCCGTACCACCTCGCCGAGCCGGTGGACCTGGCGATCGTGCAGGCCGACCACCCCGAGTACGCCGACCTGACCCCGGCGGACCTGCCCGGGGTGCGGCTCCTCTTCGACGGGCGTCGGGTGACCGATGCCGCGCGGTGGGCGGGCACGCCGCGGCTGACGGTGGGCGGCGGGGCCTGAGTCGCCCGACACCTCGCGCGAACTCGCTCAGGCCCCTTCGATGGTCGAGCCGCGTACCACCAGGCGGCACGGCTGGGTGAGGACGCCGGACCCCTGCTCGCCGTCGAGCGCGGCGAAGACACGTTCGGCCGCCATCCGGCCGAGCGCCTGGAAGCTCATGTCCACGCTCGTCAGCGGCGGAGCCGAGCCGGTCGCGAGGATCTCCCAGTTGTCGAACCCGACGACGGCCACGTCCCGGGGGACGTCGCGCCCCAGGTCGCGCAGGGTGTCGAGGGCGCCGCGGGCGATCTGGTCGCTGCCGCAGATCAGGCCGTCGACCTCGGGATGGGTAGCCAACAGCTGCCGGGTGGCGGCCCGGCCCCAGGCCTCGGACCAGTTCCCGAACGGCGTCGGGGCGACGAGCGGCAGCTGGGCGGCCGCCATGGCGTGCTGGATCCCGCGCACCCGATCCTGGGCGGCCGCGTAGGTCGGGTCGCCCGCGATGTGGGCGATGGTGCGGCGCCCGATCGACAGGAGGTGGTCCACCGCCTGGTGGCCGGCGCCTACGTTGTCAGGCACGAGCGAGAGGTCCTCGGGATCGTCCGATGGGGCGTACACGTACACCACTGGGACCGGGATCTCGTGGCCCAGAGACGGGCGCACGTCCGTCCGGCTGCCCACCACGATGATCCCGTCCACCCGGCGGCTCAGCAGCGCCTGCAGGTGGTACCGCTCCCGGATCGCGTCCCCGCGGGCGTCGCACAGGAACACCGACATCTTTCCCGCACCGAACGCGTTCTCCGCCCCCATGAGGATCGGGATCGAGAAACGGCCCTCGAGGTCGTTGGTGATGAGCCCGACCGTGCCGCTCTGGCCCGAGGTGAGGTTCTGTGCGAGCACGTTCGGGGTGAACGAGAGCCGTTCCGCGGCGTCCATCACCCGGCGGCGGGTGTCCGGATGCACGTGCGCGCGCCCGTTGAGGGCCTTGGAGGCGGTCGAGACCGACACCCCGGCAACGGTGGCGACATCGCGGAGAGTCGCACCTCGTGGTCGCGCCATGGCGTCCTGGGCCATTGGGCCGCACCTCCTCCGTGAACCGGTTGAGATCATAGCGCTGTTGACGTGTTGATAGCCACGCGATACGGTAACGAAAACGGTTTCGGACCGTTTCGCCTCACCACAAACCTCACTCAAAGACGATCCGGAGGAATGGCGTGAACATCACCATCAGGTCAGCGCGGACCCGGCGGCTCGCGGCCGCCGCCGCAGCGATCACGGCGGGCACACTCGTCCTAGCCGCATGCTCTGGCGGGGGCGACGCCACCGCGCCGGAGGGCGGTGAGAGCGCCGCGGGCGGCGAGAGCGCCGAGCTCACCGTCTGGCACTACTTCAACGCGGACAACCAGGTCCAGCTCATGGACGACTACGCGGCCATGTTCGAGGAGGCGCACGACGGCGTGACCGTCAACAACGTCTTCGTCCCGTACGACCAGATGAACTCCAAGGTGATCTCCGCCGCCGGTGCGCAGCAGGGACCCGACGTCGTCGTCTTCAACGGCGCCGAGTGGAGCACCCTCGCCATGGCCGGCGCCCTGGCGCCTCTGAACGAGTACTGGGACGGCTACGCCGACGCGGACCAGCTGCCCGAGTCGGTCATCCACGGCATGGACGACAACATCTACGCCGTGCAGGGCTACGTGAACCTGCTGGGCCTCTGGTACAACGCCGACATCCTGGCGGAGATCGGCGTCGAGCCGCCCACCACGCTCGACGAGCTCGAGGCCGCCATGGCCACGGCCAAGGACGCCGGCTACATGGGCATCACGCTCTCCGGCCTGCCGCAGTCACAGGGCGAGTGGCAGGCCTACCCGTGGCTGACCAGTCAGGGCTTCGACTACGCCGATCCCGACGAGGCCGCGCTCACCGCCGGCTTCGAGATGGTCCGCGGCTGGATCGATGACGGCTTCCTCTCCCAAGAGGCCGTGACGTGGGATCAGACCGTCCCCTTCCAGCAGTTCACCTCCGGCAAGGTGGCCTTTGCCGAGAACGGCAACTGGCAGTCCGGGGCCGCCGCCACGGACGCCTCCTTCGAGTACGGCGTCGTCGCGCTCCCGCTGGGCGATTCGGGCAAGGTCTACCTCGGCGGAGAAGGCCAGTCCATCGGCGCCTTCAGCGCGAACCCCGACCTGGCCTGGGTGTACCTGCAGGCCACGTACCTCTCGGCCGAGGGGCAGGCCAAGGCTGTCGAGCTCGTCGGGTCCATCCCGTCGCGTGCCGACGCGTCCCAGGACGCCGCCGTCACGGACGACCCGCTGCTGGCCCCGTTCTCGCAGACGCTGAACGAGATGGGCGCCAACTACCCCGACGCCGTCGTGCCGCCGGAGGCGGTCGCGGACCTGCAGACCTCCGTGGGACAGGCCTGGAGCTCCGCCCTGGCTGGCCAGATGACGCCCCAGCAGGCCGCGGCGCAGGTGATGACCAAGCTCCAGACGCTCCTCGGCTGAGCGCCCGGCACCGGTCGCACGAATCACTGGAGGGTCAGCCATGGCGGTGATCGACACATCAGTGCCCACGCGGTCGGCGCGGGGACGGGCGGCCGCCCGTCCGTCCCCGTGGCGCGCCCGGCGCCACAGCCGGTACCTCTTCCTGCTCCCGGCCGCCGTCTTCCTCGCCCTGTTCGCCATCTACCCGCTCATGACCCTCGTGCGGATGAGCCTGAGCGACGTCACCTCCGTGACACTGAACTCGGAGTGGGTGTTCACCGGGCTGGAGAACTTCCGCGACGGGATCGCCTCGGGCGACACCACCGCGGCCCTGACCCGCACGCTGGTGTTCGTCGTCGCCGTCACGATCGTCTCCATGGTCGGCGGCCTGGCGGCCGCGGTGGCGCTGCGCACCGCCGGCCGCTGGTCGGAGGTGGTGCTGGCGCTGATGGTCTTCGTCTGGGCGCTGCCGCCGGTGGTCAACGGCAGCGTATGGAAGTTCCTCTTCGCCGACGCGGGCCTGCTCAACGTCGTCGCCCGGTGGATCGGCCTGACGGACACCGCACTGCCGTTCCTGTACGACCAGTACTGGGCCCTGTGGTCGGTGGCGTTCGTCAACGCCTGGGCCTGCATCCCGTTCAACGCGCTGGTGTTCCGGGCGGCGCTGATGAACATCAATCCCGAGGTCTTCGAGGCGGCCGCGCTCGACGGCGTCTCCCGCTGGCAGGAGATCCGGCACATCATGATCCCGGCCGCGCGGCCCACCGCGCTGGTGCTGCTCGTGCTGACGATCGTCTTCGGGTTCCGCAGCTTCGACTACATCTACGTGATGACCTACGGCGGTCCAGGCACGGCCACCAACACCCTGCCGTTCCTCGGGTACCTCCAGGCGTTCAGCCGCTACGACTTCGGCCTCGGCGCCTCGACCTCCGTGATCGCGGTGCTGTTCGTCATCGTCCTCGCGGTGGTCTACGCCCGCAGCATCAAGCGGGAGGAGTCGGAATGAGGCGCAAGGCCGGCCTCGTCACCGGGGCCATCAAGATCCTGCTCGCCATCATGTACGGCATCCCGCTGCTGTGGATCATCCTCACGTCGTTCAAGAGCTCGGCAGACGTCTTCGCCTCCGACGCGACGTTCCTGTTCCGTCCCGTCACCACCGCCTACGTGGACGCGCTGAACGGTGACCTCATGGCTGCCCTGCAGCAGTCGGTCCTCATCGCCGTGGGGACCACCGTTCTAGTGCTCCTCATCGCGGTCCCGGCTGCCTACGGCCTGGCCCGCACGCGCGGCCACGTGGCGACGATCGGGCTTGGACTGCTCATCGTCCTGCAGATGCTCCCGCAGACGGCGAACATCATCCCGCTGTTCCAGGTGTTCGGGAACTGGGGGCTCCTCGACAGCACGCTCGGCGTGATCTTCGCCGACACCGCACTGCTCACCCCGTTCGCCGTGATGCTCATGCGGCCGTTCTTCCGCGCCGTGCCGATCGAGCTGGAGGAAGCCGCCTCCATCGATGGCGCCTCGGTCCGGCGCTCGTTCTTCTCCGTGGTCCTGCCCATGGCCCGCAACGGCATCGCGACCTCCGGCACGCTCGTGTTCATGCTCGCCTGGGGCGAGTTCCTCTACGCCGTGAACCTGTTCCTCTCGCCCGGCACCTACCCGCTCAGCGCCCTGCTCGCCCAGCAGGTGGGGGCGTTCGGTATCAACTGGCCGGGCCTGATGGCCCTCGCCGTCCTCACCTCGATCCCCATCCTCCTCGTCTACGCCCTCAGCTACCGGCTGCTGCGCGACGGCCTCACGGTCGGCGCGGTCAAGTAGCACCACCACCCGCACGGAAGAAGCTGGTCTGACATGTCCACACCTTCGGCTGACGCCGCGTCGGCCCTCGCCACCGGCCCGGACCACGGCCGCCCCGTTGCCCCGTCGACCGGGGTGCTCCGGCCCCTCGGGCTCGATGAGGTCCGGATCACCGGCGGTTTCTGGGGCCGGTTCCAGGAGCTCAACGCCACTACGATCATCGACCACGCCGAGCGGTGGATGGAGCGGGTGAGCTGGATCGGCAACTTCGACGCCGCCGTCGAGAACCGGCTCCCCGCCGACCGCCGTGGGCGCGAGTTCTCCGACTCCGACGTCTACAAGCTCATGGAGGCCATGGCCTGGGAGATCGGACGGACCGGTGACCGGACCCTCGAGGCCCGGCTCGTCGCGCTGGTGGACCGCGTCGCCCCGGTCCAGGAGGCCGACGGCTACCTGAACACCATGTTCGGCCGGCCCGGGCAGCAGCCGCGCTACAGCGACCTCGAGTGGGGCCATGAGCTGTACTGCTACGGCCACCTCTTCCAGGCCGCCGTCGCCCGCGGACGCACCCACGGGCGTGACAAGCTGGTGGAGATCGCGGTGCGCGCCGCCGACCACGTGTGCGAGACGTTCGGCCCGGACGGGCTCGACGCCGTGTGCGGGCACCCGGAGGTCGAGGTCGCCCTGGTAGAGCTGGGGCGGTACACCGGCGATCGTCGATACCTCGAGCAGGCCCGCCTGTTCGTCGAGCGTCGCGGCCGTGGCACGCTCGCGCAGATCGAGTTCGGGCAGCAGTACTTCCAGGACGACGTGCCGGTGCGGGACGCCGAGGTGCTGCGCGGGCATGCCGTGCGGGCCTTGTATCTCGCGTCCGGCGCGGCCGACGTCGCCGTCGAGACCGCCGACGCCGAGCTGCTCGGTGCCGTCGACCGTCAGCTCGCCACCACGCTGGCCCGCCGCACCTACATCACGGGGGGCATGGGCGCTCACCACGAGGGCGAGTCCTTCGGCGATGACTATGAGCTGCCGCCCGACCGGTCCTACTCCGAGACGTGCGCCGGCGTGGCCGCCGTCATGACCGGTCAGCGGATGCTGCTGGCCACCGGGAAGGCCCGGCACGCCGACCTCGTCGAGCGGGCGCTGTACAACGTGGTCGCCACCTCACCGGCGGAGGACGGCAAGGCCTTCTTCTACACGAACACGCTGCACCAGCGCACGCCCGGGATCGTGGCGGCGCCCGACGCCGTCAGCCCCCGCGCCGCGGCCAGTCTGCGCGCGCCGTGGTTCGCGGTCTCCTGCTGCCCGACGAACGTCGCCCGCACGCTCGCCTCGCTCGGGGCCTACGTGGCCACGGCCGACGACGACGGCGTCCAGCTCCACCAGTACGCCCCGGCCGACATCCGCACCACCCTGCCCGACGGCGAGGTTGTCGAGCTGCGCGTGCTGACCGAGTACCCCGCCGACGGCCACATCCGGGTCGAGGTGCTGCGCGGGGCCGCGCGCCCGTGGACCCTCAGCCTGCGGGTGCCCGCCTGGGCCGACGGTGCGACCGTGACCGCCGCCCGCAGCTCGGAGCCCGTGACCGCCGGGTACGCCCGGGTCACCCGTGCGTTCGCGGCCGGGGAGGTGGTGCAGCTCGAACTACCCGTCCACGCCCGCTGGAGCTGGGCGGACCCCCGGGTGGACGCGGCCCGCGGGCAGGTCGCCGTCGAACGTGGGCCGGTCGTCATGTGCCTGGAGTCGGTCGACCTCGGCGCCGACGTCGCCACCGCCCGGGTGCGGACCGACGAACCGCCGCTCGAGCGCGACGGCGCCGTCCTCGTCCCGGTGGTGACCGCCGAGCTCGACGACGCGGCCTGGCCCTACCGCCACGGGGCACCGAACCCGCCGGCGAGCGAACCCCGGCTCGTGCCGCTCACGCCCTACCACCGGTGGGCCAACCGGGGGTCGTCGACCATGCGCGTGTGGATGCCGGTCGACTGACTGGCCGATCACGAGATCGTCCAGCTCGGCTCATGAAGCTCGTCCAGCCGCCGATATCGAGAATGGGTGCATGTGATGTGACAGCTAGAAGGCATCGGCACGGCTGACACCCGTGGTGGCAAGTGAGGTGGGTCGGACGTGAGGCGGTGGGGCAAGACGTTGACGGCGGCCGCCGTTCTCACTGCGGCTCTCGCGGGGGCCCCGGCGCACGGTGTCTCGGCGGAGGACGTATCGGCCCACACGATCGAGGTCGCTCCCGGCACCCAGGACCTCGTCCGCGACAAGCTCGCCGAGCTGGGCATCGAGCCCAGCTACGAGTTCACCACCACGACCGACGGGTTCACCGCGCAGCTCACCGAGGAGCAGGCCGCCGCCCTGGCCGACCTGCCCGCCGTCACGTCGGCGGAGCGGGCCCGGCCCGTCTCCATCCTCGGCACCCAGTACGACCCCACCTGGGGCCTCGACCGCATCGACCAGGCCGCCCGCACGCTCGACGGGCGCTACACCTACCCCGACACCGCCGGGCGCGGCGTCCGGGTGTACGTGCTGGACACCGGCGTCACGCCGCTGCCCGAGCTCGGCGGCCGTCTGGCCCCGGGAGCGGACTTCACCGACGACGGCCGGCGTACGACCACCGACTGCCAGGGCCACGGCACACATGTGGCCGGCACGATCGCCTCGCAGACCTACGGCGTCGCGAAGCGGGCGACGATCGTGCCCGTACGCGTGCTCGGCTGTGACGGCCGCGGCGAGACCACCGACGTCCACGAGGCCATCGACTGGATACTGGCCACCCACCCCGCCGGCACCCCGGGTGTCCTCAACCTCAGCATCGGCGGCACGGACCCCGACCTGGGGCTGGAGCAGGCGATCCGCCGTGCGGTCCGCGACGCCGGCCTGACGGTGGTCGTCGCCGCGGGGAACGAGAACACCGCCGCCGCCCGCACGTCCCCGGCCCGCGTCGACGAGGCCGTCACCGTCGGGGCGTCGACCAGGGCGGACACCCGGTGGACGGAAAACGCCGGCCGCGGGTCGAACTGGGGGGCCAAGGTCGACCTGTTCGCCCCCGGCGCCGAGGTGCACTCGCTGCACTACGCCGCCCCGGGCCGGACCGCCGCCATGACGGGCACCTCGGCGGCCGCCCCGCACGTCGCGGGCGCCGCCGCGCTCCTCCTGGGCGACGTGCCAGGCGCGACGCCGGCCCAGGTGGCCGCGACGCTCACCGGCCAGGCCGGGCGGGTGCTGACCGGCACCGGCCCGGGGTCCCCGGACCTGCTCCTGCGGGTGCCGCAGCCGGCAAAGCCCCTCGACGGCCTCGACCGGCTGGGGGGAGCGAACCGGTACGCGACGGCGGCGCTGATCGCCACTGACGCGTTCGAACCCGGCGTGCCGGTGGCGTACGTGGCCACCGGGCAGGGCTACGCCGACGCCCTCGCCGCCGCCTCGGCCGCCGCGCACGACCACGGGCCCACGCTGCTGGTGTCCCCCCGAGCGGTTCCCGCCGAGGTCCGCGCCGAGCTGACACGGCTGCGGCCGGGCCGGATCGTCGTGCTCGGTGGGCCGTCGGTGGTCTCGGGGGCGGTGCGGACCGAGCTCGCCGGGTACACGTACGGCGAGGTGACCCGGGTGGCCGGCGCCGACCGGTACGAGACCTCGGCACGGGTCTCGGCCGCCACGTTCGACCCCGGCGTCCCGGTCGCCTACCTGGCCACGGGCGGCGGGTACGCCGACGCCCTGGCCGGGGCCGCGGCCGCCGGCGGGCGCGGCCCGGTGCTGCTGACGGGCCGCGACCGGCTCCCGCCCTCGGTCGCCGCCGAGCTCGAGCGGCTGCGTCCGCGGCGGGTCGTAGTGCTCGGCGGGCCGTCGGTGGTCTCCGAGGCGGTGCTGGACCGGGTCGGCGGGCACACCGGCGGGGAGGTGCGGCGGCTGTTCGGCGGGGACCGGTATGAGACGGCCGCGCGGGTCTCGGCCGCCACGTTCGACGGCGGCGTCCCGGTCGCGTACGTCGCCACCGGTCAGGACTACGCCGACGCCCTGGCCGGTGCGCCGGCCGCCGGTGGGCGCGGCCCGGTGCTGCTGACCGCCCCGACCGGGGTGCCGCCGTCGCTCGCGGCCGAGCTCGCCCGGCTGCGCCCGGGGCGGATCGTGGTGCTCGGGGGCACCGGCGTCGTGCCCGGGCCCGTCGCGCAGACGCTTGCGGAGCTCGTGGCGCGTTAAGGCGAGAGGATCTGCTCACGCCTCGGCGAATGCCATGCCGACCCCACCATGACGTCGCTCGCAGAACTGCTCGGCGCGGCCGCTTCGCGCTGAGTCCAAGACAGAGCCCGGCCGGGGTGCCGCACAAGGGGCCGATTATGCTGGCAGCCGTGCCGTGCGCGGAGGACGGCGGCACTTCCCCAGCTGAGTCAAGGAGTCGCATGCGCATCGCCGTCCTCGCTCCTGGCTCTTGCTCTTGAGCTGGTGGGCGGCGCTGCCCGGCGCGCTGGCGCTGGTGGCGCTGTGGGTGCTGCCCGGCTGGGCTGTGACGCGGGCGCTGGGAGCCCGGGGGATCGTCGGGCTCGGCGCCGGGCCCGCCGTCACGGCGGCGATGCTCGGTGGGCTGGGAGTTCTCTATGGCGCCGTCGGGGTTCGGTGGTCACTCGGAAGCGCGCTGACCGGCCTCCTCGGTGTGGTGCTGCTGGCCGCGGCGGCCGGAGCACTCCTGCGACGCCGGTCGGTCGGCCGCCTCGTAGTTCCCGCGCCTGGGGCAGGTGTCTGGCCGGGGGAGTGGTTCGGTCCGTCGTCGTCGTCGTCGTCGGCGGCGTCGTCTGCCTGGTGGCGCGGCCTCGCCCTGCCCGCCCCGTTCGCCCGGGCTGAGGCGGCGGGCCTCACGCTCGCTCTCGCCGTCGCCGCGGTGCTGATCGCAGGCCCGATGGTCGCCGGCATGGGCGCCCCCGACCGGCCCGAGCAGGCGTGGGACGCCGTCTTCCACCTCAACGCCCTCGCCTTGGTGCGTGAGAGCGGCAACGCGTCCACGCTGGGGGCGCTCGCCCCGATGTACGGCGGCGGCCGCCCCTACTACCCGATCGTGTGGCACGCCATGGCGGCCGTCGCGCCCGGGCTGAGCTCGGTTCCCGCAGCGGCCAACCTGCAGAACTTGGTGCTGGGGGCCGTCGTGTGGCCTGCCGGTGTCGCCGCGCTCACCCGCGTCGCGGTGCGTCCGGTGCTGCCTGCGCTGGTTGCCCCGGTGCTGGCCGCGAGCTTCGTGGCCTATCCGACGGTGGTCCTCACGGTCCTGGCCCCGTGGCCCTACGGACTCTCCATCGCCGTGCTGCCGGGAGCCCTCGCCGCACTCGTCGTCGCGCTCCGCACGCCGTGGATGTGGGGGCCGAAGCTCGCAGGGACGCTCATCGCGGCGCTGGCCCTGGGTGGGACGGTGGCCGCACATGGTTCCGGGGCATTCTCGGTCATCGCGGTGGCCGGTGCCCTGGTGGTGGTGGTGCTCGCCCGGCAGGCGCGCCACTGGTGGGCCGGACGACCGCGCCTGGTGACCGTGGTCGCCGTCGCCTGCGCGGGGCTCTTCGCCACGTCGGCGCTCGCGGTCGCGCGATTCCCGGCCCTGCGCAGCACGCTCGGGTTCGAGCGGGGAGGGGCGGACAGCTATGTGCCCACCCTCAAGAAGCTCCTCGTCGACGCGCCCCTGGTGTACGAGTACGGCGACGTCGGCTTCGGTCACGTGGCAGTCACCGTGCTCGCGGCCGTGGGTGCGGTGGTGTGCCTGCTGAGACGGCGCGCCCGCTGGCTGGTGCTTGGCTGGGCCGGCGCCGTCGTGCTCGTGCTCCTCGCCGCCGGGCCGGTGGAGAACCCGCTGCGCGGGCTGACCGGCTTCTGGTACACCCAGGCCGCGCGTATCGCGCCGCTCATCGTGCTGCCCGCCGCGCTGCTCGCCGCGGTCGGGCTCACGGCCGTGGGGGACCGGCTCGCCCGGCTCCTGGGCGGCGCTCGGGGTGGGGCGACGGCGTCCGGCGGGCCACGGGCTCTGGTGGCATCCGTCGCGGTGCTCGTGATGGTCGTCGCCACCAGCGGGGGGATGCGCTGGGGGGTGAAGGAGCGGGTGACGGCGTCGGTGTACGAGCCGGGGCAGATCGCCTGGGGCACGATGCTCACCGAGGCGGAGCTGGCCATGATGCAGCGGCTGCCCGACCAGCTGCCCGCGGACGCCGTGGTGCTGGGGGACCCCTTCAACGGCTCCGCCTACCTGCCCGCGCTGGCGGGGGTGGACGTGGTCTTTCCCCAGCTCGGCGCGGTCCAGGGCGCGCACGCGCGCACGCTGGAGAGCTCCCTGGACCAGATCCGCACCGACCCGGCCGTGTGTGGTGCCGCGACGGCGCTCGGCGTCACGCACGTCTACACCGACAACGCCGGTGCGGCAGACGGGGCGAAGGTGCACGAGCGCACCGCAGCCATGCGCGCCCTCGACACCTCGAGCGGGTTCGAGCTGGTGGACTCGGGTGGGACGGCGCGCGTGTGGCGGCTGACGGCGTGCTGAGGGCGCGGCACGTCACCACGCGGGGCGAGCTGCGTCGTCGGGCACGTGCTTCGGGGCACTAACCTGGACCCGATGAGCGGGACAGGGGCGGACGCGGACGCAGCGGTGCGCGTGGTGAGTGTGACCTTCAACCCCGGCGACGAGCTCGAGGCCTTCGCCCGCTCGCTCGCCGATGCGACGTCCCGGCCGGTGACGCTGGTGCTGGTGGACAACGGCTCGGACCCGTCGGTGGTCGACGACGTCGCCGCCCGGTACGGCGCCACCGTGCTGCGCCCCGGCCGCAACCTGGGCTACGGCGCCGCCGCCAACCTCGGCGCGCGGGAGGGCGAGGAGCCGTGGGTGGTGGTGGCCAACCCCGATCTCGTGTGGCACGCGGGGGCGCTGGACGAGCTGCTCGCCGCCGGCGCGCGACACCCCCGCGCGGGCTCGCTCGGACCGCGCATCCTCAACCTCGACGGCACGCTGTACCCCTCCGCCCGGGCGATCCCCTCGCTGACCCAGGGTGCCGGGCACGCGGTGTTCGCGCGGTTCTGGCCGGGCAACCCGTGGTCGCGGGCGTACCGGCGCCAGCAGGAGGTCGTGGAGGCGAGCGAGCACGCCGTGGGGTGGCTGTCCGGCGCATGCCTGCTGCTGCGCCGCGAGGCCCTCGCGCCGCTCGGGGGTTTCGACGAGCGCTACTTCATGTTCTTCGAGGACGTCGACCTCGGTGACCGGCTGGGCCGGGCGGGTTGGCAGAACCTCTACGTGCCGACGGCCGCGGTGGTGCACGACCAGGGCGCGAGCTGGCGCGAGCGGCCCACCGCGATGATCCGTGCCCACCACCGCAGCGCGGAGCAGTACCTGCACGGGCGCTACGCGGCGTGGTGGCAGGCACCGCTGCGGTGGGCCATCACGCTGGGGCTCCGGACGCGGGCGTGGTGGGAGACGCGCGGGAGGTAGTGGCGGGCCTGTGGGCTTCGGGATATGTGGGCTTCGGGCCCGCGGGCTGCCGGGCCGCGGTTGGGCCCCGGCCACGCCGGTTGGGCCGGCGGGCCCCGGTCGGGCCCGCCGGCTCGTACGGCTACTTCAGAAGTGCCGCCACCGCCTTCTCCACCGTGGTGCTGACGGCTGCGGTGCCACCCAGGATGGTCACGTGCCTGGGCGCGAGGTTCCCGAGCGCCGTGGCGGTGAACGCCGGTAGCGTGCCGGGTCGCGTGAGCAGCACTGGCCCGCCGGTGGAGGCGGCGAGGGCCGCACCGGTGAGGGCGTCCGGGAAGTCGGTCCCGGTGGCGACGTAGGCGATCTCGACTCCCTTGGGGTACTTGCCGGCGACCGCGGCGGCGGTGCCGTACCGATCCTCGCCGGCGAGGCGGGTTACCTCGTCGGTGGTGTTGGCCGTGGCGTAGGCGGGCAGCCGGTCGACGACCGCCTTCGAGACTGCTCCGGGGCCGCCGAGGACCACGATGCGACGCGGCTGCAGGGTGGCGAGCGCGTCGGCTGTTGCGGTGGGGAGACTGTCGGATCGCGTCAGCAGCACCGGGCCGCCGGTGTGTCCGGCCAGCGCCGCGCCGGTGAGGGCGTCGGGGTAGTCGGTCCCGGTGGCGAGGTAGGCGACCGCGACTCGCTCGGGGTACTTGGCGGCTACCGCGGCGGCGGTGCCGTACCGGTCGTCGCCTGCGAGGCGGGTGACCTCGTCTGCGGTGTTGGCCGTGGAGTAGGCGCGTAGCAGATCGGCGACCGCCTTGGAGACAGCCGCCGGGCCGCCGAGAACGACGATGCGACGCGGTTTGAGCCGCGCCAGCGCGTCGGCGGTTGCGGTGGGGAGGCTGTTGGGCCGGGTGAGCAGGACTGGGCCGTCGTTCTTCCCAGCCAGGGCGGCGCCGGTCAGAGCGTCGGGGTAGTCCATGCCCGTGGCGACATAGGCCACCTCCACGCCGGGGGAGTACCTGCCCGCGACCTTCGCGGCAGTCTCGTAGCGGTCCGCACCGCCGAGGCGGGAGACGGGTGAGGTGGGGTCGTCTGGGATGGTGGGACCGGGGTCGTCGGGCTCGTTTGTGTCACCGGGCTCGGAACCCAATGGCAAGACAGTAATCTCTCCGACCCCCACCTCATCGCGGGCGTTCGGTGAGGCCGCTTTATCGTGAAGCCTCTCTAGAACGATCATCCAGTCGCCGCTTTTACCGGCAGGAATTGTGAACTGGTATCAGAACGTGGCCTGGACAACCACGCCGCCGATAACCATTTCGTCATGCACCGATTGCGCACCGAAGCTGACCATGGCCTTCTTCTCGGGCAGCTCCCAGAGAAAAATCGAAGGCGTGTCAAAACCAGAGGCGTCGGAGATTTGGATGCTGACGGTGACGGAAGTGGAGCCATTGGCGTGGCGTTTCTGGTCGACAGATACACCGCTCCACTTAGGTGGGTCGCCGTCAGGAGCTGCCGCAGCTGCGGAGGCAAGTCCAACCATCGCTAGAACGGCGACGACCCCGGCGGTAAGAACCTGCCGGACTTGAGAACTTCGTTTGGAGAGTGTCATCTGAGCTCCTTGGGAGGGGAACAGGTGACACCTATAACTACCAAGCACCGTCCGGTTTGTGATGGTTTTGAGCATCCGAAATGCGAAAATGGCCCGGTTTCGTTCTGCCGCAACTCGGCGAAGTCCACCTGCCGCCCGCCACCGTTGGTGCGACGTTGGCGCGGTCCCCTCGGTTGGGCCTCGGCATCAGAACGCGGTCTCGGCATCTCTGGTGGGTTCGACCAACAGTCAGCGGACGCACTTCGAGTCCCTCGTCCCACCGCTGGTCAAGGTCAAACTGGCGCCACTGTGTGGCACATCGCGGCGCCGTCGCCGACAGAGCACCCAAGATCGTCGCGGTGGGTTGCCTTCCCCGCCGCGTTTGATCTGTTACCGACTCTTGGAATTGGTGTCGGGCGTCCTCGTCACTTGCCCGGGGCGGGCGAGCATGAAATTTTCGGCGCAAAGAGCGGAACGGTGAGGAAATGACGGCTGTACGCCGTCGTTTCCTCACCGTTGCGTCTGCCTCCGGGAGAGGCGCTCGTTCATCTCCCTCAGCATTGGAAATCAGTTGACTGTTGACTCCCGAGAAGGAAGGAGGCGCTCTACTGCCCCTGGGCTGCGTACTTCTCCTCGACGGCCGCCTTCTGCGGACGCCACCACGCCTCGTTCTCCTTGTACCAGGTGATCGTGTCGGCGAGGCCGGAGCGGAAGTCCTTGAACTCGGGCTCCCAGCCGAGCTCTTCACAGAGCCTGGTGTTGTCGATGGCGTAGCGAAGGTCGTGGCCGGGCCGGTCGGCCACGTGCTCGTAGTCATGGGAGTCGTGGCCCATCAGCTCGAGGATGAGCTCGACGACCTCCTTGTTGTTCTTCTCTCCGTCGGCACCGATTAGGTAGGTCTCGCCGATCTGGCCCGCGTCGATGATGCGCCACACGGCCGTGTTGTGGTCGCGCACATGGATCCAGTCGCGCACGTTCTGACCGGCCCCGTAGAGCTTGGGCTTCACGCCGTCGATGAGGTTGGTGATCTGGCGCGGGATGAATTTCTCGATGTGTTGGTACGGCCCGTAGTTGTTCGAGCAGTTCGAGATGGTCGCCGCCACGTTGAACGAGCGAACCCACGCGCGCACCAGAAGGTCCGAGCCGGCCTTCGTGGACGAATACGGCGACGACGGGTTGTACGGAGTGTGCTCGGTGAACTTCGCGGGATCGTCCAGCTCGAGGTCGCCGTAGACCTCGTCGGTGGAGATGTGGTGGTAGCGGGTGCCGTGTCGGCGCACCGCCTCGAGCAGCGTGAAGGTGCCCACCAGGTTGGTGGTGACAAAGGGGGAGGGGTCGTTCAGCGAGTTGTCGTTGTGCGACTCTGCCGCGAAGTGGACCACCAGGTCCGACTCCGCAACCAGCGGGTCGACAGTATCGGCGTCGGCGACGTCGCCCTCGACCAGCTTGACCCGGTCCGTGACCGCACGCAGCGACTCGGCGTTGCCCGCGTAGGTGAGCTTGTCGAGGACCGTCACCTCGGCGTCGGGCCGGTCCTCGAGGGTCTGGTGGACGAAGTTGGCGCCGATGAAGCCGGCGCCACCGGTGATGAGGACACGCACAAAGGCCTCCTGGTCGGTACGGATGCTCGGGTCAGGGTAACGCCGGGGTGCGGCGTCAGCCGAAGTGGGCGCCGCACCCGATGTCAGCCGTGGCTAGGAACGTCAGCGAGTTCGGCAGCGCGCCGGGCAGGATGACATGTCGCGGAGGACTTGACGTCTCGCGGAGAAGTGGGCGGGTCAGGGGCGGCCGATGCCGCTGTAGGTCCAGCCGGCGGCACGCCAGGTGGCCGGGTCGAGGGCGTTGCGTCCGTCGATGATCCACGGTGTGCGCACCGCGGCCTTGAGCGCGACCGGGTCGAGGTCGCGGAACTCACGCCACTCGGTGAGCAGCATCACCACGTCGGCGCCGGCCGCGGCAGCGTGCGCGTCCTCGGCCACGCTCATGTCCGGCCGCAGCTCGGCGAGCTTCGGGCCCGCGGCGGGGTCGGTGATGACCACCTCGGCGCCCTGACCGGCGATCGTGTTGGCGATGTCCAGCGCGGGGGAGTTGCGCATGTCGTCGCTGTCCGGCTTGAACGCGGCACCGAGGACGGCGACCTTCTTGCCGAGGAACGTGCCGCCGGCGGCCCGGCGCGCAAGCTCGACGGCGTGGTCCCGGCGGCGGTCGTTGATGGCGTCGACCTCGCGGAGGAACGTCAGCGCCTGGTCCACGCCCAGCTCGCCGGCGCGGGCCATGAACGCCCGGATGTCCTTGGGCAGGCACCCGCCGCCGAAGCCGATCCCGGCCCGCAGGAACTTCTTGCCGATGCGGTCGTCGAATCCGATGGCCTCGGCCAGCTGGGTGACGTCGGCGCCGGTCGCCTCGCACAGCTCCGCCATGGCGTTGATGAACGAGATCTTCGTGGCGAGGAAGGAGTTGGCCGCCACCTTGACCAGCTCGGCGGTGGCGTAGTCGGTGACCAAGCGCGGGATGTCCCGCTCCAGCAGGTCCGCGTAGACGGCGTCGAGCACCGCCTGGGACGCACGAGCCGCCGACTCGTCCGCGGGCACTCCGTACACGATGCGGTCGGGCGCGATGGTGTCCTGCACGGCGAAGCCCTCGCGCAGGAACTCCGGGTTCCATACGAGATGGACGCCGTCGCCGGCGGCGGCGATCCGCTTCGCGAGGGCGGCGGCGGTGCCCACCGGCACGGTCGACTTGCCGACCACCAGCGTCGGGCCGTCCGGGTGGGCCTTGAGGTGGGGGATCACGGAGTCCACCGCGGCGTCGACGTACTGCAGGTCCGCCGCGTAACCGCTCGGCACCTGCGGGGTGCCGACGCCGATGAAATGCACTTGGGCGTCGGCGAGGTCGGCGTAGTCGGTCGAGAAGCGCAGGCGCCCGGCCTCGATGTTGCGGACCAGGACCTCCTCGAAGCCTGGTTCGTGGAACGGCGCTCGTCCCGCGGACAGCGACGCGACCTTCGCGGCGTCCACGTCGATGCCGACGACGTCGTGACCGAGCTCGGCCATGCACGCCGCGTGCACGGCACCCAAATAGCCGCAACCAATAACCGAAATCTGCATGGGGTCAAGGTACCGTCGAACGCGGGGGGCCTGCTGGGTCCGAGGTCGGGCCCCTCGCGCCTGTCTTCCCCATGCGAGGTCGATCGTCTTGCTCTTTCCCCGTACCACTGCCCTTCTTGGGACGTCGCTCCTGCTCTTAGCCCCCATGGGGGCGCCGGCCGCTGTTTCCGCCGCGGCCGCGCCGCCCGTGACCGAGGCCTCCGCGGACGACCTGCCCCTGCCGCTCGACACCGCTCCGGACGACCCCGGACCGGCCGCGCCGGTCACGGTGATCTCGCTCACCGACCTTGCAGGCCGGCGCACTGCGGTGGCCGAGGAAGGGCTGGAGCAGCTCGGCACGGATGCTCCGGCGGCGACTGGTGCGACCGGTGCGACCGGTGCGACCGGTGCGGCCGGCTCGGCTGCGGCACTGGCCGCAGCCGGCCTGCACGGCGGCGGGGCCGGTCGTGGGCTCGCCACGGTGCGCCTAGGCGGGTTGGCGGACGCGGCGCCCGGCAGCACGTTGACCGCCGCCACCACCACCGCCCAGAACCCGGATGCGGACCTCGACAAGATCGCGGTCCTGACCCCTCCGATCGCCACCGAGGAGTTCCTCGTGGCCGGCCTCACCTGGGACGCCCAGGACCGCCTGCCCACCGGTGCGCGAGTGTTCCTGCGCGTCCTCGAGGACGGCGAGTGGTCGCAGTGGCTGGAGACCGAGGCGGAGGACGCCCTCGACTCCGGCGAGGCGCGAGCGGGCGTCAAGGCCGGCACCGACCCGTTCGTCACGGGCGGCGCGGACGCTGTTCAGCTCCAGGTCACCGGTGACGCCGGTGCCCTCCCGGCCGGCCTCGAGCTCAGCCTCATCCCGGCGAACCCGGAGCCCGCCGAAGAGGTCATCACCGAGGCCCCTGAGCCCCCGGCCGAGCTGCCCACCGAGGAGCCCACCGCCACCACCGAGCCCGCTGCGTTCCGGAGTCTGCTCGGCGACGTCTCCCAGCCGGCGGC
This sequence comes from Georgenia yuyongxinii, assembly GCF_006352065.1. NCBI lineage: Bacteria > Bacillati > Actinomycetota > Actinomycetes > Allobogoriellales > Allobogoriellaceae > Georgenia > Georgenia yuyongxinii. The sequence goes on along the minus strand of NZ_CP040915.1, from coordinate 3,133,045 downwards.
CACCGTGGCACCGGTGTCGTTGGGCACAGCCGTGACAGGGGCGAGCTCCGCCGCGCTGGGCCCCTCGTCCTCCACGAGCACGGCGGCGTGGACCTCCGGCGTCACCGCCGCCGCGCAGATGGCCGGCGTCATGCCCGCCGCAGCGACGGTGCCGAGGCCCACCATCACCAGCCGCGCGGGCTGGGGGGCGGACCCCAAGATCATGTCCTGGCGGCCGGGCTACGCCACCTTGAAGGCTGCCGTCGTGCACCACACCGCCGGCACCAACGACTACACGCCGGCCCAGTCCGCCTCGATCGTGCGCGGCATCTACTTCTTCCACGCCGAGACCCGCGACTGGGGCGACATCGGCTACAACTTCCTCGTCGACAAGTGGGGCCGGGTGTTCGAGGGCCGCACCGGCTCGCTCGCCGCGCCGGCCGGGAAGATGACCATCGGGGCGCACGCCGGCGGGTACAACACCGGCACCCTGGGCATCTCCGCGATGGGCGACTACACGAAGGTGAGCCCGCCGCGGGAGATCTTCAACTCCATGGCCAACGTCATCGCCTGGCAGTTCGCCCGCGCCGGCATCGACCTGGACACGCCCAGCGGCATCACCTCGCCCGGCACCGCCTACACCCCCAAGGGTCGCGGTCTCGCACGCATCTTCGGCCACCGCGACGTCGGCGCCACCACGTGCCCGGGCAACGCGATCCAGTCCTGGCTGCCCAGCCTGACCCGCGCCGTCGACAGCCAGGCTCTGCAGCTCTTCTACCTCAACAACGACTTCGGGCCGACGGCGGACACCCAGTTCCGCTACGGGGACAAGTCCGCGCAGATCTACGTGGGCGACTGGGACGGCGACGGCGTGGACACCCTCGCCGCTCGGGTGGGCCGCACGTTCTACATCTCCAACTCCAACACCTACAACGAGCCCGACACCGTCATCGCCTACGGCCGCCCGGGTGACGACATCTTGGTGGGGGACTGGGACGGCAACGGCACCGACACCTTCGCCGTGCGCCGCGGCGCGATCTACCACGTGCGCAACTCGATCACCTCGGGGCCGGCGGACCAGGTGGTGGCGTACGGGCGTGCCGGGGACGAGGTGCTCGTCGCGGACTGGGACGGTGACAAGCGCGACACCTTCGGTGTGCGCCGCGGGTCGATCTACTTCGTGAAGAACTCCGTCGCCACCGGGGTGGCCGACTACACGGTTGCCTACGGCCGCCCCGCCGACACCGTGCTCACCGGCGACTGGGACGGCGACGGTCGCGACACCCTCGCCGTGCGCCGCGGCGCCCGGTACTACATCAAGAACACGGTGGCGACAGGTCCGGCCGACTTCGAGGTGGTCTACGGCCGCGCCGAGGACCTCATCCTGGTGGGCGACTGGAACGGTGACGGCACCGACTCCCTGGGGGTGCGCCGTCCGTAGGGATGCCGGCACGGGGGTGAGCCGCCGTCGTCGAGGGTGCCCGCACCACGGAGGGCCGGCCATCGGGCATGATCGATCGCGGACCTGGCGCTCGGCCCGGCCCGGAAGACGGAAACGATGAGCTGGATCGACGCACTACCCACGGCGACGGTGCTCCTGGCCCTCCTGTACCTGCCGGGATGGGTCGGTCTGCGACTGCTCGGGGTCCGCGGCGTCCTCGCCGTCGCCGGCGCGCCCGCCGCGGTGGTCGCGGTGCTCGCGCTCGGGGCGGTCGTGCTCGACGTCGTGGGCGTGGCGTGGACCCCGGCCCCGGTGGTCCTCCTGCTCGCGGTGGTGCTCGGGCTGTGCGCGCTGCTGGGACGGGTGCTCCCACCCGGCACGGTGTCGCTCCCACCCCTGACGCCCCGCTCGTGGGCGCTCGTAGGGATCGGCCTCGCGGTGGGCGCGGGGGTGCAGGCCGGCGCCTACCTGAACGGGATGGGGCGGCCCGACGCCGTCCAGCAGATCTACGACCCCGTGTTCCACCTCAACGCCGCCGAGACCGTCCTGCGCACCGGCAACGCCTCCTCCCTCGGGGGCCTGGACCCGATGTACGGGTCGAGCACGGGCGTCTTCTACCCCGCGGTGTGGCACTCGATGGTCGCGCTCGGGGCGCGGCTGTCCTCCGTGGTGGTGGCCTCGAACATGCTCATGCTGCTCACCGCCCTGGCGGTGTGGCTGGTCGGCATCGTGGCCCTCGCCCGTGCGGTCGCTCCGCGCGACGGCGCGGTTGCGGCGGTGGCGCCCGTGGTGGCCTCCTCCTTCCTCATCTTCCCGGCCAACCTGCTGGTGCTGCAGGGCATGTTCCCCTACTGCCTCGCGATTGCGCTTGCCCCTGGCGCGGTCGCGCTGGTCGTGGGCGTGGTGGAGCGCGCCCGGACCGACCGGTCGCCGGGTCACGCCTTGCGAGGCGGGCTGGCCGCCGTCGTCACGTGCGCCGGGGTGGTGGCCGCCCAGCCGGCCGGCTTGGCGGTGCTCGGGCTGTTCGTGCTGCCCTACCTGGGCCAGGTCGGCGCCCGACGGGGGCTCCGGCAGTGGCGGCTGGGGCACCGCGCCGCCGCGGTCGTCGCGGCCGGCGCCGCCCCCGCGGTCGCGCTCGCGCTCGTGGTGGCCGTCTACACGGTGCCCGCGTTGCAGGCGATGGCGGCCTTCCCGGCAGTAGAAGGGTCGCGTCGGCTCGCCCTGTTCCGGGGGCTGACGTTCTCCACCACCATCGGGTGGACAAGTCCGTGGGCGAACGTCGTCGTGGCGGCGCTCGTGCTCATCGGCGTCGTGGTGGCCGCCATGTCCGTGCGCACCCGGTGGCTGGCCGTGTCCTGGCTGCTGACGTTGGGCATCTACGTCGTGGCTGCAGGGCCGAACAACGTGCTGCGGGACCTGGCGGGGTTCTGGTACAAGTCCGCCGACCGCACCTTCGCCATGCTGCCCACGGTGGCGGCCGTCCTGGGGGCGCTGGGGGTCGTCGCGCTGGGACGGGCCGCGCAGCGGCTGCTCGCCGAGTCCCGGGCGGGTGCGCGCCACGGCCGCACCCGCGACTGGCTGGCCCCGGTCGTCATGGTCGGTGTGCTGGCGCTGGCATTCGTCACCTCCGGCGCGTTCCGGTACGACGAGCGGCAGAACGGCTGGACGGCCTGGGGGTTCCAGCCCGACCGAATCCTGACCACCGCGCACGCCTCGACCGAGGAGCTGACGATGATCCGCTCGCTCGACGACGTGCTCCCGGACGACGCGGTCGTGCTCGGGGACCCGCGCAACGGGGCGGCGTTCGTCCAGTCGGTGGGCGGGGCAGTGGCCTTCATCCCGCACGTCAACCCCTCGAGCTGGGACCCCGACCAGTCGTACCTCAAGGCCCACTTCGGCCAGCTGCGGTCGGATCCGAAGGTGTGCGAGATCGTTGCCGAGGACGGGATCGAGTACTTCTACGCCGACGACTCCGGGCCTCAGGCGTGGGCGCAGGACTCCCCAGGGTTGTACGACGTCGACACCACCACCGGGTTCGATCTCGTCGCCGAGGGCGGGCCGGCGCGGGTGTACCGGATCACGGCGTGCGGGTGAGTCCCGACACAGCTCCCACCCGCTCGGGAGGACGGCCGTTGCCGTGCCGTAATCTGTCCGGAGCGGTGGGCCGGGTTCTCCTGGTGACCGGGACCGGAGAGGGAGGCGGCAGCCGTTGGGCATCGTGAAGGACCTGCAGGGCTCGAGCGAGCTCGTGCTCAACCTCACGCGCCGTGAGATCAAGGGCAAGTACAAGCGCACCGCGCTCGGCCAGCTCTGGTCGCTGGCGAACCCTCTGGCCGCGATGGCGATCTACACGGTCGTCTTCGCCTTCATCATCCGGGTCCAGCCCGACCCCGGTGACCCCAGCGGCCTCAACATCTTCGCGCTGTGGCTGCTCTGCGCCCTGCTGCCGTGGACGTTCTTCACGAACGTCGTCAACGGCGGCATGGGCACCTTGGTGGGGAACGAGAACCTCATCAAGAAGGTCTACTTCCCCCGCATCGCGCTGCTGGTGGCCAACTCGTTCTCGTGGATGTTCAGCTGGTCCATCGAGATGGTCGTGCTGGTGCTCGCCCTGCTGATCGTGGGCTCGAACGCGCTGGTGTGGCTCCCGCTCGTCGTGGTGTTCATGGCGCTCATGTCGCTGTTCGCCACCGGGGTCTCGTTGATGCTGTCCGTGGCCAACGTCCACTTCCGAGACACCCAGCACTTTGTGGGCATCCTGTTCCAGGTGTGGTTCTACCTGACGCCGATCGTCTACCCGGTCTCGCTGGTGGCCGACCAGTCCGAGCGCCTGGGCCCGCTGTTCGGCTCGGTGACGCTGCTGGACCTGTATCTGCTCAACCCCATCGGCCAGTTCGCCGAGGTGTTCCGCAACCTCCTGTACGACAACCGCTGGCCCGATCTGTCGACCGCGCTGGCCTGCGCGGCCTGGAGCCTGGGCGCGTTCTTCCTGGGCTACGCGCTGTTCAAGCGCAGCGAGAAGGGGCTGGCTGAGGCACTGTGAGCACCGCCACCATCACCGTCGACGACGTCTCGAAGAAGTTCCGCATCTTCCACGAGCGCAACCAGACTCTCAAGGCCGCGGTCATGCGCCGGCGGCGCTCGGTGCACGAGGACTTCTGGGCCCTCAAGGACGTCTCCTTCGAGATCCCCGAGGCCTCCACCTTCGCGCTGGTGGGGGACAACGGCTCCGGGAAGTCCACCCTCCTGAAGTGCATGGCCAAGATCCTGTACCCCAACTCGGGGCGCATCGTCACCCGCGGACGGGTGGCGGCCCTGCTCGAGGTCGGCTCGGGGTTCCACCCCGAGCTGTCCGGGCGGGACAACGTCTACCTCAACGGCTCGATCCTCGGCATGACGAAGCCCGAGATCGACTCGAAGTTCGACGAGATCGTCGGCTTCTCGGGCGTCGAGCAGTTCATCGACCAGCCGGTGAAGAACTACTCGTCCGGCATGTACGTGCGGCTCGGCTTCTCGGTGGCCATCCACGTCGATCCCGAGATCCTGCTGGTGGACGAGGTCCTCGCCGTCGGTGACGCCGCGTTCCAGGAGAAGTGCGCGGCGAAGTTCGCCGACTTCCGGCGCGAGGGCCGCACCGTGGTGGTGGTCAGCCACTCGATGCCGTCGCTTCGCACCATGGCTGACCAGGCCGCGTGGCTGGCCGGCGGGAAACTGCAGGCGGTCGGCCCGGCCGCCGGCGTGCTCGAGTCCTACATGGACTCCACCCACGACTCCACCCGGCTGGACGAGCACGGCCGCACCCACTGGGGCTCCGGCGAGCTCACCGTCGGCCGGGTGGAGGTGTTCGGGCGGCAGGGTTCGGGCAGCCCGGTGGTCTCCGGCGAGGACATGACCGTGCGGATCCACTACGACGCGCACGAGCCGGTGGAGAACCCGGTCATGGGGTGCGCGATCGAGAGCTCCGACGGCACGTACCTGTGGGCGTCGAACACCTTCGACCACGGGCCCCGGCTCGGCACCGTCCACGGGCCGGGCTACATCGACTGCCACGCCGACGCCGTCGCCTTCGCCCCGGGCAGCTATGTGGTCGTCACCTCGATCACCGACTCCACCACCCAGCACGTGTACGACCAGGTCCGCGACAGCGCCAAGTTCAGCGTGGAGAGCGGCCAGCAGCGCTGGTGGGGCGGCTACATGCACACGCCGTCGCGCTGGCAGGCGGCGGACGTGGAGGCGCGCTGATGGGCGCGGCGGGGGACATGGGTGCGGCGAGGGAGGTCGTCGCGCCGGCGGACGCGCGTGCGGAGCATGCGGACGCCCGCATCGGCGCCCAGCGCATCCTCGTCGTCACGCTCGACACCCTCGCCGAGCGGATGGCAGGGCCGGCCATCCGTGCCTGGGAGATCTCCACCGCCCTGGCCGCCGAGCAGCACCGTGTGCGCCTGGTGACCTTCGGTGCGTGCGAGCGCCCCGGCGTCGGCTTCGACACCGCCCACATCACGGTCGGGGACTTCCGCGCCGAGGTGGACGGCGCCGACGTCGTCATCATCCAGGGCTTCGTCATGCAAACCTTCGCGTGGCTGCAGCAGTGCCCGCAGGTACTCGTGCTCGACCTGTACGACCCCTTCCACCTCGAGTCGCTCGAGGTGGAGCGCTACAAGCCGGTGGAGGAGCGGAACGCGTCGCTCGCCAACGCGCTGCGCGAGCTCTCCGCCCAGACCGCGCGCGGCGACCTCTTCATGTGTGCCTCGGAGAAGCAGCGTGACCTCTGGCTCGGTCACCTCGGCGTCGCCGGCCGGATCAACCCGGACACGTACGACGCCGACCCCTCCTTGCGCAGCCTCCTCACCGTGGTGCCGTTCGGGACCGCAGCGACGCCGCCCCAGCGGCAGGCGCCGGCGATCAAGGGCGTGGTGCCGGGCATCGGCACGGACGACAAGGTCGTCCTGTGGGGCGGCGGGGTCTACAACTGGTTCGACCCCGTCACGGTGCTGCGCGCCGTCGACCGGGTGCGTGAGCGGGTGCCCGAGGTGCGGTTGTACTTCCTCGGCATGAAGCACCCCAACCCCGACGTGCCCGAGATGGCGATGGCCACCCGCACCCGTCGCCTCGCCGACGAGCTGGGCCTGACCGGCACCCACGTGTTCTTTAACGAGGACTGGGTGCCCTACGAGCGCCGCGCCGATTACCTGCTCGACGCCGACATCGGCGTCAGCGCGCACTTCGAGCACATCGAGACCGCGTTCAGCTTCCGCACCCGGATCCTCGACTACCTGTGGGCCGACCTGCCCATCGTGTGCTCGGCCGGGGACACCTTCGGCGACCTCGTCGCCGCCGAGGGCCTCGGCGCCACGGTGCCCACCGAGGGCGTCGACGCGCTCGCCGACGCCCTGGAGCTTCTCCTCCTGGACGACGACGCACACGCCGCCGCGCGGGCGAACGTGGCGCGGGTGGCCGAGCGGTACACCTGGCCCGTGGTGCTCGAGCCGCTGCTCGCGTTCTGCCGCGCCCCCCGACGAGCGCGGGACGCCGACCGGCTGCGCGGACCCGAGTTCGGGACGCTGCCCTGGTACACCCGGGCGCGGCTGGACGCCCTCGCCGTGCTGCACTACCTGCGCGAGGGCGGGCCGCGGGCAGTCGTCGGGAAGATCCGCTGGCGGATGGCGAAGCGGCGGGGCCGCTGACTCGTCCGCGCCGGGGCGCCAAGGTGCCGCGCGGAGCTGTTGGGCGGTGGCTGCCGGTGGACCATCACCTGCGGCGGCTGCCCGGCTCCCTGCCGGCCCGTCGGCGCGCTGCCTGGCTCCCGCCCCGCCTCCGGCGCTGCCACACCCGTCGGCCCGATCGGGGAAACAATGTGAGGCAAGGCCTGACGGATGTTCCCCGATCTTCCGGCTTGGCCCTTCCATCATCCGGCTCGGGCCCCACCAGACCGGAGCAGGGCGCTACTCGGCCTCGCTGGCCGATGCTCCGGCTCCCCTCCGGGACGCCCCAGGTTGCCGGCCCAGCCGTAGGCGGGCCGGTCTTGCCAGCTCATCCACAGGATCGCGAGGGTCGATCACCTGGTGGTGGGCGCCGGCCGCACCCTGGCGTGATGGCTCCTCGAGCGAACGTCGAGAAGATCGATCAGCTGGCTCAGCGACAGGACGGTGCAATCACCCGTGCGCAGGTCCTCGCTCTGGGGGGCTCCCCGGACTGGATCTCGCGCCAGGTCGACTCGAAGCGCTGGCAGCGGGTGTTCCCCGGGGTTTTTGTCGTGTACACCGGGCGCCTGTCATGGCACAGCCGTGCTCGGGCAGCGCTGTTGTACGCCGGGCCAGGAGCGGCACTGAGTCATGCGAGCGCCGCGTTCCACCGCGGACTGCTCGACCGACCGGGCAACGTGATCCACGTCAGTGTGACGCACAGCCGAAAGGTCAGGCGCCAGCCCGGTCTGCGCGTATGCCGCCGAAAACGGATGCCGTTGTCATGGGGGCGGCTGAGAGCCGTCAACATGATCGACACGGTGCTGGACATGGCCGATCACCAGGCCGCGGACGAGGACAGCGTCGTGAGCATCGTGTGCGGCGCGCTGCAGCACAACACCGACCTCGAGCAGCTTCGCCGTGCGGTCCACGCACGGCCCAGACTTCGCCACCGAGCGCTCCTGCGCGAGCTCCTGGAGGTGATCGCCAGGGGTGTCGAGTCCACGCTCGAGTACCGTTATCACCGCATCGAGCGTGCTCATGGTCTCCCTGTCTCGCGGCTCCAGCTGCGACAGGTGCTTGACGGTCTGTGGCTGCGCGCGGACTGCGTGTACAAGGGCCTGCTGGTCCGCGTGGAGCTCGACGGTCAGCTGGCCCACCCGTTCGGTCGCACCGACAAGGACGTCTGGCGGGACAACGCGGTGTCGATCAGCGCAAGCGAGCTGACGCTGCGCTACCGGTGGCGACACGTCGTCGTGACGCCGTGCGAGGTGGCCCGCCAGGTAGCGATCGCCTTGCGTTCGCGTGGGTGGCAGGACACGCCCAGACCATGTGGTCCCGGGTGCGCCGTGGCAGGCCTGGTGGAAGGCCCGTCTTGGCGTGCCGGGGCGCCTCGATCGGGGTAAGTCCATCAGGCAGAGCCTGACGAAGTTTCCCCGGCGCGGGCGTGGTCGAAGTTATCCCGTACCCCGGCGCGGGTCGCGAGTCGTCGCTGTGGGCGGCTCCCGCTGCCGGTGGCGGGAACCAGCCGTCAGCCCAGGCCGCGGACGTTCACATAGGGGTCAGTCAGCGTTCGCGGGTACCACCAGTCCATGGCCTGGGCCTCATCGGCAGTCTTCGTCGTGTCCCGGGTGCTCGACTCGTAGTGGTAGAGACGGGCGAACGGCGTGCAGACGATTCCCCTGCCGGAGGCGACGACCTTGAGGCAGAAGTCCACGTCGTTGTAGTTCAGCGGCAGCGCCTCGGTGAAGCCGCCGACCTCCTCGTACACCGACCGCCGCACCAGGAGGCATGCGCCGGTGACGGCGAGGTAGTCCAGGTCCACCACCTTGGACCCGAAGTGGCCGGCGTCCTCACGCTCGAAGATGTACGCGTGCCCAGCTTGCCCGGCGTTGTCGAACGTGACCCCGACATGCTGGATGCGGCCGTCCTCGAACAGGAGCTTCGCCCCGACCGCGCCCACGCCCTCCTCGGCGGCCACGGCGACCATGCGGTCCAGCCAGCGCGGCTCGAGGACCTCCGTGTCGTCGTTCAGCAGGAGCACGAGCTCGCCTGCCGCGGCGGCCACGCCGGTGTTGACCGACCGGGAGAAGTTGAACGGGCCGGCGACGGGAGCAACGTGCAGCCGTTCCCCGAGCAGCGCGGTGCAGCGCTCGAGCACGTCCTCGGGCGTGCCCTCGCTGGGCACCAGCACGATCTCCCAGGCCGGGTAGGTGGTGCGCGCGAGCAGCGAGGTCAGCAGGTTCTCGACAAGGACCCGGTCCTGACCACGCACGCGCCGCCGCCCGCCGGCCGTCGGGACGACGATGGACACCAGTGGGGTGCCGCTCTCGCGCCACACGCGGACGAAGCCGCCCGGCTCGTCCCCCTCACCGGTCAGCTCCACCGTGGCCGCCACGCCACGCCGGTCATAGCGGGCGGTGACCGCTCTCCGCCCCGCCTCGCGCGCCTCGACGTCGTCGGCCGGCGGGTTCACGCGGGCGACGCCGAGCACCGGCACGTGAACGACGTCGTCGGTCAGCTCGGTGACGCGCAGGTGCAGGTCCCACTCCCGCACGGGCGCGTGGTCGTCGCGCCAGGCACCCGCGGCGTCGAGCAGGTCACGGCGCACGAAGCACAGCCGTCCCAGGTAGGAGTAACCCTCCAGGTAGCGCGGCACCCACCGGGGCTTGATGAAGATGCCGGCGGCCCCCTCGCCCTCCCACTGCTCGTCCGTGTAGACGACGCCCGGTTCCTGAGCGCCGCCCTCACGCGCGCGGATCATGCCGGCGACGGCGGCCAGCGCACCGGGCTCGAGCCGGTCGCCCGCCTCGACGACGGCGACGAACCGGCCGGTCGTGCGTGCCACGGCGGCGTTCAACCGAGCGGCCAGAGAACCGGCGCCCTCGGTGAGCACCAGCTCCCACGGGCCGTCGCCCTGCGCCTCGAACGAGCCCTCCGTCGCGGCGACGGCGTCCTCGCGGGCGGTCCGAGGGGCGTCGTCGACCTGGTCGGTGATCGGCCCGACCGCGACCACGACGCTCAGCAGCACGGTGCTCATGCGCCGCGCAGGCGGTTGAGGACGGCGCGCGGGACACGGGCCAGGGCGGCCACGGCGCCGGCTGCCCGCCAGCGCCGGGAGCCGAGGACCTCCGTCAGCGCGGCCTGCGCCTGGTCCGCACTGGCTCGGGCCTTCTCCAGTGCTACCGACTGGTCCGTGAGCAGCTGGTGGCGCACGGTGATGGCGGCGCGGGCCTGGGTCAGGGCGGCGGTGAGCTCGGCGCAACGCTCGTGCAGGCCGTCGATCTCCAGCGCCGCGGCACGGTCCGCCTCGGCGGCGTGGGCGGCGGCGTCCTGCGGCCGCAGGTGCTCGCGCCAGTAGGCGTCCGGCGCGGGGACGGGTGGGTGGCTGGACATGCGCCCAACGCTATGGCATCGCGACCCCGGCCCCCGGAACACCCGACGCGCCCCCGGACGCCGGCATCCCGGTCGCGGTCGCGGTGCGGGCGCCATCGGACCCCGAACTACGATGCGTGACCATGCGCGTCGCCCAGGTCTCCGCCCACTTCCCGCCCAACTTCGTCAGCGGCGGCACCCTGGTCCCGCACCGCATCGCGCGGGCGGTGGCCGCCGCCGGGCACGAGAGCCTGGTCTACGCCGGCTACCTCGACGCCGCGCGCCCGCCGCTGGAGACCTGGACCGACCAGGACGACGACGTCACCGTCCGGTGGGTGGTCATCACGCCATGGACGGCCTGGGACGACCCGAAGAACACCGTCAACCCCGACGTCGAGGCCGACTTCCGGGACTGGCTCGCGCAGGTGCGCCCCGACGTCGTCCACCTGCACTCCCTGCAGACCCTCGGCGGCTCCCTCGTGCGGGCCGCCAAGGACGCCGGGGCCCAGGTGGTCGTCACGATGCACGACTTCTGGTGGTTCTGCGCCCGGCAGTTCCTCGCCACGAAGGAGCTGCGGCCCTGCTCCCTCGTGGTCAGCTGCGGCGCGTGCCCGTGCCAGGTGGACCACGCCTGGCTCGAGCAGCGCAACGCCCGCCTGGCGCCCGACCTCGCCGCCGCCGACCTCGTCCTCGCGCCCTCCGCCTCCGCCGCCCGGGTGTTCATCGCCAACGGCGTGCCCGCCGAGAAGCTGCAGGTGGACGAGAACGGCCTGGCCGAGCTCGACGCCACGGTTCCCGCCGGTGTGGTCACTGCGCCGCCCGGACCGGTCGGGTCACCCCTGCGGCTGATGTACGCCGGGGGCGCGGACCCGATGAAGGGCTTCACGATCCTGCGGACGGCGGCGCGTGAGCTCGCCGGGACCGAGGGGTGGCAGCTGGACCTGTACGGCGTGGACGAGGCTGCCGCCGGCGACGTGCCGGCGCAGGTCCGGCTGCGTCCGGCCTACCGCCCCGCGGACCTTGGGAACGTGCTCGCCGCGCACGACGTCCTCGTGCTCCCCTCGGTGGTGCGTGAGTCCCACTCCATCCTCACCCGGGAGGCGCTCGCCGCCGGGCTGGCCGTGGTGTGCTCGGACACGCTCGGCCCCGAGGAAGCGGTCGCGCACGGCCGCAACGGGCTCGTGGTGCCCGCCGCGGACGCGACCGCACTGGCCGCGGCGCTGCGCGGGATCATCGAGGAGCCGTCCCGGGTGGCGGCGATGAAGGGCGAGGGGTCGGCCACCCCGATGCGCTCGTTCGCCGACCAGGCCGCCGGGCTGATCAGCCGGTACGAGGACCTCCTCGCTGCGCCCTCGCTCCAGCCCGAGACCGACGCACGGCCCGTGCGAGCGGCCGCGGACCAGCTCATGCAGCGGATCCTCTTCGTCGTCGGCATCCAGGGAGCGCCGCTGCGCTACCGGGCGCACCTGCCCGCCGAGGCGCTGCGCGCCCTCGGCCGCCACGTCGACGTGCGGCACTACCGCGACCCCGAGCTGACCCACCTCGTGGAGGAGGCTGACGCCGTCGTCTTCTACCGGGTGCCGGCCACCGCCCAGGTGGTCGACCTGGTCGAGAAGGTGCGGGCGCGGGAGCGGCGCGTCCCGGTGCTCTTCGACGTCGACGACCTCATCTTCGACCCCTCGCTGCAGAGCCAGGTGCACGGCCTGGCCGGGCTGCCCGAGGAGGAGATCGCCCTGTGGTGGCGCGGAGTCGCCCGGTACCGCACCACCATGGAGCTGGCGGACGTGTTCATCGGCAGCACCGAGGAGCTGTGCCGGCACGCGACGGCGGTGACCGGGCTGCCCGCCCGCCGCTTCGCCAACGGCGTGGGCACCCTGCTCGCGCAGGCCAGTGACGCCGCCGTGCAGCGCGAGCGCACCCCCGGACCGTTGCGGATCGGCTACTTCTCCGGCACCACCACCCACGACGCCGACTGGGCGTACGTCGAGCCCGCCGTCCTCGAGGTCATGCGGGCCCATCCCGACGTCGAGCTCTGGCTCGGTGGCCACCTCAAGCCGACCGCCGCCCTGGAGCAGGTGGCGGGCAGGGTGCACCGGCTGCCGTTCACACCCTGGCACGAGCTGCCCGGCCTGCTGCGCGACGTGGACGTCTGCCTCGCGCCGCTGACCGAGGCCAGCCAGTTCAACGAGGCGAAGTCCGCCATCAAGTGGCTCGAGGCCGCCCTGGTGGAGACCCCGGTGGTGGCGTCCTCCACCCAGCCGTTCCGCGAGTCCGTGGACCACGGCCGCACCGGGTTCCTGGCCACGTCCCCGAGCCAGTGGCAGGAGGCGATCACGGCGCTCCTGGACGACGTCGCCCTGCGCCGCCGCATCGGCACCCAGGCGCGGCGCGAGGCGTTGCTGCGCTGGTCCCCGCACGTCCAGGGACCGGTGTACCTCGACAACCTCCTCGCCGCCGCCGAGCACGTGCGGCTGCACGGGGCGCGCCGCCCCACCGATTGGGAGCCGGTGGTCGACGACGAGCCGCTCTCCGCCGCTGACGCGTTCGTCGAGCCCTATGCCGTCCCCACCGCGGACGGGCTGCGCGCCGGCGTGCGCCGGCACCCGCTGGCCCGCCGGGCGGCGCCGCTGCTCGGCAAGGCCGCCGCCGCACGGCGGGTCTACCGCGCGGAGGGCGCCCGCGCCGTCGCCGTCCGGGCCGTGGGCGTGGCGCGCCGCCGGCTGGGACGCTGAGTGAGGTCGGGGGAGGAGCCAGACCACCGGGCGCGGGACGTCCAGCGGGCCCCCGCGCGCTGGACGGCCTGGCTGGCCCCGGTGCTGCTCGTCGTCGTGCTGCTCGGCCCCTCCCTCCTGGGCCTGCGGCTGTTCGCCGCCGGCGACCTCATCGAGCGGCGCGCGCCCTGGGCAGAGACGAGCACGGTCGAGCAGGTGGTCAACACCTGCGTCTCGGACACCATCGACGCCTCCCTCCCGCACCAGCTCGTGTACCGCGACCGGCTCGCCGCGGGGGATCCGGCACCGCTGTGGGACAACTACGCCTCGGCCGGCACGATCCTCGCCGCCGCTCCCTTCCAGGGGGTGGTCTCCCCGATCTTCCAGGCGACGCTCGCCATGCCGGATGCCGCGTTCCAGGGGTGGATGAAGCTCTTCGAGGTCGCCGCGATCCTGGCCGGCACGGTCTTGTGGGCGCGTCGGGTCGGGCTCTCCGTGCCGGCGGGCGTGGTGGGCGGCTTCCTCTACGCCACCGGCTCGTTCATGGTCATGTGGACCAACTGGCCACAGACCCGCACCGCCGCGTTCTTCCCGCTGCTGTTCTGGGCGATGGAGCGCCTCGTCCAGGACCGGACCGTGCGCTCCGCCCTGCCGCTGCCGCTCGTGGTCGCCGCGATCGTGCTGGGTGGATTCCCGGCCATCGCGGTGCACGCCGTCTACCTCGCCGCCGCCTACGCCGTCGTCCGGCTGGTGGTGCTCAACCGGACGACGGGCCGCGCCGCCCGGGGCGGTCCTTGGGAACGCTGGGGCCGTGCCCCGCTGCTCGCCGCGGGCGGGGGAGCGGTGGCGCTGCTGCTCGTCGGCTTCCAGGTGGTGCCCTGGGCGCAGCAGCTCATGGGCACCGTGGACCTCGAGCGCCGGGCGAACGCCTGGACCGCGACGATCGGGCTGGGCGAGATCCTCACCATCGCCTATCCCCAGGCCCTGGGCACGTGCCACAGCGGGGACGCACGCTGGGGCAGCTACATCCCCGTCGAGGGCATCTCGTTCGTCGGCGCCGGCGCCGTCGTGCTGTGCCTGGCCGCCGTGGTGCTGCCCGTCGGGGCATGGCTCAGCCGGGGTGTGCGCACCTTCCTCCTCGTCGGTGGCCTGGTGGCCCTCGCCGCGACCTTCCTGGGCGGACCGCTCAACTACCTCCTCCAGCTGCTGCCCCTGATGGGCGGCTCCGGCCTGCACCGCATGCGCGCCGTCGGCGGCCTCATGCTCGCCATGCTCGCCGCCGTCGGCTTCGACGCCGTCGCCCGCTCAGCCGGGCAGGGCCGCTGGTGGCGCTGGCTCGCCGTGGCGGCGGGGCCGGTCCTGCTCGGCGCCGCCGCCTGGGCGACATACTCCGTCGCACCGGGTCCGCAGGAGTGGCAGCAGGTGCGCGGCACCGTGCTGCTCGGCTTCCTCTGCGGCGCGGGCGTCGCGCTGGCCTGGGCGTGGGCGATGGCTCCGCGGGTCCGGTGGCGCGCCGTCGCCGTCGCCGCGATCCCGGTCCTGCTGGCGGTGGACGGGCTCACCTTCGCCCACGCGATGTGGCCCCGTGTGGACCCGGAGCTGGCGTACCGCGAGACCAGCACAGACGCCTTCCTGCGGGCCAACCTGGGCCGGGAACGCCTCGTCGGCGTGCACAGCGCGTACTGGGGCGGGGCCGGCCAGGTCCACGGGCTGCGTTCCCTCTCTGGGCACACCTTCACCCCGGAGGAGTGGCGTGCCCTGCTCCTCGAGGCCGATCCCGGCATGTTCGCCTCGGCGACCTCCCACTCGCTCAGCACCTTGGGCGCCCTCGAAGGCCCGGTCATGGACCGGTTCGCCGTCCGCTACGGCGTCGCCGACACCACCATGGTGCCGCTCGGGTCCTTCTGGGGCGACGGAGAGCAGGACGACGCCCGCAGCGTGGTGCTGCAGGAAGCCGTCGCCGCCCGCGTCGTGCCCGCCGGGACGCCCGTGCGCGGCGCCGTCGTCGAGCTCGTCGGATCCACCGGTGACGTCCCGGAGTCGGGGGACACCGGCCGCCTCGTCGCCCAGGCGGTTGCCGCCGACGGCCGGGTCCTCGCCGAGAGCTCGCGCCGGCTCCGGGACCACGAGACCGGCACCGTCACGGTCGCCGTCGCCGGGGAACACCTCGCCACGACGACCGAGCCCTACACGGTCACCGTGCGCGCCGAGGGTGGCGCCGACCTCGAGGTGCGCGCCGCGGGCGGGTTCCCGGACCAGCAGGGCGCGGCCTGGGCGGGCGTCATCGTGGCCCCCGACGACGGTCTGACCCTCGTGCAGACCGCGGACGCCCAGGTCTACGAGCGCGAGAGCGTACTGCCGCGCTTCCGGTGGGCGTCGGGCGCTGAGACGTGCGAGACGGCCGTGGAGTGTGCCGAGCTCATGGCCGACGTCGCGCCCACGACGGTGCTGCTGACCGGGTCGGACGCCGCCGCCCACGCCTTCGACGGGGCGCCCGCCGTCGTCCTCGTGGAACAGGACGACGACGACCTCCAGCGCGTGCGCGTCACGTCCGACGGCGCCGGGATGCTCGTGGTGGCGGACGGCTTCCAGGACGACTGGGTCGCCACCGTCGACGGCCGGGAGGTCCCGATCGTTCGTGCCGACCACGCCATGAAGGGCGTGCCGGTGCCTGCCGGCGAGCACGTGATCGACCTCGCGTACCGGCCGGTGGGCTGGGGCGTGGGTCCGTGGGTGGCCGGTGCGACGGCGCTCGCGCTCGCCGCGGCCTGGGTCTGGCTCGCCCGCCGCGACCGCAGGGCCGCCCAGCGGGACGGCGATGCCGCCCGGCGGGACGGCGATGCCGGCCAGCCGGCCGGCAGCGCCCGCTAGAAGACCGTGGCGAAGCTCAGCACGACGGCGCCCACGCTGACCACGGGCACGACGACGGACGCGACCCGCCACTGCTGGCGGTGTGCCACGAGCGCCAGCGTGATGACGGTCAGCGGGATGAGCGTGACGGCGTAGCGGGAGGAGACGATCCCGAAGTACTCCCCGCCGCGGAGGAACTCCTGGACCTGGACGAGGAGCGGGACGGCCAGCGTGCCCGCCAACGTCGCCCAGCCGGCCATCCGCTCCGGGGTGCCCTTGGCGAAGCCGACCAGGCCGAGGAGCGGGGCCGCAGTGAACAGCACAGCCAGCAGACCGACGACCGCGACCACGAGGGTCGAGGTCACGGCGGGCTGCAGGTAGTAGTTCTGCACAAGCCCGAAGGCGCTCATCAGTGTGGGTGCCCACTCGTCGAGCGGGAGCCCGTGGACGGGGGCGGTGTTCGTCCCACCGATCGGGTTCGTCCACCCCGCCGGCGTGCGGGCGCCCTGGAGCGCGCCCCACCCGAAGGCCACGAGCCCCACGGCCGCGACCACGGCGCCGGTGATCAGCAGCAGCCGGTACGCCTTGGGACGGTGCCCGGCTCGCCAGAGGCCAACCGCCCACAGCAGGAGCACCCCGGCCACCGTAAGAATGGCGACGGCGTTCATCAGCTTCGTGCTTGCCGCCAGCAGTGCCACGAGCGCCGGCAACGCCCATCCGGTGCGCCCGTCCCGCACCACGCGGGTCAGCACCCACGCGGCGCCCGCGCCGATCAGTACGGCCGGGGCGTCGTTGGTCACGGTGCTGGCGGCGTGCGCCACCCCCGGGATGCCGGCCACCAGCGCCGCGGCCGCGGCGGCGAGCCAGTGCGGCAGCCGCCACATGCGCAGCACCCCGAACAGCGCCACCAGGCCGGCGGCGAGCCACGCGCCGCCAAGCAGGCGGGCGGCCGTGGTGAACGTCAGGTCCACCGGCAGGGCGGTGATGGCGCGCGCGAGCACGCCGGTGACGGCGTAGTACACCGGCGGGTGCCAGGTGTTGTAGTTCTCGGCGTCGAACGGAAAGTCGGCGGCCGACGAGGAGGACCCGCACGCGGGCAGCAGCTGGGCGAGGTTGTCCTGCGAGCGGCACGCCCACTCCTCGCGGATCTCCGGGCTCAGGGTGTCGCCCGCGCGAGGAACCTGCCCGTGAGAGATCTTCCACGCGTAGTCCAGATGCGTGTGCTCGTCGAGCGCGGAGAGGCTGGGGCCGTTGAGCGTGCCGAGTGCGGAGACGCCGACGCTCAGGAGCACCAGGACCAGGCACCACACGGCTGTGACCGCCCAGGCCCGGCCGCCCGCGCTCCGTTGGGCCGGCGCCCCGGGGACGGCCGGCCCGGGGACGGCCGGCCCGGGGACGGCCGGCCCGGGGACGGCCGGCCCGGCGTCCTTCGCCGGCGCGGGGTCGGGCCGGGTCCCGCTCACGCGATAAGCCCTGCCGACGGGCGACGGAGGCTGCGCCGTCGTCGCCTGGAGCTCGGTTTCCTGCTGGTCCGTCATGGGGTGAAGGCTACTGTTCGCCCGTTGGCGGGCCGTCAAGCGTCACCACTCCCAGGGCCGGCCCGCTCCCGGTGTGACGCGTGCGACGACACTGTCCCGGCCACGCCGGTGCGGTCCCGACTAGACTCACGACCGTCTGTCACTGTCCCTATCCCTCGGGTCGACGGCTGCGCCGGCGGCGCGCCGAGAGCGTGCCGCACGAGGTGAGCGAGGAAAACATGAAGCTGTTCGTCCAGGTCCCCTGCCTCAACGAGGAGGAGACCCTGCCGCTGGTGCTCTCGTCGATCCCGCGGGAGATCCCCGGGATCGACTCGATCGAGATCCTCATCATCGACGACGGCTCCACCGACCGCACCATCGAGGTGGCCGAGGAGCACGGGGTGGTGCACTTCGTGCGGCATGCCCGCAACATGGGCCTCGCCCGCTCGTTCCGTGACGGCATCGACTACGCCCTGGCGCACGGGGCAGACATCGTGGTCAACACCGACGGCGACAACCAGTACCCGCAGGACCGCATTGCGGACCTCGTCCAGCCGATCATCCACGGCCAGGCGGACATCGTCATCGCCGACCGGCAAACCTCGAAGATCGCGCACTTCTCCCCGTTCAAGAAGGCCATGCAGCGGGTGGGCTCCGAGGTGGTCAACAAGGCCGCCGGCACCGCGCTGCCCGACGCCGCCTCCGGGTTCCGCGCGTACTCGAAGTCCTCGCTCATTCGGCTGAACGTCGTCACGCAGTTCAGCTACTGCATGGAGACGATCATCCAGGCGGGGAACAAGCGTCTGCGCATCGCGTCCCTGCCGATCACCACGAACCCGAAGACCCGCGAGTCCCGACTGTTCAAGAACATCTGGCAGCACATGTTCAAGTCGGGGACCGCGATCACCCGGTCCTACCTGATGTTCAAGCCGCACATGATCCTGGGGACCCTCGGCAGCGTCATGCTGGTCGCGGCGATGATCCCGTTCGTGCGGTTCTTCCTCTTCTGGCTCCAGGGGGATGCCGGCGGGCACGTGCAGTCCCTGATCTTCGGCACGGCCATGCTGGTCGGCGCGCTGCTGTGCTACGCGCTGCTGATCATCGCCGACCTGCTGCGCACCAACCGCGTGCTGCTCGAGGAGTCCCTCGAGCGGCTGAAGGAAATCCAGTACCGGCCCGCCGCCGAGGTCACGCTTCTCGAGGTCGCGCACCAGGACGGGCTGAGCCACCTTGGTCCGGTGGCCGTCGTCACCGCCGGCAACGTCGTGTCCTCGGACGGTGCCCGCAGGTCCGGGCGGCCAGTCACCATCGCCGCCCCCGCGGACGCCGTCCCGGGGGCGCGGCCGGCCACCACCGCGACGGGTGAGACGGTCGCCTCACGGTGAGAGTCCTGGCCTTCGGGACCTACGACGTCGCGAAGCATCCTCGGGTTCAGGTCCTCATCGATGGGCTGCGTGACAGCGGCGTCACGGTCGACGAGCTGAACCATCCCCTCGACCTCACCACCGCGCAGCGTGTGCAGATGCTGCGCCAGCCCTGGCGTCTTCCGGTCCTCGCTGCGCGGCTTGCCTCGCTCTGGGGGCGCCTCACCGTCGGTGCCCTCCGCCTGCGGTCCCGTACGCGCCGGACAGGTCGCCGCCCCGACGCCGTGCTCGTGGGCTATCTCGGCCACTTCGATGTGCTCCTGGCCCGAGTGCTGTTCCCACGTCGCACCATCGTGCTCGACCACCTGGTCTTCGCGGCCGACACGGCGGTCGACCGGGGCGCCGGACACGGGCTGCGCACGCGCCTGCTCGGGCGGTTGGACCGGCTGGCGATCGCCGCGGCCTCGCTGGTGGTGCTCGACACCGACGAGCACCGCGAGCTGATGCCCGAGGCAGAACGACGCAAGGCCGTCGTCGTCCCGGTGGGTGCGACGGGTGTGTGGTTCGCGGCCGCGCGCGACGGCGCGACGAGCTCGCCCGATGCCGCGGGTCCGGCGGCGGCGGCACCGCCGTCCGAGCTTGCGGCGGGCGTCCAGCTGCGTCCGCTCTCCGTGGTGTTCTTCGGCCTCTTCACACCTTTGCAGGGGGCGCCGGTGATCGGGCGCGCACTGCGGCTCCTGCACCAGCGCGGCGTCGAGGTGCGAGCGACCCTCATCGGGTCGGGCCAAGACGTGGCGGCGGTGCACCGCGACGTCGACGGCCTGCCGGAGGTGACCTGGCACACCTGGGTCGACGGCAGCCAGCTCCCGGCTGTCGTCGCACAGCACGACGTGAGCCTGGGGATCTTCGGCACGACGCCGAAGGCACTGCGCGTGGTACCGAACAAGGTCTACCAGGGCGCCGCGGCCGGGGCGGCCGTCGTCACCTCGGACACCGCCCCCCAACGGCGCGCGCTCGGTGACGCCGCCGCCTACGTGCCGGCGGGTGACGCCGAGGCGCTCGCGGACACCCTGGCCGCTTTCGCCGGAGACCCGGCACGGCTTGCCGAGCTGCGCCGTCGCGCCGCCGTGGTGGCGGCTGAGCGGTTCACCCCTCAGGCCGTGGTACGCCCGCTCGTCGCGGCGCTGGAGCGGTGATGGGACGCCTCCTCGAGCTGCTCCGGACGCGCGCCGTGCGCACGATCTTCGTCCTCCTCGCCCTCGGGGCCGCCGCGTGGGCGGTCGCGTCGCAGTGGGACGACGTCCGGGACGCGCTCGGCGCCATCCCGGGCGGCATCCTCGCCGCCACGCTGGCGCTCAGTGTCGTGTACGTGTTCTTCACGATGCTGTCCTGGCGTGCCGTGCTGCACGATCTCGGATCGCCGCTGACGGTTCGCGCGTCGTCGACAGTCTTCTTCGTCTCGCAGGTGGGCAAGTACCTGCCGGGCGGGGTGTGGAACATCGTGGCGGCGGCCGAGATGGGCGCCGACCACCAGATCCCGCGGCGGCGCTCGGTCTCCGTGATGGCGGTCTCGATCCTCGTCTCGATCGTCACCGCGCTCGCACTCGCCGCCGGGGCGGTGGCACTGGCACCGGGCGGGGTGACCGACCGGTACGGCTGGGTGGTCTGGGCACTGCCGCTCGTTCTGGTCATGCTCGTCCCGCCGGTGCTCAACCGACTGCTCAACCTCGCCCTGCGCCTGACGCGCCGGCCCCCGCTCGAGCAACCGCTCACCGCACGCGGCATCGCCGCCGCGAGCGGGTGGGCCCTGATCTCCTGGTTCCTCGCAGGGCTGCAGGTCTGGCTGCTGGCAACAGCGGTCGGGATGGAGCCGACGCCGGCCACCTACGCCCTGGCCGTGGGCGGGTATGCGCTCGCCTGGACGGTCGGGTTCCTGATCATCGTCGTCCCGGCCGGCGTGGGTGCTCGTGAGGCGGTGCTCGGTGCGATGCTGCTCGGTCAGCTCGGCGCTGGTTCCGTAGTCGTCGTCGTGCTGCTGAGCCGCGTGCTTCTGACACTTGCCGACCTGCTGCTGGGGCTCACCGGCGCGGTGCTGGCGCGACGCCGGGCCGGGGTGGAAGGTGCTGACGCTGCGTCGGGCGGCCGTGCTGGTGCGCCGGGTGGCCGTGCTGGTGCGTCTGGCGACCGTATCGGGGAAGATCCGTCAGGCCTGGCCTGACGAAAGTTCCCCAGTCCGCCAGCCAGCCAGCCCGCGCGCGAGCCGGCGCGCCAGCCAGCCAGTCCGCCCGCGTGACGGCGCTTGTCGCTGAGGGCGAGCGTCTCCCTCCGATGCCTCATCCGCGTCAGAGTGCGACCGATATCCCAGGTAGCCACTCGACGCTGCAAGGGGAGATGTGCCGCGCAGGATGTGCCTCAGGACGCTGATGGTTGCCGGTCTCGTGATGACCGGCCTGTCGACCGCTGCGCCCGCCACCGCTGCGGGGCAGGAGGTCGGCGGCAGCGGGGACACCTACTTCTTGTCGGACTCGTTCTCGGCCAAGGCGAACATCGAGTTCAGCTACGGCAGCGCCACCGACGACGTCTTCGTCGGTGACTGGGACGGCAACGGCACGGACACGCTGGCCCTGCGCCGCGGTGCGACGTTCTACATCAAGAACTCCAACGCCGGTGGAAACCCGGACCAGGTCGTGACCTACGGCCGTCCCGGCGACGTGGTGCTGGTGGGGGACTGGGACGGCAACGGCACCGACACCTTCGCGGTTCGTCGTGGCTCGGAGTACCACGTGAAGAACTCCCTCACGGGTGGTCCGGCGGATGCCAAGGCGGTATACGGCCGAGCCGGGGACGCGATTCTGGTGGGGGACTGGGACGGGGACGGCGAGGACACCTTCGCGGTGCGCCGTGGCTCGGAGTACCACGTGAAGAACTCCATCAGCGCGGGCCGGTCGGATCAGGTCGCCGTGTACGGCCGGGCGAACGACGACGTCTACGTGGGCGACTTCGACGGTGACGGGGACGACTCGTTCACCGTGCGCCGTGGCGCCACGTACTACGTCGCCAACGTGATCCGTCCTGGTTCGGCGGACCGCACGATCGTCTACGGCCGTACCACCGACACCACGTTGGTCGGGGACTGGAACGGCGACGGCACCGACACCCTGGGCCTACGGCGCGCATCCACCGTGCAGCACATCGGCGGCACGGTCTCCGGGGCCCAGGAGGCCTACGACGCCCAGATGGTCGGGCTCATCAACATCGAACGGGCCCGGCACGGCCTGCCGCCCCTCGCGTACTGGCCACCGCTACGAGGCGGCGCCCTCTCCCACTCGTCCTGGATGGCCCGGACCGACTCGTTCCAGCACGCCACTAGTCGCACCCTGTGGGACGACGCTGCCGGAGCCGGCTGCCCGAGCGGCTACGCCGAGAACATCTTCTGGTCGAGCTACTCGAGCAAGCCCGAGCTGGCGATGCAGCGGTACATGGCCTCACCCGGTCACCGCGCCAACATCCTCAACCCCGAGCTCGGCTTCGTCGCGACCGGGACGGTGGTCGTCGGCGGCGAGCTCTACAACACCCAGCGGTTCGGTTACACCTGCCGCTGAGTGTGGTTGTGGGCGCGGGCACGACCGAAGCGGGCGACTATTATCGGCAACAGGTGTCCGTACACGACTCGCTCGATCAGCGGTGATCGGAATGCGGACGCGGCGGGGCAACTGTGCCACGCAATGGGGATCGAAGGGGAACCACAGATGAGTGCACGACGCATGATCGCGGCCGCCGGGGCCGCATGCTTGACGGCGGTGCTAATCGCCGCGCCGGCCGGAGCCAAGGGCGGCGAGATCGGCGGATCCGGGAACCAGTACTTCCTGTCGGACTCGTTCTCGGCCAAGGCGAACATCGAGTTCAGCTACGGCAGCGCCACCGACGACGTCTTCGTCGGTGACTGGGACGGCAACGGCACGGACACCCTGGCGTTGCGGCGCGGTGCGACGTTCTACATCAAGAACTCCAACGCCGGTGGTAACGCGGACCAGGTGGTGACCTACGGCCGTCCTGGTGACGTGGTGCTGGTGGGGGACTGGGACGGCAACGGTTCCGACACCTTCGCGGTTCGTCGTGGCGCGGAGTACCACGTGAAGAACTCCCTCGCGGGTGGTCCGGCCGACCACCGGGCCGTGTACGGCCGCGCGGGTGACGCGATCTTGGTCGGGGACTGGGACGGGGACGGCAAGGACACCTTCGCGGTGCGTCGTGGCTCGGAGTATCACGTGAAGAACTCCATCAGCGCGGGCCGGGCGGATCAGGTCGCCGTGTACGGCCGGGCGAACGACGACGTCTACGTGGGCGACTTCGACGGTGACGGGGACGACTCGTTCACCGTGCGCCGCGGGGCGACCTACTTCGTGGCCAACGCGATCCGGCCGGGCTCGGCGGACCGGACCGTGGTCTTCGGGCGGACGACGGACACCACCTTGGTGGGCGACTGGAACGGCGACCGCACCGACACCCTCGGCATCCGCCGACCCGCGCCCCAGCCCGCGCCCGCGCCGGCCCCGGCTCCCGCGCCGAAGCCTGCCCACCGGCCGAGCTCGCCCGACCTGGACTGCCCCGACTTCCGCACGAAGGCGGAGGCGCAGGCGACGCTCGACTACTGGAAGGCACAGGGACGCGGCGACGTGCACCGACTCGACGCCGACAAGGACGGCGAAGCCTGCGAGAGCTACTTCGGCTGAGCGCTGAGCGCTGAGCGCTGGCCACCGGCGAAAGGCCACCGGCGGCCGACGACCGGCCGCTGGCCACCGGCGACCAGCCGACGGCCATCGGCGGGCGGCGGGAGGGAGCCAGCGCTCGCTCCCGCCGCCCGGACACGCCTCCCGGCGCGTCCCGTGAAACGGACCGGAGGCGTCCTAACCTCTCGGTGACTCGTCAGCGCGAACATGGGGGCCCGGAGATGAAACTGCGACGGATCGGGAGCGCGTCCGCAGTGGCCCTCCTCGTATTGGGAACCATGGTCACCGGGGTGACCACCACCGCCGCCAAGGGCCAGTCCGACGGGTGGGGCAACGACTTCTACCTCTCCGACACCTTCGCCGCCCAGGCGAGCACCGTCTTCACTTACGGCGAGATCACCGACTACTTCTATGTGGGCGACTGGGATGGCGACGGCGTCGACACCCTCGCCTATCGTCGCGGTGGGACATTCTTCGTGCGCAACTCCAACTCGACCGGCGCCCCGGAGCACTCCTTCACGTACGGCCGGGCCGGCGACACGGTCCTCGTGGGGGACTGGGACGGCGACGGCGTCGACACCCTCGCTGTGCGCCGGGGTGCGGAGTACCACGTCAAGAACTCCCTCACGGCCGGCCGGGCCGACGTCGTCGCCGTCTACGGACGCGGCGACGACACGGTGCTGATCGGCGACTGGGACGGCAACGGCACCGACACCTTCGCCGTGCGCCGCGGGGCCGTGT